>NZ_CP023747.1:7120419-7446503 GCF_008704995.1 Streptomyces nodosus
GAGGCGCCCTGGGCACGCGGCTTCAAGTACTACCTGTACCTCGCCCTGACCGTGGTGGCGATCAGGGTCGTCTTCCGGGCCGTGTTCGCCACCGGTGTCACCCCGCACGACCACTTCCTCTTCTCCCTCCCGCGCGTCCCCACCCCCGACTGGTACGCGGGCATCGAGATCGGCGGGCCGGTGTCGCTGGAGGCCCTGCTGTCGTCGGGCACCGACGGGCTGCGGCTGGCCTGCATGCTGTGCTGCATCGGCGCCGCCAACACCCTCGCCAACCCCAAGCGCGCGCTGCGGGTGCTGCCCGGCGCCCTGTACGAGCTCGGGGTGGCCGTCACCGTCGCGATCAGTGTGGCCCCGCAGCTGGTGCAGAGCGTGCAACGCGTCGCCCGGGCCATGAAGTTGAGGGCCGGAGGGGCGAAGGGCGTGAAGGCGCTGCGCGGCATCGTGGTCCCGGTCCTCGAGGACGCCCTGGAGCGTTCGCTCAGGCTGGCCGCCGCCATGGACTCGCGCGGCTACGGCCGGGCGGGCACCGCAACCCGCCGCTCCCGCCGGGGCACCGGCGCGCTGATGCTGCTCGGCATGTGCGGTCTGTGCGCCGGGGCGTACGGACTGCTCGACGCGACGGCGCCCACCTTTCTGGGGCTGCCCGCGATGGCGTCGGGCGCCGCCCTGTGCGTGGCGGGCCTGCGGCTGGGCGGCCGGCGCGTGACCCGCACCACCTACCGCCCGGACCCCTGGCGCCTGCCGGAGTGGGCCGTCGCCGGGAGCGGGGTGCTGTCCGCCGTCCTGCTCTTCAGCGACCTCGGCTACGACCCCGCCCAGCTCAACCCCAGTTTCTACCCGCTGACCTGGCCCCGGCTGCCACTGGTGCCGACCGCCGCGATCCTCCTCGCCGGAACGGCCGGCTTCCTCGCGCCGCCGCCCGGCCCCGTCCAGAGAGCCGACACCCAGTGATCACCTTCGACCAGGTCACCGTCCACTACGACGACGCCCCCGAGCCCGCCCTGCGCGACCTCGACCTCACGGTGGAGGAGGGCGAACTCTGCCTGGTCGTCGGCCACACCGGCGTCGGCAAGTCCACGCTCCTGGGCGCCGTCAACGGTCTGGTGCCGCACTTCACCGGCGGCACCCTCCACGGCCGGGTCACCGTCGACGGCCGCGACACCGCACACCATCCGCCCCGCGAACTCGCCGATGTCGTCGGGGTGGTGGGCCAGGACCCCCTCGACGGCTTTGTCACCGACACCGTCGAGGAGGAACTCGCTTATGTGATGGAGCAGTTGGCGATCCCGCCGGCGGCCATGCGCAAGCGGGTCGAGGAGACCCTCGACCTGCTCGGCCTCGCCGATCTGCGCCACCGCGCCCTGCATGAACTCTCCGGCGGCCAGCAGCAGCGCGTCGCCATCGGCTCGGTCCTCACCGCTCACCCCCGCGTACTGGTGCTGGACGAGCCGACCTCCGCCCTGGACCCGACCGCGGCCGAGGAGGTCCTGGCGGCCGTCACCCGGCTGGTCCACGACCTCGGCGTCACCGTCCTGATGGCCGAGCACCGCCTCGAGCGGGTCGTCCAGTACGCGGATCGCGTCATCCATCTGCCGGGCGACGGCCGTGCCCGCATCGGCACACCCCAGGAGATCCTCCTCCGTTCCACGATCGCGCCGCCGATCGTGGAGCTGGGCCGGACCGCGGACTGGTCCCCGCTGCCGCTGTCCATCCGTGACGCACGCCGTGCCGCGGCCCCGCTCCGGGCCCGGCTGGCCGGCCGTGCCGCGCCCCCCGTACGGGCGGTCGCCGAGGACCGGCCGAGGCTGCTGGCAGGGCGCGGCGTCACGGTCGCCTACCGGGATGTTCCCGCCGTCCGTGAGGTGGACCTCGATCTGCACGCAGGTGAGGTCACCGCGCTGATGGGCCGCAACGGATCAGGCAAATCATCCCTGCTGTGGGCCCTGCAGGGCTCCGGCCCGCGCCGGGCCGGGACGGTGAAAGTCACCGACGGCCAGGGTGGGACGGACCCGCACACCGTGTCGGCCGCGGAGGCCCGCCGACTCGTCGGACTGGTCCCGCAGACCCCCGCAGATCTGCTCTATCTGGAGAGCGTCCGCCAGGAACTCGACCAGGCGGACGCCGAATCGGGGACCCTGGTGAAGGCCCGCGCCCTCCTCGACCGGCTCGCGCCCGGCATCGACGACGCCACCCACCCGCGGGACCTGTCGGAGGGGCAGAAGCTCGCGCTCGTCCTCGCCGTCCAGCTCTCCGCCGCGCCCCGGGTCGTCCTCCTGGACGAGCCGACCCGGGGCCTGGACTACCGTGCCAAGACGGAGCTGATCGGCATCGTCGACACCCTCGCCGCCGAGGGCCGGGCGGTCGTGATCTCCACCCATGACGTCGAGTTCGCCGCCCGCGCCGCCGACCGGGTGGTCGTCATGGCCGAGGGCGACGTGGTGGCCGACGGACCGACGGCCGAAGTCATCGTCTCCTCACCGACGTTCGCCCCGCAGACGGCGAAGATCCTTTTCCCGCTGCCCTTCCTGACGGTCGATCAGGTCGCTCGGGCCCTGACCGGCGAGAGTGAGGGAGGAACACACCCATGAGCACAGCCACCGGGACCGCCATCCGGCTGACTCCCCGCGCCGGTGTGGTCATGACACTGGCCGCGTTCCTGGGCCTCGTGGCGTTCTTCTGGCCGTTCGTCGTCGCACCGGGCACCTTCGGCTCCGCCTACGCCCCGCCGCTGATCTTCGGCGTGCTGCTGGTGCTGGTCCTGGCCGTGGTGCTGTCCGAGATCGCCGAGGGCGGCATCGACTCCAAGGCGCTCGCCATGCTGGGCGTCCTCTCCGCCGTGAACGCGGCCCTGCGCCCCCTGGGAGCCGGAACCGCCGGCATCGAGACCGTCTTCTTCGTCCTGGTGCTGGCGGGACGGGTCTACGGGCCCGGCTTCGGCTTCGTCCTCGGCTGCACCTCGCTGTTCGCCTCGGCGCTGATCACCGGGGGAGTGGGGCCCTGGATGCCGTACCAGATGTTCGGCTGCGCCTTCGTCGGGATGCTCGCCGGGTTGCTGCCCAGGGCGAGCGGCCGGCGTGAGGTCCTGATGCTGGCCGGCTACGGATCGCTCTCCGGCTATCTCTTCGGCTTTCTGCTCAACCTTTCCTTCTGGCCGTTCTCCCTCGACCCGAACAGCTCCATCGCCTATCTCCCGGGGCTGCCTTTCACCGAGCAGTGGCACCGCTATGTCGCCTTCGACCTGGCCACTTCGCTGGGCTGGGACACCGGGCGGGCGGTCACCAACTTCGTGTGTGTGCTACTGGTCGGTCCGGCGGTGCTGACCACCTTCCGGCGCGCCGCCCGCCGTGCCCGCTTCCGGGCACCGGTGCGGTTCACGGAGCCCCGGCCGACGGATTCCGGAACCGGGTGAGCGCGGACTAATGGAATTACTAGGAAGCCCAACTATATAGTGGAGGGAAAGGCCCGCGGTGCAGGGAAGCCGGTGTGATTCCGGCACGGTCCCGCCACTGTGACCGGGGAGCACGCCGTCGAGCAGGACGCCACTGACGAGCAGGATGTCGGGAAGGCGGACGGCGCGCGCTGATCCGGGAGTCAGGATACCGGCCGCGGGACGTTCCGTGTTGTCCACGAGGATGGAGCTGACACGCATGGCACCGGTGCGCATTCACGACCCCGGCGGACTCGACCGGCACTGCCCGAGAGGCAATCCCACCGTCACCCCCTGAGGGTTCCCACGCCATACGCGTTCCGCGCGAGCCGCGCACATCACCCGTGCGCCGGTACGCCGCGCCATCCCGGATCACCTGACGAGAGCAGGCACCCATGATCCGTCCACTTGATCACACCGATGTCCGCGAGCTGACCCACTTCGTCGGCGGCAAGCACACCCCGGGGACCTCGGGGTCCTACGGCGATGTGTACGACCCCAACACCGGCGAGGTCCAGGCCCTGGTGCCGCTCGCCGACCGGGCCGAGACCGAGGCGGCGATCGCCGTCGCCGTCGAGGCACAGCGCGAGTGGGGCGAGTGGAACCCACAGCGTCGCGCCCGGGTCCTGCTGCGCTTCCTCCAGCTCGTCGAGGAGGAGAAGGACGCGCTGGCCCGGCTGCTGTCCGCCGAGCACGGCAAGACGGTCGCCGACGCCCGCGGGGACATCCAACGCGGCCTGGAGGTCGTGGAGTTCGCCGCCGGTATCCCGCATCTGCTCAAGGGCGAGTTCACCGACAACGCGGGCACCGGCATCGATGTCCACTCGCTGCGCGCACCCCTCGGCGTCGTCGCCGGCATCACCCCGTTCAACTTCCCCGCCATGATCCCCCTCTGGAAGGCCGCCCCCGCCCTGGCCTGCGGCAACGCCTTCATCCTCAAGCCGTCCGAGCGTGACCCCTCCGTCCCGCTGCGGCTCGCCGAGCTCTTCCTGGAGGCGGGCCTGCCGCCCGGCGTCCTCAATGTGGTCAACGGCGCCCGGGAAGCCGTCGACACCCTCCTGGAGGACCCGCGCGTCGCCGCCCTCGGCTTCGTCGGCTCCACGCCGATCGCCGCGCACGTCTATGCCACCGCCGCCGCCCATGGCAAGCGGGCCCAGTGCTTCGGCGGCGCCAAGAACCATATGATCGTGATGCCGGACGCCGACCTGGACCAGGCCGTGGACGCCCTGATCGGCGCCGGATACGGCTCGGCGGGCGAGCGCTGCATGGCGATCTCGGTCGCCGTCCCGGTCGGCGAGGCCACCGCCGACGCCCTGGTCGCACGCCTCACCGAACGCATCGGCACCCTGCGCATCGGCCGCAGCGACGACCCCCAGGCCGACTTCGGTCCGCTGGTCGGCCGGGACGCCCTGGACCGGGTCCGCTCCTATGTCGACCTCGGAGTCGAGGAAGGCGCCGAACTCGTCGTGGACGGCCGGGACTTCGTGTTCCCCGGCCATGAGAACGGCTTCTTCGCCGGAGCCTCGCTCTTCGACCGGGTCACCCCGCAGATGCGTATCTACCAGGAGGAGATCTTCGGCCCGGTGCTGTCCGTGGTCCGCGCCGCCGACTACGAGGAGGCCCTGCGCCTGCCCAGCGAACACCCCTTCGGCAACGGCGTCGCCCTCTTCACCCGCGACGGGGACACCGCCCGCGACTTCACCCGGCGCGTCGACACCGGCATGGTCGGCGTCAACGTACCCATCCCGGTGCCGGTCGCCTATCACACCTTCGGCGGCTGGAAGCGCTCCGGTTTCGGCGATCTGAACCAGCACGGCCCGGACTCCATCCGCTTCTACACCCGCACCAAGACCGTCACCTCCCGCTGGCCCGCCGGGCTGCGCGAAGGCGCCAGCTTCACGATTCCCACGATGGGCTGAGCGACCATGACCAGCACCCTGCTCACCGAGGACCAGCAGGCCCTCGTCGAGGCCACCCTCGACTTCACCCAGGACCATGTGGCCCCGCACGCCCTGGACTGGGACCGCGACAAGCACTTCCCCGTCGATGTGCTCCGCAAGGCCGCCGGGCTCGGCCTCGGCGGGATCTACGTCCGCGAGGAGCACGGCGGCTCCGGACTCAGCCGCACCGACGGCGTCCTCATCTTCGAGACCCTCGCCTCCGGCTGCCCCGCCATCGCGGCCTATCTCTCCATCCACAACATGGTCGGCTGGATGATCGACCGCTACGGTGACGACACCCAACGCGAACGATGGCTGCCGAGGCTGTGCGCGACGGACGACCTCGCCAGCTACTGCCTGACCGAACCGGGCGCCGGCTCGGACGCGGCGGCCCTCAGCACCCGGGCCGTGCGCGACGGCGACCACTGGGTGCTCACCGGGGTGAAGCAGTTCATCTCCGGGGCGGGCGCCTCCCAGGTCTATGTGGTCATGGCCCGCACCGGCGGCGCCGGCGCGAGCGGGGTCTCCGCGTTCCTGGTCGACAAGGACGACCCGGGCATCACCTTCGGCCCCAACGAACGCAAGATGGGCTGGAACGCCCAGCCCACCCGCCAGGTCGTCCTGGACGGCGTACGCCTGCCCGCCGACCGGCTCCTGGGCCGTGAGGGGGAGGGCTTCCGGATCGCGATGAACGGCCTGAACGGCGGCCGCCTCGGCATCGCCGCCTGCTCCCTGGGCGGCGCCCGCAGCGCCCTCGACCGGAGCCTCGCCCACCTCGCCGACCGGGAGGCCTTCGGCCGGCGCCTGCTCGACTCCCAGGCGCTGCGCTTCCGCCTCGCCGACATGGCGACCGAACTGACCGCCGCCCGCGCCCTGGTGCGGCAGGCCGCCCAGGCACTCGACGCGGGCGACCCCCAGGCGCCGTATCTGTGCGCCATGGCGAAGAGGTTCGCCACCGACACCGGGTACACCGTGGCCGACCGCGCACTCCAACTCCACGGCGGCTACGGCTACCTCAGCGAGTACGGCATCGAGAAGATCGTCCGTGACCTGCGAGTGCACCAGATCCTGGAAGGAACCAACGAGATCATGCGCGTCATCGTGGCCCGTGGACTGACGGAGGCGTTCGGATGACCGCCACCGAGGAACCCGTCCTGCTGCACACCGCAGGACGGGCCGCCCGCATCACCCTCAACCGGCCGAGGGCCCTCAACTCCCTGAACCTCGCCATGGTGCGCCGCATCGACGAGGCGCTGACCGCATGGGAACACGACCCGGCCGTGGGGACCGTGGTGATCGACGGCGCCGGGGAGCGCGGACTGTGCGCGGGCGGCGACATCCGCGCCGTCCATGACGACGCCCGCGACGGCGACGGCGCCGCCGCGGCCACGTTCTGGCGCGAGGAGTATCACCTCAACGCCCGTATCGCCCGCTACCCCAAGCCGTATGTCGCCCTCATGGACGGCATCGTCATGGGCGGCGGCGTCGGCGTCTCCGCGCACGGCGACGTCCGGATCGTCACCGAACGGTCGCGGATCGCCATGCCCGAGACCGGCATCGGCTTCGTCCCCGATGTCGGCGGCACCCATCTGCTCGCCCGCGCCCCGGGCGAGCTGGGCACCCATCTGGCGCTGACGGGCGCGCAGATCGGCGCGGCCGACGCACTGCTGTGCGGACTGGCCGACCATCACGTCCCGTCCGCCGCGCTCCCGGAACTGCTCGCCGACCTCGCCGAGCTGCCCGTCCAGGAGGCGCTCACCCGCCATGTGCAGCCGCCGCCCCCGGGGGAGACGGCCGGGCAGCGGCAGTGGATCGACGCGTGCTACGGCGCCGACACGGTCGAGGGGATCGTGGAGCGGCTGTTCGCCCACGGCGACCCGGACGCCAAGGAGGCCGCCGGGACCCTGCTCACCAAGTCGCCCACCTCGCTCAAGGTCACCCTGGCCGCCCTGCGCCGCGCCCGTGACCTGGGCACCCTGGAGCGGGTCCTCGACCAGGAGTACCGAGTCTCCTGCGCGACCCTGACCTCCCCCGACCTGGTGGAGGGCATCCGCGCCCAGATCATCGACAAGGACCGCAACCCGCGCTGGTCCCCGGCGACCCTCGCCGAGGTCACCGACGCCGACGTGGAACGTTTCTTCGCCCCCCTCGGCGACCGTGAACTGGGGCTCGCCGGACCCGACACCACCTCGGAGGCACCTCGATGAGCCCCACCCTCGCCTTCATCGGGCTCGGGCACATGGGCGCCCCCATGGCCGCCAACCTGGTCAAGGCCGGCCACCGGGTGCGCGGCCACGACCTGGTGCCCGCCGCCCTCGACGACGCCGCCCAGGCGGGTGTCGAACCGGCCGCCTCCGCCGCCGACGCCGTGGCGGACGCCGAGGTGGTGATCACCATGCTGCCCGCGGGCCGCCATGTCCTCGAGCTGTACGACACCGTGCTGCCCGCGGCCCGGCCCGGCACCCTCTTCGTCGACTGCTCCACCATCGACGTCGCAGACGCCCGCACCGCCCATGAACGCGCCGTCGCCGCCGGAATGCGGTCCCTGGACGCCCCCGTCTCCGGCGGAGTGGTGGGCGCGGAGGCCGCCACGCTCACCTTCATGGCCGGGGGAGGGGAACCGGAGTTCACCGAGGCGCGGCCCCTGCTGGAGGCCATGGGCAGCAGGGTCGTCCACTGCGGCGGCGAGGGCGCCGGCCAGGCGGCCAAGATCTGCAACAACATGATCCTCGGCATCTCCATGATCGCCGTGAGCGAGGCGTTCGTGCTCGGCGAGAGCCTCGGCCTGTCCGCCCAGGCGCTGTACGACGTGGCCTCCACCGCGTCCGGGCAGTGCTGGGCGCTCAGCGTCAACTGCCCCGTCCCCGGCCCGGTGCCCACCAGCCCCGCCAACCGGGACTACCGTCCGGGCTTCGCCGCCTCCCTGATGGCCAAGGACCTCGGGCTCGCCGCCGACGCGGCCCGCGCCGGCGGGGTGCACACCGAACTCGGACTCCGCGCGGCCGAGTTGTACGCCGACTACGCCGAACGGGTCGGCGCCACGGAGGACTTCTCCGGCATCGTACGCACCATCAGAGAGCAGAGCGGAGAACAGCCGTCATGACCACAGAACCCGCCGACGGGTACGAGACGATCCTCGTCGAACGCAAGGGCCGCACCGCCCTGCTCACCCTCAACCGCCCGGGGGCCCTCAACGCACTCGACCTCCAAGTCATGAACGAGGTGGTGGCCGCGACCGAGGCCCTGGACCGGGACCCGGACTGCGGCTGCATCGTGATCACCGGCTCGGCCAAGGCGTTCGCGGCCGGCGCCGACATCAAGGAGATGCGTCCGCAGGGCTATATGGACATGTATCTGGCCGACTGGTTCGCCGCCTGGGACAGGCTCGGACAACTGCGCACCCCGACCGTCGCCGCCGTCGCCGGATACGCCCTCGGCGGCGGCTGCGAACTCGCCATGCTCTGCGACATCCTGCTCGCCGCCGACACCGCCGTCTTCGGTCAGCCCGAGATCAAGCTCGGTGTGATCCCGGGCATCGGCGGCTCCCAGCGGCTGACCCGGGCGGTCGGCAAGGCCAAGGCCATGGAGCTGTGCCTGACCGGGCGCACCATGGACGCGGCGGAGGCCGAGCGTTCCGGGCTGGTCTCGCGGGTGGTGCCCGCCGACGAGCTGATCGGCGAGGCCCTGGCCGTCGCCGACACCGTCGCGGGCATGTCGCTGCCGGTGGCGATGATGGCCAAGGAAGCCGTCGGGAGGGCCTTCGAGACCACCCTCGCCGAAGGGGTCCGCTTCGAACGGCGCCTGTTCCACGCGGTGTTCGCGACCGAGGACCAGAAGGAGGGCATGGGCGCCTTCGCGGACAAGCGACCGCCGGAGTTCCGCCACCGCTGAGCCCCGGTGCGGCGCCCGTCCGAGCCGACGTCCGCGACCGCCTCGACCAGGCGGGCCTTTTCGGCCGCGCACCGGCTTCTTCCCGACGTCAGAGGGCCCTTCGGAACCATCCGGGGGCCCTCTGACGTTCTCCGGCACCGACATGTGCCGGAGAACGGGCAGGACACAGCGGACCGGCCGAGCCGCCCCGGACCGTCCGGGCGAGCAGTGGAGGAAGACAGTGACCAGACATGTCCAGGCGCACCGCATCACCCTCGACGGCCGTGAGGCGGTCGTCCTCACCCCGGAGACGTACGACCAACTGGTCGCCAGCCGACGGCAGATCGGCGGGCAGAGCGCCCGAGTGAGGGTGCTCACCCAGCAGGTGAGGCGGACCGAACAGTTCTTGACGGAGCTGGAACGGCTGGTCGGGGATCCGGTGCGGTGCCGGGAGCAGGACGGCACGGTGCCGACCGCCTGCCCGGAACACTCTCCCCCGGGCGAGGCGGCGCACCGCGACGAGGGAGGCGACTGTCTGCGCTGCGCGATAGCGACCCTGCTGCGCCGGCACCGGGACGCCGCCCGGTGAGGAGAACCGGTCGCGCCCCTGACGCGCCGGTCCGCCCGGCGCCTGGTGGGCGGGCCGGACCGGCGGGCGGTGCCGGCCGGAGCCGAGGAGGGTTACGCGGGCGTCGGCGCGGGGCAGCCGGGGGAGACCTCGGGGGCGGCGTCGGCGTCCTCGCCGGGCAGCATCACCTGGACGTTGTCCAGCAGGGCCGCCGTCACCTCGTCGAGGTCCAGCCGCTTCTCCACCGCGCGCAGCTGGGGCAGCCCGGCCCGGGTGCTGGCGCGGGGCGGGGCGAGGAGCCGGCAGCAGTCCTCGTCGGGCAGGGTCGAGATCTCGGCCGTGCCGATGGACCGTGCCTCGTCGATGATCTCCTGTTTCTCCCAGCCGATCAGCGGACGCAGGATCGGCAGGGCGGACGCCTCGTCCACCGCCACCAGATTGGCCAGCGTCTGGCTCGCCACCTGCCCCAGGCTGTCGCCGGTGACCAGGGCCTGCGCCCCCGTCCGGGCGGCCAGCGCCGAGGCGGTGCGCACCATCAGCCGCCGCTGGGCGACGACCTGGAGGCGTCCCGCACCGGCCACCGCCAGCTGCTTCTGGGCCTTGCCGAGGGCGATGACATGCAGCCGGCCGGGCGGCTGGCTGCGGTTCAGCTCCCGGGCGAGGGCATACGCCTTGTAGACCGACGCCGGGTTGGTGTAAGGAGCCCCGCTGAAGTGCACGAACTCGCAGGACAGACCGCGCCGCATGGCACGGTGGGCGGCCACCGGGGAGTCATAGCCGCCGGACAGCAGCACCAGGGCACGCCCGCTGGACCCGACGGGCAGGCCCGTCAGACCGGGGTATCGGGTCCAGGAGAGATAGGTCTCCTTGCGGTCGATCTCGACGGCCAGCGTGATGTCCGGCCGGGTGAGGTCGACATGCAGGCCCGGAAGTTCCTCCAGGACACGGGCCCCCAGATGCGCCGCCATCCGGGAGGAGGTCAGCGGGAACTGCTTGTCCCGCCGCTTCACCCGGACCGCGAAACCGCGCCCCGGCCGCTCGGCGCTCAGCGTGCGCAGCGCCTCGACGGCCGCCCGGGTGATCTCCTCCAGGGTGCTGGGCACCCGCTGGGCCGGCTCCACGGAGTTGAAGCCGATCACCCTGCGCGCCCGTTCCACCAGCGCCTCCTGGGGGACCTGTCCGCCCAGCACGGTGACGTTCTGGGCGGTCTTGATCCAGGTGGAGCCGCCGATCCCGCGCAGCGCGACCCGCAGATTGTCGTGCAGCCGCTCGGTGAAGCAGTGACGGTTGTGGCCCTTGAGGAAGATCTCGCCGTGCTTGAGCAGCACACAGGGGCCGTAGGAGGGGGAGGTGGCCCGGGGCGCGGGCACACCGGCATTGCCGGACATGAGAGCCTCTCAGAAGTTCCAGTCGTCGTCGGCGGTGTCCTCCGCCGTGCCCATCACATAGGACGAGCCGGAGCCGGAGAAGAAGTCGTGGTTCTCGTCCGCGGTTCGTGTTCTCCGAGACACTGGAGAAATACACGAGGCCGCTCAACGGTCGCCGCCTCCTCTCGCTCGTTCCCGTGTCGGTTCCGAGGACCGGGAGGGGAGGAGCGTCGCGGCGGGCACGGCGGGGCGCCGGGGCAGTGGCGGGAAACGGTCACGCCCGACCCGGGGCCTGCGTCTGCCACGCGGCCCTCCCTCGGAGCCTCGGAGCGCGTGCACCGCTTCTCGGTGTACGCGCCGGTGGCAGGTCTTCGGACTCGCGGGCCCGTCTCGTGTCGTACGAGACTCCTACTGACCGTCGCTTCCCAGGCCCTTCTCAGGGGGCCCAGTGCGTATGACGGCGGTCGTTCCCGCTCACCGCTGCGGGGCAGTCCCGGATTCCCACCGGGTTCCCTCTTGCCTCGCCGGACACCTGAGTGCCCGGCGAACCACCAGCAGGAGCAACACTACATCTAGATGAGGTTGGGTGACATCACCCCAGATGTTGTGTCGACCCGTGAAATGCGGCAGCAGAAGGGCGTTGACCGCGAAGCCGGACCGGTCCTGGCTGCGGATCATACCGACCCGCCGGATCCGCCCGCTCATGACGCGAGCTCCGCGCGCCGCACGAGGTGACGGGAGTAGGCCTCCGGGGTGAAGAACGGGGGCAGCTCGCCGCGGAGCGCGGTGCGTTCGAACAGCGACCGCACTTCCTCCACCGGCGCCCAGGGGTCCTCGGCGCCCAGGGCCGCGGTCTCCTCGTCGAGCAGCCGCAGGACCGTCTCCCGGTCGATCACCCGGTGCCGCAGCCACTGCCAGATCTGCACCCGGGCGATCTCGGCGGTGGCCGCGTCCTCCATGAGGCCGTGGAGGGCGACGGCGCCCTGCCCGCGCAGCCAGGCGGCGAAGTAGCGCAGTGCGACCGCGATGTTCAGGCGCACACCCTCCGCCGTGGGCGGTCCGGCGATCCGGCGGACCGACAGCAGCTCCGCCGGTGTCACCTCGACGTCGTCCCGCGTCCGGTCGATCTGGTGCGGCCGGTCGCCGAGGACACCGTCGAACACCTCACGGCACACGGGCACCAGTGCCGGATGGGCGACCCAGGATCCGTCGAAGCCGTCCTCGGCCTCCCGCTCCTTGTCCAGCCGTACCTTGGCGAGCGCCGCCTCGTCGGCCCTCCGATCCCTGCTGGGCACCTGGGCGGCCATGCCCCCGATGGCGTGGGCGCCGCGCCGGTGGCAGGTGCGCACCAGGAGCTCGGTGTACGCCCGCATGAAGGGCGCGGTCATGGTGACCTTGGCACGGTCCGGCAGCAGGAAGTCGGTGCGGTGCCCGAACGTCTTGATCACGCTGAACAGGTAGTCCCAGCGGCCCGCGTTGAGCCCGGCGCTGTGCTCCCGCAGCTCGTAGAGGATCTCCTCCATCTCGAACGCGGCGGTGATCGTCTCGATGAGGACGGTGGCGCGGACGGTGCCCCGGGGGATGCCGAGCAGTTCCTGGGCGAGCACGAAGACGTCGTTCCACAGCCGGGCCTCGTAGCGGTTCTCCAGCTTCGGCAGATAGAAGTACGGGCCGTACCCGGCGTCGATCTGCCGCTGGGCGCAGTGGAAGAAGTACAGGCCGAAGTCCACCAGGGCGGCGGGCAGGGGCCGGCCCTCGTGCTCCAGGTGTTCCTCCTCGAGGTGCCAGCCGCGCGGCCGGACCATGAGGGTGACGGGCCGGTCGCCGAGCCGGTACTCCTTGCCCTCCTCGGAGGTGAAGTCGATCCGCCGCTCGACGGCGGCCAGCAGGTTCAGCTGGCCGTCGATGACGTTTTCCCAGGTGGGAGCGGTTGCGTCCTCGAAGTCGGCCATCCACACCCGGGCCCCGGAATTGAGGGCGTTGACCGTCATACGGCGCTCCGGAGGCCCGGTGATCTCCACGCGTCGGTCGAGCAGGCCGGGAGCGGGCGGGGCGACGCGCCAGGAGTCGTCGGCGCGGACGGCGGAGGTGACCATCGGGAAGTCGAGCGGGGTGCCACTGGTCAGGCGCATCACCTGGCGGAGGCGTTCCTTCAGCAGGTCCCGGCGGCGCGGGCCGAAGGCCGCGACCAGCTGACCGAGGAAGTCCAGGGCGGCGGGCGTGAGGATCTCCCCATGACGGTCGCCCAGCGGCGCGAGAACGCGGACGGGGCGGGGCAGAGCAGTGGTGGTCATCGCTTCTCCTGAGGGAAGGAGGGAGGGGGAGCGGGGGCGCCGTGGCCTAGTGGAACTGGGCCTCCTCCGTGGAACCGGTCAGGGCGGTGGTGGAGGACGCGGGGTTGACGGCGGTGGAGACCAGGTCGAAGTAGCCGGTGCCGACCTCGCGCTGGTGCCGCACGGCGGTGAAGCCGTGCGCCTGGGCGGCGAACTCCTTCTCCTGGAGGTCGACATAGGCGGTCATGCCGTGCTCGGCGTAGCCGCGGGCGAGGTCGAACATGCCGTGGTTGAGGGAGTGGAAGCCGGCCAGCGTGATGAACTGGAACGTGTAGCCCATCGCACCCAGCTCGCGCTGGAACTTGGCGATCCGGTCGTCGTCCAGGGTGGCCTTCCAGTTGAAGGACGGGGAGCAGTTGTACGCCAGCATCCGGTCCGGGTACCGCGCGTGGACGGCCTCGGCGAACTCGCGGGCCTGCGCCAGGTCGGGCGTGCCCGTCTCGACCCACAGCAGGTCGGCGTACGGGGCGTAGGCGAGCCCGCGGGCGATCGCCGGAGCCATGCCGCCCCGCACCCGGTGGAACCCCTCGGCCGTGCGCTCGCCGGTGACGAACTCGGCGTCCCGCTCGTCGACGTCGCTCGTCAGCAGGGTGGCTGCGAGAGCGTCGGTGCGGGCGACGACGACCGTGGGGACGTCGGCGATGTCCGCCGCCAGCCGGGCCGCGTTCAGGGTGCGGATGTGCTGGGAGGTCGGCACCAGCACCTTGCCGCCCAGGTGGCCGCACTTCTTCTCCGAGGCGAGCTGGTCCTCGAAGTGGATCCCGGCCGCGCCCGCCGCGATCATCGCCTTGGTCAGCTCGAAGGCGTTCAGAGGGCCGCCGAAGCCGGCCTCCGCGTCGGCGACGATCGGCACCAGCCAGTCCGTGGTGTCGCCGGCGTCCTCGGCGGTGGCGATCTGGTCGGCGCGCAGCAGCGCGTTGTTGATCCGACGGACCACCTGCGGAACGGAGTTGGCCGGGTACAGGCTCTGGTCGGGGTAGGTGTGGCCGGCCTGGTTGGCGTCGGCGGCGACCTGCCAGCCGGACAGATAGACGGCCTGCAGACCGGCCTTGACCTGCTGGACCGCCTGGCCGCCGGTGAGGGCCCCGAGCGCGTGGACGTAGTCGAGTTCATGCAGCTGCCGCCACAGTCGCTCGGCGCCGCGCCGGGCCAGGGTGTGCTCCTCGCGGACGCTGCCGGAGAGCCGGATCACGTCCTCGGCGCCATAGGTCCGTTCGATGCCCTGCCAGCGCGGGTCGGTGGCCCAGCGCCGTGCGAGTTCCTCGGCCGCCTGTGTCCTCGCCTCTGCCATGACGGTCACCCTCTCCTCGGTCTGCCAACGGCTGCCAACGCCCACAGAGGGACGCATCGAGATGGCACTCTGTGCCGCCAATCTTGGGGTGCGGCCTCGTCGGCACGCGGCGACGCGAAGGTGGGCAACCCCTTCGGGTGTGCCTCGCAATCGCTGGTATCCCCTGATGCAAGGGCATATGTCGCGCTTCGGTTCCGGTCGGTGGTCGTCGGTGTCCGGCGGCCGCACTTAAACTTTCGCACTGGCACTCAGTGCCAGCAACCGTGGAAGCATGCCAACTTTTGCGAATCTTCCGTCCGTCATTTGCCAAGTTTGCGAAGGATCGAGGAAGGGCCCGATCGCATACGCTGACGGGGAGCCGGAGACGGAGGTCGATCGGGTGAGCAAGACCTATGCGGGGGTGCGGCTGCGACGCCTGCGCGAGGAACGCCGGATGAGCCAGGCGGAACTGGCCCGCGTCCTCGGTATCTCGCCCAGCTATCTCAACCAGATGGAGCACGACTCCCGTCCCCTCACCGTGCCCGTCCTGCTGCGACTGACCGAGACCTTCGGGGTCGACCCGGGCTTCTTCTCCGAACGCGACACCTCGCGCCTGGTGGCCGACCTCCGCGAGGCGCTCGCCGGTGAACTCGCCGAGTCCCGGATCTCCGCAGCCGACCTGACCGAACTCGCCTCGCGCCTGCCCGGGGTCGCCCGCACCCTGCTCGACCTCGGCCGCCGCAACCAGCTGCTCGGGGAGCGTCTCGCCGGGGCCACGGACGGGCGCGGGACCGGCCCCGAACAGCCCCGCTCACCCCATGAGGAGATCAGGGACTTCTTCTACCGCCGCCAGAACTACCTCCATGACACCGACCTCGCGGCGGAGGAACTCGCCCATGAGATCGGCATCCGCCCGGGCGAGGTCGTACGGGCCCTGGCCGCCCGCCTGGCCGGCCGCCATGACGTCCGGCTGGACGGCGAGAGCGGCGACCATCTGCACCACTACGACCAACCGACCCGGACCCTGCACCTCTCCACCCGTCTGCGCCCCGGTCAGCGCGCCTTCCGGATGGCCACCCAGCTCGCCCTGCTCGAGTACGGCGACGGACTCGACCGCCAGGCCGCCGAGGACTTCCCGCCCGGCTCACCGGCCCACGCCCTGGCGCGCATCGGCATCGCCCACTACTTCGCCGCGGCCCTGATCCTGCCCTACAGTGCCTTCCACGCGGCCGCCGAAGAGGTGCGCTACGACATCGAACGCCTCACCGACCGCTTCGGCCTCGGCTATGAGACCGTCTGTCATCGTCTGAGCACCCTTCAGCGCCCCCGCCTGCGCGGTGTGCCCTTCTCCTTCGTCCGGGTGGACCGGGCCGGCAACCTCTCCAAGCGGCAGTCGGCGACCGGTTTCCACTTCTCCCGGGCCGGCGGCACCTGTCCGCTCTGGAACGTCTACGAGGCGTTCGCCGCGCCCGGGCGTATCCATGTCCAGATCGCCGAAATGCCGGACGGTCAGCGCTATCTATGGACCGCACGGGCCGTCACCCGACACCGCGGCGGATGGGGCGAACCCGGCAAGACCTATGCCATCGGCCTCGGCTGCGAGATCCGCCACGCCCACCGGCTCGTCTACTCCGACGGCCTCGACCTCACCAACGCCTCCGCCGCCACCCCCATCGGCATGGGCTGCCGCGTCTGCGAACGCCTGGACTGCCCCCAGCGCGCCGCACCGCCCCTCGGCCACCCGCTGCGCATCGACCAGCACACCAGCACCTTTGTGCCGTACCCCGTGGCCGGTCCGGAGACCTGACGCCCGGTACGGAGCCCGGTCGGTGGTGAGCGGCGAGGCCGGCGTGCGACGCCGCGGCGGTCTCCGCCCGCAGCCCTCCGGCTCAGTCGGTGAAGTAGCCCGGATACTCGGCGCGCAGTGCCGGGCCGCAGGCGAGGGCGCGTCCGGCGTGCCGGGCGATCAGGGCGCGACCGGCCGCCGGATCGGAGTTCTCCAACGCGTCCACGATCAGCCGGTGTTCGTCGATGAGTTCGCCCATCACGGCGGAGTCGGGCAGCGAGAGCCGGCGCAGCCGGTCGAGCTGGAGCTTCGTCCGCAGCACCACCTGCCACGCCCCCGGATGGCCGCTGATCGCGAAGATCTCGCCGTGGAACGCCTCGTCCGCGGCGAAGAACGCGTCATGGTTCTCGGTGCGGCGGCTGTGTTCCTGACGTTCGAGGAGTTCGCGCAGCACCGTGACGTCCGGCGCCGGCCGGGAGCAGGCCGCCTCGAAGGCCGCGACCTCCAGGCTCTCGCGGACGAAGCGTGCCTCCTCCACGTCGTGCAGGCGGATCCGTCCCACCCGTGTGCCGACCTGGGGCACGACATGCACCAGTCCCGCGTCGACGAGCCGCGTCAGGGCCTCGCGCACCGGGGTGCGACTGACGTGCAGCCGGCCGGCGAGGTCCGTCTCGGACAGGGCGGCCCCGGGGGCGAGCCGCAGTTCACGGATCGCGGAGACCAGCTCGTCGTGGACGAGGTCCGACGTCCGGGTGCGCGCACGGTCCCGGGCGACGGGTGACAGCCGCGGACCGCCCCGTACCGGTGATCGTTCGGGGGTGCGGGTGGGTGCTTGGTGAGGGGGGTTCATCGAGTGATCGTTACATGCCAAAATTTGGTATGCAAGTATCCCTCGCGCGCGGACGCCGGGGCTTCCTACCGGGCCGGGTCAGTCAGAGGAGTCATGGGGCAATCCATAGAGACGCTGTGCGTTGGTGCGCCCGATCAGGGTGGCCACCCGGAGCGCGTCGGCCTCGGTCCACTCGCCCTCCTCGACCCAGCCGCGCAGAGCCCGGGTCGTGCCGCGGCGCCACAGCACGGCGCCCAGATGGTGGAGTTCCGGCGGCCCCCAGGCGTCGGAGGAGTACAGCACCTTGGTGAAGGGCGCCAGCTCCAGGCTCTCCGCGACCACCGCGGTGGACGCGGCGCCGGTGTGGTTCACCGCGAGACCGACGTCGAAGTGGACATGGGGGAACACCTGGGCGAGGAACCCCGCGTTGCGGTGGAAGGGATAACAGTGCAGCAGGACGACATCGGTCCCGGTGCCCTCGATCTCCTTGAGCCAGGGCACCAGCAGCAGCGGGTCACAGCGGCGCAGGTCGAGGTCGGGGTCGCCGTAGCCGGTATGCAACTGCACGGGCAGACCGGTGTCCACGCCCGCCCACAGCGCCATCCGCAGCAGCACCGGATCGCTCACCCGGGCCGGAGCGCCCCTCTCCAGCTCGCGCAGCCAGGCACCGGCGGCGCGTTCGACCTCGGCGGAGGAAGGACGGCCGGGGGCGAAGTCGAGGCCGTGCCGGTACGCGATCACGGACTTCACCCCGACGGCCGATGCCGTGGCCCGGGCGAGTGCCGTCCGGAAGCCCTCGGCGAGCCCGGCGGCGCCGCTCGCCTGTGCGACCTCCTCCAGGACGGTCTCCAGCCGCACGATCTCGGAGGCCCGTGCGGGCCGTAGCCGGTCGGCGAGCGTGCCGAGCGGTATGAGCTCGTCCCCCTTGAAGCCGGTGTCGACCAGCCAGTCGGAGACCCCCGCGGCGCCGAGGAAGAGGTCCGACAGCTGCTCGGCCGTGTGCCCGGCCCGTGCCGCCCAGTAGGCGTCGGCCGGAGCACGGGCGGGAAGACCGAGGAGCGGCGCGCAGTGGCGCCGTATCGCGAACCCGGTCTGGGAGTCGAACGAGGTGACCCCGGCCGGAAGGGGACGGTCGGACTCGGTGATCAGCCTCTCGAACTGCTCGCGGGTCACGGCCGAGGCCAGCGCGGAGTGGACATGGTGATCCACCAGCGGCAGCGCGGCGATGCCCTCGGAGAGCTCAGTAGACATCGGCGACCCGCCCGCACACGTCCCGCTCGTCCAGACCGGAGACCACCGCGAGCTCGGACCGTTTCACCGAGCGATGGGTCTCCAGCAGCTCCTCGGGGAACCAGCCGGACACCACGGCGTCCTTGTCCAGCTCGAGCAGGGCCTCCTCCATGCTCCGCGGCAGGGCGGGAACACCGACGAGGTCCGGCCCGGCGCCCTCGGGCCACACCTGCGGCTGGGCGTAGTCCTCCTTCACCCCCTGGAGCCCGGCTCGTACCAGCACTCCGAGGACCAGCCAGGGGTTGGCGGTCGCGTCCGCGGCACGGAACTCCAGGTTGTACTGGTCGGCCTCGACGCCGCCGCCGAGGCCGCTCGTCGGGCAGATGCGGAGCAGCGCCTCACGATGACGCTCGGCCAGGAAGACACCGGCGGAGCTCCAGCGGTGGGGAGCCAGTCGCAGATACGAACTGGGGCTGCCCGCGGTGAAGGAGAGCAGCGCGCGGGCGTGCCGGAGGATGCCCGCGCAGAAGCGGCCGCCGAGCGTGGAGAGCCCGGCGGGGCGGGCGGGGTCGTACAGAACCGGACGCCCGGTCCCGGCGTCGCGCAGGGAGAGATGGACATGCACGCCGTTGCCGGTGCCGTCCGGGTCGAGCAGAGGGGCGAACGTGGCGCGGTGTCCGTGCCGGGACGCCAGGTCCCGGACCACTTCCCGCAGCACGATCGCACGGTCCGCGGCCGTCATGCCGTCCGCCGGGCGCAGAGTGATCTCGAACTGGTCGGTTCCGAACTCGGGCAGCCAGGTCTCCGGCTCCAGGCCCGTCCGGTCCAGCAGTGCCACCAGTTCGCTGCCGAACGGCTCCGCGGACCGGAACCGTGCGAACGAGAGCGGGGCGCCGCCGTCGAGTCCGGGGAGCATGAACTCGTGCTCGAAGGCGGCCGTCACCTCCAGCCCGGTGGCCCGGCGGAGGTCCTCGAGCGCCCGCCGGGCGAAGGCCCGCGGGCAGTTCTGCCACGGGGTGCCGTCCGGCAGCGTCTGGTCGGCGAGATACAGGCGTACCCCCGGCACATCGCCGCGGGCGGGGAGGTCGACACCGCTGGAACCGTCGGGCACCAGCCTCAGATCGCCGGTGGAGCCGAACGGGTTGGGAGCGATCTGGCCGAAGGCCGTCAATGCCAGATCGGCCGGGACCCACCCCACACCGCGCCGCAGCACACCCTCCTCGGCATGGCCCGGCGCGGCACGCCCGCGGGTGATTCCGGACAGGTCACTGGTCGCCACGAACACCGTGGATGAAGAACCCATGTCCACCTTTTTCGCTTCCGCGACGTGGCGCCCCGGGATGTCCCATTCGATGCTGCCTCATATGAGGCAGGGCGCCAACAGGGACAGACGACTGCGACATCGAGGCCTAGGCCCGCACCCTGCGCCGAAGACGGAGCGCACGGCACGGGGCCGCACCACGGTCACTCGGCTCATGGGAACAGATTTTTCCTGTCCGGAGGCCGGCCTTCGGGCGCGGGTTCCCCGGGGCCGGGATCAACCGATCTCCGGACTCGGGCTGGGCGCGGGGGACTCGGGGGACGTGGGGGCCGCGGTGTTCACGTTCAGGTCGGGGCGAGGAGTGAGCACCACCATGGGGGAGCCCGGCTGGGGCGGGGGCGGGGTGACCTGGTCCGCGGGGAGCTTGGGCGGCATGGTCTGCTGCAGGTTGACCTGCTCGAAGTTGATCGTGCCGGTCTTCTCCAGCACGGTGATGTGGTCCAGGACGGTGTCGTTGGCCAGGTCGGCGAGCTGACGCACCAGGGTGTTCCGGGTGGTGGCGCGGATCTTGGCGATGACCGAGAAGATCTGACCGTGGGTGACCCGCATGATGTTGGCGGCGGTGGAGTCGAACTCCTTGCCGGACTCGGCCGCCGAGGTCGCCACGAACTGCTGCTGCTGCGGGGTCGCCTGGTTGGGCAGGGTGATGCCGAGCTCCGGGGCGATCTTGCGGCACATCGCGTCCAGTCCGGCATGGCCGACGATCAGATGCTTGCCGGCCTCTCTCATCTCGGGCGTGGAGCCCTTCTTCAGCGCCAGTTCGCCGAGGGGGTACTCCCACAGCCCGGCGGAGCGGACCTTGACGACGAAGTCGCGGTCGGCCTCGGTGAGCGGGCCGTAGCGGGTGTTGGCGATGATCCGGTCCGTGGAACTGGACGTGGTCTCGACGCCGATCATGGCGGGGTAGGCGAGGGCGGTCAGGGTCAGGCCCAGCGCGCCGACCAGGACGACGGTCCCTGCCAGGTTGCGCGAGATACGCATAGTGCCTCCAGACGCGAAAACGTGTACTCAAGGGGGTACGGACGGGCCGCGCCGATCCGTCAGCGCTCCGGGAACAACTTCCGCGCGACTCTGTGGCATGTGTCACATCGGCGGTCTGAGGGGGGCAACGGCAAGAACAGGGGCCGGTTGCTTGCGGGGAGGGGCCCCTCGACCCTGTCGCTCCGGAGCCGCGGGGGACGAGGGTGGATTCACGGCCCTTGGTCACGGCCTTTGGTCACACTCATTGGTCCCTCCCCGGGAGGCCCGCTCGTGTCCCGTACCGTCACCGCCGGCCTGGACGGCTCGCGCGAAAGCCTGGCCGCGGCCGACTGGGCCGCCCGAGAGGCCCTGCTGCGCGGGGCCACGCTACGGCTCGTGCACGCCTGGGGGCAGCCGCCCCGGGTGTCCGCCGCGACGCTCGCCGGGGCCACCGTGCCGCTGCCGGACCGGCGGTGGTCCGTACGCCTTCTGGCCAAGGCCGAGGTGATCCTGAAGCGCCGTCACCCGGGCCTGCGGATCGTCACCGAGCCCCTCGCCGGGGAGCCGGTGGCCGCTCTGGTGACGGCCGCACAGGACACCGAGCTGCTGGTCCTCGGGTCGCGGGGCCTGGGCAGAGCCGCCGGGATCCTGCTCGGCTCCGTGGGACAGGGGGTCGTGGCCAGGGTCGGGCGACCGGTCGTCCTGGTGCGCGACGGCGCGCCGGGCATCTCCCCGTTCGCCGGCTCCGAGGCACCCTCCGAGGCGGCCGCCCGGCACGACGTGGTGCTCGGCCTGGATCTGGAACGACCCCATGAGGCCGTACTGGAGTTCGCCTTCGACGCCGCGTCCCGGCGCGCCGCCGCTCTTCGGGTCGTCCACGGAGGAAGCCCGTCGGGGCATCCGGCCCCGGACACCGCTGCCGGAACCCGGGACGGGGGAGAGGCCGAGGAGGCCGCCGACCGCGTTCAGCGGCGGTCCATGGACCTGCTGCGGCCCTGGCGGGAGAAGTACCCCGGTGTCGAGGTCACCGAGCAGACGGTCATCGGACACCCCGGCGCACATCTGGCCGATGTCTCCCGGGACGCCGCGCTGCTGGTCGTCGGCCGTGCCGGACGCCCGCTCCCGGTCGGCACCCACATCGGGCCGGTGACCCAGGCGGTGCTCCGGCATGCGGCCGTGCCGGTCGCGGTGGTTCCGCACGACTGAGGCGACCCCCGGGTCAGGTGCGAGGCCCTGCCTGCCCGGACGGATCCGCCGGGCTCGTGCCGCGCTCCTCGGTGCCGTCGATCGCCGTGAGCAGGACTCCGGTGACCAGATCGGGCCGGATGCGCACCGTGTGGTCCATGGTCCGGTCCACCCAGGGACGCAGCATCGAGCGATAGCGCTCCAGCTCGCCCGGATCGGTCACGAGTTCGGCGTACCCGGTGACCACCACGCTCCAGCCCAGATGCGTCTCGGGATCGATCGCGTCGGCCTCGTACGCCACGACGACCCCGGGACCGCCGTTGTGCCGGGTGTAGGAGGTCAGGGCCGCGCCCTCATGGGTGCGGATGACGATATGACCCTCGTCCAGCACATGATTGACCGGACGGACGGTCGGCAGCGCACGGTGGGTGAAGACGATCCTCCCCAGGGAGACGCTGCCCAGCAGCCGCAGCGCCTCGGCGCTGCCGAGCTCTGTGCTCCGGCGCGGTGCCACGGGGGCCGGTTCGGTGTTGTCGAGGGGCATGGCGGACGTCCGTAGAAGTCGTCACCTACCGCCGGGAGCGGTGGTGGGATGGCATCGGACCAGTGAAACGGCCGGACGCCGGTTGCACCAGGGCCGAACGGCCCTGGCACGACCGCCGTCCGGCCCTGTCCGCACGGCTGCCTCGCCCGCCGGCCCGGTCCCGGCGCCTTCCGGCCGGGGAGGGCACGGTCAGCGTTCCGGCAGCCGGTTCGAGGAGACCCCCCGCGAGGGGAGCCTCGCGGGGGGTGGGCCGTCGTCGACCCGGAAGGCCAGGCTGTTGACGACACCGATGACCCCGTCCACCCGCCAGGCCGACCGGACCACCAGCGGGATCTCGCTGCGCCGCTCCAGAAGCCCCTCCAGCGTGACCATCCCGTCGCGGACCGAGACGGCCACGGCGTCCGGGGACAGGCCGAGCGAGGCCACCAGAACGTCGTCGACCACCTGACCGCGGATCTCCTCGTCCGTACGGAGGAAGACCCGCAGCAGGTCACGGCGGGTGACGATGCCGATGAGACGGTCCTCCTCGTCGACCACGGGGAGCCGCTCCACCCGATGGCGCTCCATCAGCCGTGCCGCGTCCTGGACGCGTTGCTCCGGATGCACCGTGAGGGCGGGCGTCGTCATCAACCCCTCCGCCGTCGTGCCCCGGGCCTCCTCCGCCGGGGCCCCGGCGGCGCGTCGCAGGGCCGGAAGGCGGAACCGGTGGCCCCGGCCCTGCTCGCCCCGGGCCATCTGCCCGCGCACCAGATCCGCCCCGGAGATCACCCCGAGCACCTTGTCGTCGCGGTCCACGACCGGCAGCCCGCTGATCCGGTGGCGGTCGAGCAACCGCACGATCTCCTTGAACGCCGTGTCCCGGTGTGCCCGGACGACCTCACTGGTCATCACCTCGCCGATGCTCTGGGTCTTCACGGGGGCCTCTCCTCCTTCGTCGCACCGGGCTCACGGGCCACGGCGGCACCTGCACGGACCGGCTCGCCTCCTCCCGTCGTCCCAGCTTCCCGGCACGGCCGCGCGCGGTGCAGGGACCGACCCGGCCCCGGAACGGGGCCGTTCCGCCCCGCTCCGATGGGCCACCAGGGGCCGGGCCCCGTCCGCCGGGCCGGCTTCTCTCCCCCCGGGCGGTGAATCCGGTCCTCCGTGTCGGTGCGCGGACCGGGCCGGATACCGTGGCCCCTGGCCTGGACGGCCGCTTTCGAGATGTCGGACAGGGACGGGAAGGACCACCGGTGGAGAGCTCCGAGGACGCTCGCGAGGCCCGCGTGCGGCTGCCGCAACTGCGGCTGGACGAGCTGCTGGAGGAGCTGCACGCCCGCCTGGACGCCGCCCGCGGCACCCGGGACCGGGTGCACAGCCTGCTGGAGGCGGTCCTCTCGGTCGGCCGGGAACTGGACCTGGAACAGGCGCTGCGCAGCATCGTGGAGGCCGCGGCGGCCTTGGTCGACGCCCGGTACGCGGCCCTCGGCGTGATCGGACCGGACGGCAGACGGCTGTCGGACTTTCTGACGGTCGGGGTGGACGAGGAGCAGATCGCCCGGATCGGCGCCTACCCGGAGGGCCACGGCATCCTGGGCGAGCTGATCCGGCACCCCGAACCACTGCGGCTGACCAAGCTCTCCGAGCACCCCGGCTCCTACGGCTTCCCGGCCCACCATCCCCCGATGAACACCTTCCTCGGTGTTCCCATCCGGGTCCGCGACCAGGTCTTCGGCAATCTGTATCTGACCGAGAAGCGGGGCGGGGCGCAGTTCGACGAGGAGGACGAGTCGGTCCTGTCGACGCTGGCGGTGGCCGCCGGTGTGGCGATCGACAACGCCCGACTGTACGAGGAGTCGAGGCTGCGCGAGCGGTGGCTGCGGGCGATCGCGGAGATCACCCGGCGTCTGATGTCCGGCAGCGAGCGGGGCGAGGTCCTCGGGCTGATCGCCGAACGGGCCCGGGAGATCACCGGGGCCGCCCTGGCCGTGGTCGCGGTGCCGATGGCGGACACCGACGCACTCACGGTCGAACTGGCGATCGGGCAGGAGGCGGAGACCCACCAGGGTCTGGTGCTGCCTGTGGACGACAGCCTGACCGGGCGGGCCTTCGCCGGCGCCGCCCCGGTCACCAGCGCGGACATCTCCAGCGACGAACGGGTCTCGTCGGGCCCCCCGAGGTTCGTCGGGCTCGGACCCGCCGTGGCCGTCCCCATCGGTACCGGAGACGGTGTGCGCGGTGTCGTGCTGCTGGTCCGCGCGACGGGCCGGCCCACGTTCTCCGAGGAGGAGACCGAGCCGTTGCAGGGCTTCGCCGCGCAGGCCGCGGTCGCCATGGAGCTGGCCGAACGACGCAAGGACGCCGAGCAGATCGCGGTGCTCGAGGACCGCGACCGTATCGCCAGGGACCTGCACGATCTGGCGATCCAGCGGCTGTTCGCGACCGGTATGACCCTGCAGAGCGCGGGGCGGTTCATCGACCACGCGGAGGCCTCGGGCCGGGTGCTGCGGGCGGTGGACGACCTGGACGAGACCATCAAGATCATCAGGTCCACCATCTTCGGGCTGCGGGCGCAGGACGGCGCGGCCGGCCCCGGACTGCGGGCGCGGGCGGTCCGCGCGGTCGGTGAGGCGGCCCCGCTGGTCGGCTTCGCGCCGAGCCTGCGCATGGAGGGACTGCTGGACACCGATGTGTCCCGGGAGACGGCCGACCAGGTGATGGCGGTGCTCTCCGAGGCGCTGACCAATGTCGCCCGGCACGCACACGCCTCCCGGGTCGATGTGGTGCTGGAGACCGACGGGACCGAGGTACGGCTGACGGTGTCCGACAACGGGGTGGGCATTCCCGCGGGGGGCCGCCGCAGCGGTCTGCGCAACATGGCGGAACGCGCCCGGCAACTGGGCGGCGACATGGAGCTGACCGGCCCGGCCGACGGGGGCACCATCCTGGCGTGGCACGCGCCCGTGGGGAAGGCCTGACGGCCCGTCACCGAGGGGGACGAACCCCACTGGGCCGGGCCGGCCGTGAAGCAGGGCCTGCCCGTCGGGTCCAGGCGTTCAGAGCAGGCCGCTCCAGTACGACCAGAACCGGGTCAGGACCAGCAGCGCGATGAGCGCGTACCAGGCGCCGAGCAGGATCCAGTGGGTGTCCAGCACGATGTCCAGGGCCCGCCGTCCGCGCGCGGGCACCGGGATCACGCCGCGTTCCAGATTGTGCAGGGTGACGTACCAGACCAGGGCGATGGTGATCACCCAGACGACCATGCAGTAGGGGCACAGCTTGTCGAGCTCGTACAGCGACTGCCAGATCAGCCAGTGGACCAGCACCGCGCCCGCCACCGCCCCTGCGTTCAGCCCGAGCCAGAGCAGCCGGTGCAGCCGGGAGCCGGCCAGCACGGCGACGCCGAGGGCGGCCACCGCGGCGAAGGCGCCGAGCCCGAGCAGCATGTTGGGAAAGCCGAACAGGCTGCCCTGCGGGCTGGACATGACGCTGCCACAGCTCACCACCGGGCTGATGTTGCAGGGCGGCTGGTAGGCCGGGTCCTTCAGGACGCGCCAGTCGTCGACGGTCAGCTGGAAGGCGGCCAGCCAGCCGATGACCCCGGTGAGCACCATCACCCAGCCGGCCCGGCGGTCCCCGCGCGTCGAAGCAGGACGCCGGACGACGCGGAGTGCGACGGAGGACCGGTCGATCATGCGGCGCACCCGGACGTGCGCGGCACCCGGAACCGACACAGGCGGGTCATGGGGCGGGGGAGCGGTCCACGGTGCGCGAGCGGCCGGCGTCCCGGGTCGTGCGGCCCGCGGGACCGCCGGCTCTTGTCGTTCTCCATGGCCGTGAACGCTAGAGGGCGCCTCTCCGCCGGAACCTGGGCCGAAGGTCCCGGACCGGGTACCGGCCGGACCCCGACACGACGGCCGGACCCCGACGCGACGGCCTGACCCCGACGCGACGGCCGCCCCGTCCCGTGGCCCCCGACCTCACGACCTGCCGCCGACGCGGATCCCGGTCGAGGTTCCCCTCAGGGCGCGCGGAGCGAGGGGTCCTTGCCCGAGCGGACCCCGAAGCGCTCGAGTTCCTGGCGGAGTTCCTCCCGTTCGGGCCCCGGCAGGGAGCCGCCCCGGGCGAACTTCAGGATGTGTTCGGCGACCACCCGCAGCTTGGTGTTGGTGTGCTGGGAGACGGCACGCAGCACCCGCCAGGCCTCCTCCGGCGCGAGCTGCCCCAGCACGACCACGGCGCCCATCGCCTGGTCGATGGTGGCATGGGAGGTCATGGCCCGGCGGAGCTGCGCGTTCTCCTCCTGAAGCCGCTCGTTCTCCCGCGCCAGCTCGGTGGCGGACAGCAGATGCGGGGAGTACCGCGTGGACAGCGGAGAGAACGCCATGGTGTGCCCCCGGATGAGCGAGTGGCCGAGCCCGAACTCCTGCTCGGGCGGGCGCCGTGGACGCATGGGACCGGCCCGGCCCCGCCTAGGCGGTACGCGGGCGGCGGGTGGTCTTCTTGGCCGTGGACCTCCTCGAGGCTTTCTTCGCGGCCTTCTTCGCCGCGGCCTTCTCGCCGGATGCGGCGGAGGTGTCCGCCGCCTTCCGTGCCGTCGTCCGGGCGGCGGCCTTCTTCCGCGGCAGTTCGTGCACCTCGGCCTCGGTGTCCTCGCCGCGCGAGGCCTTGGCCCGGGCCACCGACTCCTGGAGCGCGGCCATCAGGTCCAGCACCTTGCCCGGCCCGGCCTCCGGCTCCGGGACCTCGGGCGGTGCCTGCCCCTCCCGCTTGGCCTCGATGACCTGGGCGAGCGCCTCGGTGTAGTGATCGGCGAAGTCCGGGCCCCCGAGGTCGTCGCGGGTCATACGGTCGATCAGATGCTCGGCCTCGGTGATCTCGTCGTCGGAGAGCCGCACCTCGGGCGGAGCGAGGCCGCCCGGGTCCCGGATCTCGTCCGGCCAGCGCATCGCGTGCAGCACCAGCGCCTCCTCGCGCACCCGCAGCAGCCCGAGCCGCTCCCGGCCGTGCCAGGCGAACTTCGCCACCGCGGCCTTCGACGTCCGCTCCAGCGCCTGGCGGAGCAGGGCGTACGGCTTCGCGGCGACCGCGCCGGAGGCCTGGAGGTAGTAGCCCTCGCCGATGCGGAGGGGATCGATGGACTCGGCCGGCACGAACGCGACGATCTCGATGGTCTTCGCCGTCGGCAGCGGCAGCTCCCGCAGTTCCTCGTCGAGGACCGGGACCACCTGGTCGCGGGAGACCTCATAGCCCTTGCCGATCTCCTCGGACGGGACCTCGCGGTCCTCCTTCTCGCAGTACTTGCGGACCCGGACCCGGCCCATGTCCTCCAGGTGGTACTGGTGGAAGCGGACACTGTGGTCCTCGGTCGCGGGCACCACGGCGACCGGAATGGTGACCAGACCGAAACTGATCGCTCCCGACCAGATGCTCCGGGGCATCAGGAACCTCCATGACGTGCCCCGAGGACACCAGCCTACGAAGCGCTCGGGCACCCGGCACGGTGAGACGGCCCGAACGGACCCGATCGCGCGCGTCGCGGCCCTCGGACGGCAAGCGTCCGGTGAA
Source organism: Streptomyces nodosus (assembly GCF_008704995.1). Taxonomy (NCBI): domain Bacteria; kingdom Bacillati; phylum Actinomycetota; class Actinomycetes; order Kitasatosporales; family Streptomycetaceae; genus Streptomyces; species Streptomyces nodosus. The sequence goes on from NZ_CP023747.1 coordinate 7,148,597, forward strand.
CCACGGGGGAATTCCCGGTGTCCGTTCCGGCGGAGCCCCGTGCGGGTCCGTCACGCCGCCTAGCATGAGACGACCCTGCCCGCCATCGGGCGGGTCAGCACGCTCGTACGTCGTCCGGGGAGGCGCGGAGGTATGCCGGTGCCCGCTCTCGCCTCGCGGCGGGTCCGAGCCCGGACCGCGGGCGGCCTCGTGGGGGTCGTCCTGCTGCTGGTGGCCGCGCTGCTGGTCACCACGCTCGGCGAGGCCCGGCGCGTGCGGGCCGCGGCCGACGGGCTGCCGCACACCACCGTCGAGGTCTCGCCGAGCGGCTGCGGCCGCGGCTGGGACCGGCCGGTCGCGGGCCTTCAGGTGTTCGATCTGCGCAACACCTCCGGCCGCCCCGCCGAGGTGTACCTGGTGGACCCCCGCGACCGGGCCGTGTACGGAGAGCTGGAGGGCCTCGCCCCCGGCACCGCACGGCCGTTGACCGTCCGCCTCGGCAAGGGGGCGTACGCCTTCATGTGCCTGCCGGACGACACCGGCGCGGTCACCGGGCCCACGGTCCGCATCACCACGGGGAAGTCCGGGCCCGCGGCCGCCGCGGTCACCGCGCACGATCTGATCCCGCTCGCGATCGACTACCAGAAGTGGGTCGGCACGGGCCTGGACGAGGTCGTACGGCTGACCGGACGCCTCGAGGACGCGATCGACCGAGGGGACCTCGACGGGGCCCGCACCGCCTGGCTCCCCGCGCATCTCGCCTATCAGCGGCTCGGCGCGGCCTACGGCGCCTTCGGTGACGCGGGCGGGCGGATCGACGGAACGGACGCGGGGCTGCCGGGCGGCGTCCACGACCCCTCCTTCGCCGGCTTCCACCGCATCGAGTACGGACTGTGGCACGGCCGGTCCGCCGGCAGCCTGCGCGCCCCGGCCGCCGCGCTCCTCGAGGAGGTACGGGCGCTGCGGGCCGACTGGGCGGGGACCCGGATGGACCCGGCACAGCTGGGCCTCAGGGCGCACGAGATCCTGGAGGACACCGTGCAGTTCGAGCTGACCGGGCGGACCGACTACGGCAGCGGCAGCAACCTGGCCACCGCCCGCGCGGCCCTCGACGGCACCCGCGCCGTCCTGTCCCGGCTGCGGCCCCTGCTCGTCACCCGCTACCCGGGGCTGCCCGCCCTCGACCGGCAGCTGGACCGGGCGCAGCGCACCCTGGACGGCCTCCGCGTCCAGGGCCGCTGGATCCCCCTCGACCGACTGGACCGCACCCGCCGCCGACAGCTCGACGCCGTCCTCGGCGACCTCGTCGAACGGCTCGCCCCGGTGGCGACGCTCTGCGACCCGCGGAGGACGGCATGAGCACATCCCCGGGCGGCGGGGTCGGGCGGCGCGGCTTTCTGCGCGGGGCGGCCCTGGCGGGCGCCGGGCTCGCCGCAGGCGGCGGCGCGGCCGCCCCGACCACCGCGGACGGCACGGACGTCCCGCCGACCACGCCGTTCCACGGGGTCCACCAGCGGTCGGTGCTCGCCGTCCCGCGCCGGGTCACCGCGTTCGCCGCCTGCGACGTGACCGCCGCCGATCGCGGTGAACTCGGCGATCTGCTGCGCACCCTCACCGCCCGCGCCCGCTTTCTGACCTCGGGCGGGACTCCCTCTCCCGTGGGGGTCACCGGGCCGCCCGCCGACTCCGGCATCCTGGGCGGCCGGCTGCCGCCCGGCGAGGTGGTGGTGACCGTCGGCGTCGGAGCCTCGCTCTTCGACAACCGTTTCGGCCTGGCCGCCCGCCGCCCGCGGAGGCTGACGGCCATGCCCGCCTTCCCCGACGACGACCTCAAGCCTGAGTGGTGCCACGGCGACCTCAGCGTCCAACTGCACGCCGACGACGTCGACACCGTGCTGCACGCCCTGCGCGACCTCGCCCGGCACACCCGCGGCGCCCTCCAGATCCGCTGGCGTCTCGACGGATTCACCTCCCCGCCCCGCCCCTCGGGCACCCCGCGCAATCTGCTGGGCTTCAAGGACGGCACGGCCAACCCGGACCCCGCCGACGCCCGCGAGATGAACCGCCTGGTGTGGGTGGGACACGGCACGGGCGAGCCGGACTGGGCCGTGGGCGGCAGCTATCAGGTCGTACGACTGATCCGGATGCTGGTGGAGTTCTGGGACCGGGTCGCCCTCACCGAGCAGGAGCGGATGATCGGCCGGTCCCGGGAGTCCGGGGCGCCCCTCGACGGCGACGCCGAGCACGACATCCCCGACTACCCCCGCGACCCCAAGGGCGATGTCGTCCCGCTGGACAGTCACATACGGCTGGCCGACCCGCGCACCCCGGACACCGCCGGCCGACGGATCCTGCGCCGCGCCTACAACTACGACGCGGGCCTGGACAGCAACGGCAATCTCGACATGGGCCTGCTGTTCTGCTGCTACCAGCAGGACCTCGTCCGTCAGTTCGAGACCGTGCAGCGCCGGCTCGCCGGTGAGCCCCTCACCGACTATGTCAAGCCGTTCGGCGGCGGCTACTTCTTCGCACTGCCGGGCGTACGGGACCGCGAGGACTGGTACGGACGGACGCTGCTGGGCGACTGATCCGGCAGCCCCGATCCCGCCGGGCCGACGGACGGTCAAGGCTTGGTAGGGCCTCCTTGACCCGGTGTTCACCGGCCGGTCACCGCCCTCGAGGCGAAGTGCCCTGCGCCCGGCGGAGCATGCTGACCGTAGGGGGAAGACGTTTGTGTCCGGAAGGTGAACCGCATGATCAGCAGGGGAAGACGAGCAACGACGACCAGGAGCCTCGGTGCGCTGGCGGGCGCGGTGGCGCTGGTGGCGCTCGCCGCGGGCGCACCGGTCCGGGGCGCCGCCGCGGACGCCGGCCGTCCCCGCACCACGACGGCCACGCCGATCGAGCATCTGGTGGTCCTCTTCGGGGAGAACATCTCCTTCGACCACTACTTCGCGACCTATCCGGAGGCCGCGAACACCGACGGCACGAGATTCACGGCGTCCCGGAAGACCCCCGAGGACATCGACAATCTGCGCACCGCCGGCCTGCTGACGAAGAACCCCAACCAGTACACGCCCAAGCGGCTCGCCCCGTCACAGGCCCTGACCTGCGACCAGAACCATGGCTACGGCCCCGAGCAGTACGCCTACAACGGTGGACGCAACGACAGGTTCGTCCAGAACACCGACTCCGGAAAGTGCTCCGGCACCCTGTTCGGCGAGCCGGGGCTGGTGATGGACCACTACGACGGCAACACGGTCACCGCACTGTGGAACTACGCCCAGCACTACTCCCTGAGCGACCGTTCCTTCAGCTCGGTCTACGGCCCCTCCACCCCGGGCGCACTCAATCTGATCTCCGGTCAGACCCATGGCGTGGTCTCCATGGATCCCGCCACCGGCACCGAGAACCCCGTTCGGACCGCGACCCCGGACCCGTACACCGTCCAGTCGCCCGACGCCCGGGGCGTCGGCACCCTCGTCAACGACCCCGACCCGGCCTACGACGACTGCTCGGGCAAGAACCACACCAGCAAGGACGCGGTCGCCGCCATGCAGGGCCGCAACATCGGTGATGTGCTCAACTCCGAGAAGATCAGCTGGGGCTGGTTCCAGGGCGGCTTCCGGCCGTCCGGTGCGTGGGACGGCCGGCCGGGCCACTACGCGCGGTGCGACACCGCGCACGCCAATGTGGGCGGAGCCGAGGTCGTCGACTACAGCCCGCACCACTCGCCGTTCCAGTACTACAGGTCCACATCCAACCCGCACCATCTGCCGCCCGGGAACGTCGACGAGATCGGCCACGACGGGCAGGCCAACCACAACTACGACCTGACCGACTTCGACGCGGCGCTCAGGGCGGGGAAACTGCCGGCCGTCAGCTTCGTCAAGGCCCCCCAGTACCAGGACGGCCACGCCGGCTACTCCGACCCCCTCGACGAGCAGCACTTCCTGGTCCGGCAGATCAACGCGATCCAGCAGTCGCCGCAGTGGGGATCCACGGCCGTGGTCATCGCCTACGACGACTCCGACGGCTGGTACGACCACGCCTACGCCGAGCCGCGCAACGGCTCCCAGGACACCTCGACCGGCTCCAACGGCAAGGCCATGGACAGCCCCGCCTGCCAGGCGGGCCCGCCGGCGTCCGGCGGCTACCCGGACCGCTGCGGACCCGGCACCCGCCAGCCACTGCTCGTGGTCTCCCCGTACAGCAAGGTCAATCACATCGACCACACACAGACGGACCAGTCCTCGATCATCCGGTTCGTCGAGGACAACTGGAGCACCGGACGGATCGGGGACCACTCCTTCGACGCCACCGCCGGCTCCCTCGCGGGCATGTTCGACTTCCGGCACCCCAACCACCGGCAGGTGCTGCTGAACACGGACGGATCGGTGAAGTCGGTCGGCCCGATCCGCCCGGTGAAGCCGGTCGTCACCGGCATCACCCCGGGTCCCGGGATGCAGAGCACGGCCCAGGACACGGGCGCCGCCTCGTTCCCCGCGGTCACGGTGGGCATCGCGGCGGGCGCGGTCGTCGCCGTCGGCGCGACCGGCACGTATCTGATGCTGCGCCGCAGGTCACGCGCCGGGGCCTGACAGCGGCGCGGGACGGCGCGGGGCGGCATTTCCGCCGGGACGGTACGCATGGCCCCGCGACGGCGGGGTACGCGTCGGGGGCGCGCTCGGAGCCGACGGTTCCGGGCGGCTCCCACCCATATCTCTCTGGGGGTCTGCCATGAACACGCCCGACAAGAACCGCCCGGCCGCCGCTCAGGCAGCACTGGACACCCTCGCGGTGGACGCCGCGGACTCGGACGCGCTGGACACCCTGGCCGGGAGCGAGGTGCTCGTCCCCGTCCCCGACGACGTCACCGAGGAGGAGGCCACCAACCCCACCACCGTGGCCCTCCCCGTCCTGGAGCAGCCCGACGGCGAGCAGACCGTGCCGGTGTTCACCTCCGAGACGGAGATGTCCGACCTGCTGCCCTTCGTCTCCCGCTACCGCCTGGTGCCGCTCGGCGCGCTCGCCTCCCAGTGGCCCACCGGCGACCTGACGCTCTCCATAGACGCGGCCTCCCCGCACGGACTGACCCTCAACTCCGACGGGGTCCGCACCCTGCTGGCCCGGTAGGGGCAGCCCCGCCGCACCGCCGCCGGGCCGGCCCCGGGGGACGGGACGCCCCGGGCGCAGGGCCGGGACGGAGTGCGCGGCGGCCGCGATCAGAGTTACGCTGTCCCGGCCGCGATCATCTCCGCGGCGCGGCGGTGGGGCCCGCCGCACCCAACCGCGGCACCGTCGCCGCCAACGGTCCCTACTTGCGTTCGAGCATGCCCGTCCGGGCATGACCCGGTTCGGCGAGTAGGAGAAGCACACCCCATGAGAGTCCCGCACCCCAAGAGTGCCGAGCGGACCCGTTCCCTGATGCCCGGGCGCATCCGGCGGCCGTCGTCCTGGCACGGTCAGGGGCCCGTGGTGGCCGTGGTGTCCCTCGGCGGTGCCCTCGGTGCCACGGCCCGTTACGCCGCCTCGCTGCTGTGGCCCACCGTGACCGGCGGCTTCCCCTGGACCACCTTCGTGGTCAACCTCGCCGGCTGCGCCGTGATCGGCGTCTTCATGGTCGTGATCACCGAGGTGTGGGCGGCCCACCGGCTGGTGCGCCCCTTCTTCGGCACCGGGGTGCTCGGCGGCTTCACCACCTTCTCCACCTACGCCGTCGACATCCAGAGACTGGTGGACACGGGCCACCCCCGCACCGCGCTCGCCTATCTGTTCGCGACCGTGCTGGGCGCCCTCGCCGTGGTGTGGCTCGCGATGACCGCCACCCGGCAAGCCCTGGCCCGGAGACAACGATGACCCAGACCCCGACCGGCGCTCCGCGGAGGCGGCCATGACACGACTGAACGGCAGGGCCCTACGGCTGACGGTCCTCATCGGCGAGAACGACCGCTGGCACCACAAACCCCTCTACGCGGAGATCGTGCACCGCGCGCACGGCGCCGGTCTCGCCGGGGCGAGCGTCTTCCACGGGATCGAGGGCTTCGGCGCCTCTACGCTCGTCCACACCTCGCGGCTGCTGTCCCTCAGCGAGGACCTGCCGGTGGCGGTCGTCATCGTCGACACCGAGGAACGCGTCCGTGCCTTTCTGCCGCAGCTCGACGAACTCGTCGCCGAGGGGCTGGTCACCCTGGACGACTGCGAGGTCATCCGCTACATCGGGCGGGACGATCCGCAAGCGCGCGGGAAAGGTGAGAACTCGTTGTGAATTGGCTGCTGGTGATCCTCGGGGCCATGGTCGGGGCGCCGCTGCGCTATCTCACCGACCGTGCGGTGCAGCTGAGGCACGACACGGTCTTCCCCTGGGGCACCCTGGTCGTCAATGTCAGTGGCTCCCTCGTCCTCGGGCTGCTCACCGGTGCGGCCGCGGCCGGTCATGCCCCGCCCCACCTGCAGCTTCTTCTGGGTATGGGGCTGTGCGGTGCGCTGACCACCTATTCGACGTTCTCCTATGAGACGCTGCGGCTGACGGAGAACGGGGCGGGGTTCTTCGCCGCCGCCAACGTCATCGCCAGTGTGACGGCGGGGCTGGGCGCGGCCTTCACCGGAGCCGCATTCGCCCGGGCCCTGTGGGGCTGAGTCGGCGGTTGTTAACCCGCGCATAGTAGAAACCTCCCTGCAAGACTTCTGTCTACAGCGCTGTCGACCAACCTTCCTCAGAACTGGATCCCATGAGCGTCATCAGTGTCGGTCAGGCCGTCGTCCTCGGAGTGGTGGAGGGGGTGACCGAATTCCTCCCCGTGTCCTCGACCGGCCATCTCAAGATCACCGAGGGTCTGATGGGGATCCCCGTCGACGACACGTCCGTCGTCGGCTTCTCGGCCGTCATCCAGGTGGGCGCCATCGCGGCCGTCCTCCTGTACTTCTTCAAGGACATCGTGCGCATCGTCTCGGCCTGGTTCCGGGGCCTGGTGAACCGTGAGGAGCGGTACCACCACGACTACAAGTTCGCCTGGTGGGTGATCTGCGCCACGATCCCCATCGTCGTCGTGGGCCTCGCGGCCAAGCCCCTCATCGAGGGAACGCTCGCCTCGCTGTGGGTGGTGGCCGGCTCGCTGATCGTCGGCAGCGGGGTGATGTGGTGCGCGGACCAGATGGGCCGTCACAAGCGCGGCGAGGACGACACCTCGTTCAAGGACGCGATGCTGGTGGGCAGCTCACAGATCCTCGCCCTGCTCTTCCCCGGCTTCTCCCGCTCCGGCGCCACGATGTCGACCGCGCTCATCCTCGACCTCGACCGGGTCGCCGCCACCCGGCTGTCCTTCTTCCTCGGCATCCCGGCCCTCACCGGCGCCGGCATCTACGAGCTGAAGGACGCCCTGGGCGCGGGCGTGGGAGCCGCACCGCTGGCCGTCGGCACCGTGGTGTCGTTCGTGGTGGCCTACGCCTCGATCGCCTGGCTGCTGAAGTATGTCGCCAAGCACTCCTTCAACGCCTTTGTGATCTACCGGCTCGTGGTGGGTGTGGCACTCCTGGGTCTGCTCTCCACCGGGGTGCTCAGCTGACCGAGGGAATGCCCGCGGGGCCCGTACCGAGGTGATCTCCGCAGGTCAGCCAGGGGCCGTGCGGCCGAAGTCCGGGCCGTACGGCCCCTCGACGTTCATTTTCTGCACCCCTTGACAGCCTCGTCCCGTTACCCGGAAGATCACCACGTGAACCTGTCAGACAGCCAGACAGGTGGCGGACCGCGGCGCGTCAGCGCCATGGAAGCGGTGCTCACCCACCTTCGCGACGCCATCGAGCGTGGCGACTATGCGATAGGCGACAAGCTCCCCTCCGAGGCGGAGCTGTGTCGTAGTCTGGGCGTCAGCCGTCCCGTGCTGCGTGAGGCTCTGCGGGCCCTGGGAGCCATGGGACTGACCGTCTCCAAGTCCGGCAAGGGCACCTTCGTGGTCGCCCGTACCGTCGAGGACCCCACCTTCGGCGACTACGCGGCCAGCGATCTGCTGGAGGTCCGGCGCCACGTCGAGATCCCGGTCGCCCGGTACGCGGCGCGCCGCCGCACCCCGGAGGACCTCGACCGTCTGGCCCACATCCTGGACCGGATGGAGCGTGAGACGGACACCACGGCGTGGGTGGCGATGGACAGTCTCTTCCACCTCGGTGTGGCCGAAGCCGCCCAGAACCCGGTGTTCCGCCGGGTGATCGAGGAGATCCGGGACGCACTCGCCCGCCAGTCCGCCTTCCTCAACGAGGTGGGAGGCCGACGGGAGCGGTCCGACCGGGAGCACCGGGCCATCGTCGAGGCGCTGATCGACGGTTCCGAACAGGACGCGGTCGAGGCGATGACCCATCACCTCGACGGCGTCGAGACCACCCTCACCGACATCGTGCGCCCCCGGCGCACGGAACCCCCCACGGAAGGCACGACCGAGGCGTGAGCGAGCAATCCCTTCAGGAAGAGTCCAGTCAGGCCGGGACAGGAACGTCCTCCCGCCATGTCGATGCCGGTGACGCGGGCTACAGCAAGTCACTCAAGGCCCGGCACGTCAATATGATCGCCATCGGCGGAGCCATCGGCACCGGCCTCTTCCTCGGCGCCGGCGGCCGCCTCGCCAGCGCCGGCCCCTCCCTCTTCATCGCGTACGCGGTCTGCGGCGTCTTCGCCTTCCTCGTCGTACGCGCCCTCGGCGAACTGGTGCTGTACCGGCCCTCCTCGGGCGCCTTCGTCTCCTACGCCCGGGAGTTCCTCGGCGAGAAGGGCGCCTACACCGCGGGCTGGATGTACTTCCTGAACTGGGCGACCACCGGTGTGGCGGACATCACCGCGGTGGCCACCTACACCCACTACTGGGGAATGTTCTCCGACATCCCGCAGTGGGTGATCGCGCTCATCGCCCTGGTCGTGGTCCTCACCGTGAACCTCATCTCGGTGAAGATCTTCGGCGAACTGGAGTTCTGGTTCGCCATCATCAAGGTCGGCGCCCTGGTGGTCTTCATGGTGATCGGCATCTTCCTGCTGGTCACCCAGCACCCGGTGGGCGGCAGCACCCCCGGCCCCTCCCTGATCACGGATCACGGCGGCATCTTCCCCAGCGGTCTGCTACCGATGCTGCTGATCATCCAGGGCGTCGTCTTCGCCTACGCCTCCGTCGAACTGGTCGGCGTCGCCGCGGGCGAGACCGAGAACCCCGAGAAGATCATGCCGAAGGCGATCAACTCGATCATGTGGCGCGTCGGCCTCTTCTACGTCGGCTCCGTCGTCCTGCTGTCGATGCTGCTGCCCTGGAACAAGTACACCGCCGGTGAGAGCCCCTTCGTCACGGTCCTGTCCCGCATAGGCGTCCCGGCGGCCGGCGGCGTGATGAACCTCGTCGTCCTCACCGCGGCCATGTCCTCGCTCAACTCGGGCCTGTACTCCACCGGCCGCATCCTGCGCTCCATGGCGATGTCCGGCTCCGCGCCGAAGTTCACCGGAGTGATGAGCCGTACCCAGGTCCCTTACGGCGGCATCCTGCTCACCAGCGGCATCTGCGTTCTCGGTGTCGGCCTCAACTTCGTGGTCCCGGCGGACGCGTTCGAGATCGTGCTGAACTTCGCGGCGATCGGCATCCTGTCCACCTGGGGCATGATCATGCTCTGTCATCTGCTGTTCTGGCGGAAGACCCAGCAGGGCGAGCTGACCCGCCCCGGCTACCGTCTGCCCTGGTCCCCCTGGACCGAGATCGTCACCCTCGGCTTCCTGGTCGCGGTGTTCGCCCTGATGTACGCCGACGGCGGCGCCGGCCGCACCACCGTGCTCTGCCTGCCGCTGATCGTCGCGGCCCTGGTGGCCGGCTGGTTCGCGGTACGGGGCCAGGTCGCCCGCAAGGCGTCCGCCACCAAGGTGACTGAATGAACCTGGCGGCTCCGCACGGAAGCCCTGCGGCAGGGGCTCCCGTGATCCGGGAGCCCCTGCACGCCCCGGTGGCCCATCTCGTCCGCGGCGGGGTCGTCGAGGGCATCCACCACGGTTCCGTCGTCGTCCTCGGCGCCGACGGAACCGTGGAGTTCCAGCTCGGCGACATCGAGGCCGCCTTCTACCCGCGCTCGGCGCTCAAGCCGGTCCAGGCGGTGGCGATGCTGCGGGCCGGGCTGCCGCTGGACGGAGAACTGCTGTCGCTGGCCGCGGCCAGCCACTCGGGCGAGGAGCGGCATCTCACCGGCACCCGGCGCATCCTAGAACGCGCCGGGCTCACCGAGGACGAGCTGCGCAACATCCCCGACCTGCCCTACGACCCGATCGTGCGCGACATCTGGGTGCGCGAGGGACGCCCGCCGTCCCGGCTCGCCCAGAACTGCTCCGGCAAGCACGCCGCCATGCTCTACACCTGTGTGCTCAACGGCTGGCCGACGGCCGACTACCTCGATCCGGCCCACCCGCTGCAGCGCGCCGTCGCCGCGACCGTCGAGGACCTCACCGGACAGCCGGTCGCCGCGGTGACCGTCGACGGCTGCGGTGCGCCCCTGTTCTCCCTCTCGCTGCACGGGCTCGCCCGCGCCGTGGCCCGGATCACCACGGCACCGGACGGCACCCCCGAGGCTCGGGTGGCGGACGCGATGCGAGAACATGCGGAGATGGCCTCCGGTACCGGGCGTGATGTCGCCGCGCTGATGCGCGCGGTGCCCGGACTGCTGTCCAAGGACGGCTTCGAGGGCGTCCAGGCCGCCGCGCTGCCGGACGGCCGGGCCGTCGCCATGAAGATCGCCGACGGGGCGAACCGGGCGCGGACACCGGTCGCCGCGGCGGCCCTGGCCCGCGCCGGTGTCGACCCGGCCCTGCTCACCGAGTTCGCGGGCGAACCGCTGCTCGGCGGCGGGGAGCCGGTCGGTGCCGTCCGGCCGGTCCGCGCCCTCGATCCGCCGTGAGGCCCCGGCTCCGCCCGAGCCGCCCGCGATCCCCCCACCCCACCCCCACGCCCGACCCGATCCCCCTCAGAAGAGGACCAGCACAGCCATGAGCTCCGCAGCCCACCGCAGCGAACACGACCTGCTCGGCCACCGCGACGTACCCGCCGACGCGTACTGGGGCATCCACTCCCTGCGCGCCAGGGAGAACTTCCCCATCACCGGGACGCCCATCTCCACGTACCCGCACCTGATCGAGGCCCTGGCCGCGGTCAAGGAGGCCGCCGCGCTCGCCAACCAGGAGCTCGGGCTGCTGGAGCCGGAGAAGGCCGCCGCGATCGTCGAGGCCTGCCGGGAGATACGCGACGGCAAGTTGCACGAGCAGTTCGTCGTGGATGTCATCCAGGGCGGCGCCGGCACCTCGACCAATATGAACGCCAACGAGGTCGTCGCCAACCGGGCGCTGGAACTGCTCGGTCACGCCAAGGGCGAGTACCAGCACCTGCACCCCAACGAGGACGTCAACCTCGGCCAGTCCACCAACGACGTCTACCCCACCGCCGTCAAGATCGCCACGGTCTTCGCGGTGCGCGGTCTGCTCCAGGCGATGGCCGTGCTCCAGGACGCCTTCGCCGCCAAGGCCGTGGAGTTCCGCGATGTGCTGAAGATGGGCCGCACCCAGCTCCAGGACGCGGTGCCGATGACGCTGGGACAGGAGTTCTCGGCGTTCGCGGTCATGCTGGAGGAGGACCGCAGCCGGCTCGCGGAGGCCGTCGAACTGATCCATGAGATCAACCTCGGCGCCACCGCGATCGGCACCGGCCTCAACGCCCCCGCCGGATACGCCGAGTCGGCCCGCCGCCACCTCGCCGACATCACCGGCCTTCCGCTGGTCACGGCCGCCAACCTGGTGGAGGCCACCCAGGACTGCGGGGCCTTCGTACAGATGTCCGGGGTGCTCAAGCGGATCGCCGTCAAGCTCTCCAAGAGCTGCAACGACCTGCGGCTGCTGTCCTCCGGACCGCGCGCGGGCCTGGGCGAGATCAACCTGCCGCCGGTGCAGGCCGGTTCCAGCATCATGCCGGGCAAGGTCAACCCCGTGATCCCCGAGGTCGTCAACCAGGTCGCCTTCGAGGTGATCGGCAACGACGTCACCATCACCATGGCCGCCGAGGCCGGCCAGCTCCAGCTGAACGCCTTCGAGCCGGTCATCCTGCACTCCCTGTCCGAGAGCATCACCCATCTGGAGCGGGCCTGCCGCACGCTCGCCGAGCGCTGCGTCGCCGGGATCACCGCCAACGAGGACCAGCTGAGGGCCGCCGTGGAGAACTCCATCGGACTGGTCACCGCCCTCAACCCGTACATCGGCTACGAGGCCGCCACCGAGATCGCCAAGGAGGCCCTCGCCGAGGGCCGCGGGGTCGCCGAACTCGTCCTGGAGAAGGGCCTGCTGCCGGCCGAGCGGCTTCAGGCCCTGCTGCGGCCCGAGGTGCTCGCGGGCAACGGATCCCCGCGGATCTGACCCGGCCGCGAGCCGGAACGACGCGCCCCGGGGCGGCGGCCTCAGGCCGCCGCCCCGGGGCGCGCGCAACACGACCACCGCGACGCGTCGTCCGTCGCACGATCCCCGAGGCACTACCCAGGTGAGCAGTCTGTCCCCGGAGGACGGCACCATGGGCGGCATGACCGCGCCCCTGCCGTCCCGGACCTTCCAGCCCGTGCTGGAACGCATCGCCGAAGAGCTGGAGCGACGGCCCGGACGCGGCCGTCCCGCCGACTACATCCCCGCACTCGCCGCCGTCGACCCGGGCCGCTTCGGCATGGCGGTCGCCGAACCGGACGGCACGGTCTACGGGGTGGGGGAGTGGCGGCAGCCGTTCTCCACCCAGTCCGTCACCAAGGTCTTCACCCTCGCCCTCGACCTGGCCCGCGAGGGCGACGAACTGTGGGAGCACGTGGGCCGGGAGCCCTCGGGCAACCCCTTCAACTCCCTGGTCCAGCTGGAGTACGAGCACGGCATCCCGCGCAACCCCTTCATCAACGCGGGCGCCCTCGTCGTCACCGACCGGCTGCACACCCGTACCGGGGACGCGGCCGGCACCCTGCTGGACTTCCTGTGCGCCGAGAGCGGCAACCCGCAGCTCTCTTTCAGCAAGGAGGTCGCCGACTCCGAGGCCGCCCACGGAGACCGCAACGCCGCACTCGGCCACTTCATGGCCTCCTACGGCAACATCGGCAACCCGGTGCCGGTGCTGCTCGACCAGTACTTCCGGCAGTGCTCCATCGAGGCGTCCTGCGCGGACCTGGCCCTCGCCACCGGCTTCCTGGCCCGGCACGGCATCCGCGCCGACGGCACCCGGCTGCTCACCCGCAGCCAGGCCAAGCAGGTCAACGCGGTGATGCTGACCTGCGGCACCTATGACGCGGCGGGCGACTTCGCGCACCGGGTGGGGCTGCCCGGCAAGAGCGGCGTCGGCGGCGGCATCATCGCGGTCGTCCCCGGCCGCTGCACCCTGTGCGTATGGAGCCCCGGCCTCGACGAGCGCGGCAACTCGGTGGCGGGGGTCGCGGCACTCGACCGCTTCACCACCCTCACGGGGCTGTCCGTGTTCTGAGGCCCCATGGCGCCGTACGCCATGTTCCGGGACCCCATGGCCGCCGATCACACGGCGGTCATGCGCAGGTTGTCCCGGCGAGGGACGGGCGTCGCCTTCCGGCCACCCGGCGTTGACAGGCTGGCCGAGTGTTGGCCTTGGCATTCCCCGTCGATCTCCGCCGCTGCCAGGCACTCGGCCTGGCCGGTACCGCCTTCCTCGCGTTGGGCGGTGAGACCGCCGGGGCCCTGCCGGTCGCGGATCTCCTCTCCCCCGAGTCCGGGCGCGCCGCCCTCGGCCTGGTGGGGGTGTACTTCGGTGTCGTGCTGCTGATCGCCGCATGGGCGCTGCTCGGCAAGGTGATACGGGGCCCGGAGCCGCCGACCACGCGCGCCCTGCTGATGGTCCTCGTGGTCTGGGCGGCACCCCTGCTGCTCGCGCCGCCCCTGTTCAGCCGGGACGTCTACAGCTACCTCGCCCAGGGCGCCATGGTGGACGCCCACATCGACGTGTACGCCCATGGGCCCGCGCGGCTCGGCGGTCCCCTGGCCGGCGAGGTCGCCCCGGTGTGGCGGGACACCGCGGCCCCCTACGGCCCGGTCTTCCTCGTCATAGCCGGCGCGCTCGTCGGTCTGACCCACGGCGAACTGCCCGCCGGACTGCTCGGCATGCGGCTGGTCGCCCTCCTCGGGGTGGCCCTGATGGCGGTGGCACTGCCGGGGCTCGCCCGGCGGTGCGGCGCCGACCCGGCCGCCGCGCTGTGGCTGGGCGCCCTCAACCCGCTGGTGCTGCTGCATCTGGTGGCGGGCGCCCACAACGACGCCATCATGCTGGGGCTGCTCGGCGTCGGACTGCTCGCCTCCCAGGGCCGGCTGTGGCTCCTCGGCGTCGTCCTCGTCACCCTCGCCGCGCTGGTCAAGGCCCCGGCCGCACTGGGCCTGCTGGCCGTGATCGCACTGCGCCGGCACGCCGGCCTGGTGCGGGCGACGGTCATGACCACGGCGGTCGCGCTCGCCACCACGGTCCTGGCCACCGCCGCCGCGGGCACCGGCTACGGCTGGATCGCGGCCCTGAAGACACCCGTCTCCCCGCACAACTGGTCACCCACCAGCCTCCTCGGCCGCGTCACCGGCCGGCTCCTCCAAGGGCTCGGCAGCGACCTCGCACCCCTCGCCACCCCCGTCTGGCACACGGCCGGACTGCTCGCGACCGCGGCGGCCCTGCTGTTCATCTGGTTGAAGCTGCGGCCGGGACCGGTCTATGCGCTGGGACTGAGTCTGGCCGCCATCGCCGTCCTGGGTCCCGCGATCCGCCCCTGGTACGCCCTGTGGGGGCTGTTCCTCATCGCCGCCGCGGCCCCCAGCGCCTCCGTGCGCCACCGGGTGGCCGCCGCCACCGCCGTGCTCGCCCTGGGCGTACTGCCGAGCGGCGGCCCGCCCGACCTCGCCCAGCTGGTCCTGGCCGTCTCCGGAGGCGTCCTCGGCGTGGTGGTGCTGTGGCAGGCGCACCAAGCCGCCCAAGAACCGGCGCTGGGACGGGCCGCATGAGGGCGCCGCGCACCGAGCGCGGACGGTTCCTCCTCGTCCTCGGACTCGCCCTCGCCGTCACCGTGTTCACCGCGACGGTGCCGCTGCTGCGCGGCTGGTTCGACCTGCGCGTCTACCACGGGACCGTGGACGCCTGGGTCCACCACGGCGGCCATGTCTACGACTACCGGGTGCCGGGCACCGCCTACGGCTTCACCTATCCGCCGTTCGCCGCCCTGAGCATGCTGCCGATGGCGTTCGTCGGGCTGCACACCGCCGTGGTGGGCGCCCTGCTGCTGGACCTCGCCGCGGCCGCCGTCGTCCTGTGGATCCTGCTCGGCCCGGAACTGCGCCGTCACGGCTGGTTCGGCTGGGCCCTGGCGGGCTGTGCGCTGGCCCTCCTCGAACCAGTCCGGGACACCGTCAGCTTCGGGCAGGTCAACCTTCTGCTGCTGGCGCTCGTCCTCGCCGACGCCTGGCTGCTGTCCACCGGACGGACGCGCTGGGCCGGGGCCGGCATCGGACTCGCGGCGGCCGTCAAGCTCACCCCGGTGGTCTTCATCGGACTGCTGCTGCTCGCCCGCAGATGGCGGGCCGCCGCCCTCGCGACCGCCGTCGCCGGATCCGCCACCCTGCTCGCGGCGTGGGCGGCCCCGGACGCCTCCCGGTTCTACTGGACGCACGCCCTCTGGGACACCTCACGCGTCGGCCGCCTCGACTATGTGTCCAACCAGTCGCTGCAGGGCGTCCTCGCCCGGCTCGCCGCACCGGAGGAACCGAGCCGGGCCGCGTGGGCGCTGGCGGTCCTCCTGGTGCTGGCGGTGTGGGTGTGGCGCACCCGTCGCGCGCTGCGGGCCGGTGACTGGCGGGCCGCCTTCGCCCTCACCGGCCTGGTCGCGTGTCTGATCAGCCCGATCACCTGGGTGCACCATCTGGTGTGGCTGCTGCCGTCGTTCGCCGTACTGGTCCGCGCCCGCCGGCTGCGGACCGCGGGCGTCCTGTACGCACTGCTGTGCAGCAGTGTGGTCTGGCTGTGGTTCGACGACGCGTCCGGGATCGACGGCTTCCTCGGCAGCAACGTCTATGTCTGGATCACCCTGGGGCTGCTGCTGGGGCTGCCGGCCGGTCAGCCGCGGATCCGCGCGTTCCTGAGCCGCAGGACCAGCGCGACCGCCGCCCCCACGCCCACCCCGACCGCGCCCGCGAGCGCCGCCCCCTCCGGCCAGTGGGACCCGGTGCCGTGCGCGCCGTTGGACGCCGGCACCGTGGTGGCGCCGGAGCGGACGGACGGCCGTTCGGGAAGCAGCGAGCCGACCGGGGTGACGCGTCCGGAGGCGGCGAACCCCCAGTCGAGGAGCGAGCGGGCCTCCTCGTAGACGGCCAGACCGCCGCCCTTCTGAGGGTTCATCACCGTCACCACGAGGGTGCGCTGCCCGTGCCGGGCGGCGGCCACCAGGGTGTTCCCCGCCTTGGTGGTGTAGCCGTTCTTCACACCGATCAGCCCGGGGTAGACCGTGACCCCGTTGGCGCCGGTCAGCAGGCGGTTGGTGTTCGCGATGCGGTAGGTCCCGCTGTCGCCCGGGAAGTCCGAGGAGGCGGTGCCGCAGTAGCGTGCGAAGTCCGGGTTCTGCAGCCCGACCCGCCCGAACACCGCGAGGTCGTACGCCGAGGACACCTGCCCCGGCGCGTCGTACCCGTCGGGTGAGACGACATGGGTGTCCCGGGCGCCCAGCGCATGGGCCTTGGCCTGCATCTTGCGCACCGTGCCGGCCACCCCGCCGTCGAGCGCGGCCAGTACATGCACCGCGTCGTTGCCGGAGTTCAGGAAGACCCCCCTCCACAGGTCGCTCACCCGGTAGGTGAGCCCCTCGCGCACCCCGACCAGGCTGCTGCCCTCGCCGAGGCCTGCCAGGTCCTCCCGGGTGACGGTGTGCCGGGTGTCCCCGGGCAGGGTCGGCAGCACCGTCAGCGCGAACAGCGTCTTCAGGGTGCTCGCGGGCGGCAGCGGACGGTGCGCGTCATGCGCGGCCAGCACCTCTCCGGTGTCGGCGTCGGCGACCACCCAGGACAGTGCCGACACCTCCGGGACCGCGGGGGATCCCGGGTGCCCCCGCACCTGTGTCCCGGAGGCGTTCAGCAGCGACAGCGGCGAGGCCGTGGGCCCGGGCACAGCGGAGACGGCGGTGCCCGTGGCGGTGGCCGGGTGCGGAGGCAGGGCCAGCGCCCAGGCCATGCCGAGCGCGCAGCACAGGACGACGGCGCGGAGCGAGAATCCGTTGGTCATACCGAACACCGTAGGAACGGTCGGGGCACTCACGCCCGGCCGACCTGAGCCGAGTGGCGGAGTGTGCACCCGGATGCCGGATGCCGGATGCCGGATGCCGGATGCCGGTGTGGGCCGTGTGTCGTCCGCGGGGCGGCCCGGGCGCGGCCCGGGCGCGGCCCGGGCGCGGCCGGTCAGTCGGCGGGCAGGGTGGGCTGGACGCGTCGCAGGAAGGCCGCGTTGTCGGGTGTGGCGCGCATCCGTTGCAGCAGGGTCTCCAGGCCCCCCTGGCCCTCGCGGGACCGCAGGGCGCGCCGCAGTCCTCGTACGGCCGTCGACTCGGCCGGGGACAGCAGGAGTTCCTCACGGCGGGTGCCGGACGGGGGGATGTCGACGGCGGGGTGGATCCGCCGCTCGGCGAGGGCGCGGTCCAGCCGGAGTTCCATGTTGCCGGTGCCCTTGAGCTCCTCGAAGAAGAACTCGTCGGCGCGGGAGCCGGTCTCGACCAGGGCGGTGGCCAGGATGGTGAGCGAGCCGCCCTCCTCGGCCAGCCGTGCCGCGCCGAAGAGTCGCTTGGGGCCGTGCAGGGCGGCCGCGTCGACACCGCCGCTGAGGGTGCGGCCACCGGGGGCGGCGGTGTTGTTGTGGGCCCGGCACAACCGGGTCAGCGAGTCGAGCAGGATGACGACGTCCTCGCCCCGTTCGACGAGCCGCTTGGCGCGTTCCACGACCAGCTCGGCGAGCGCGATGTGCTGCTTCGGCGGCCGGTCGAACGTGGAGGCGTACACCTCTCCGCGCACCGAGCGCTGCATGTCGGTGACTTCCTCCGGCCGTTCGTCCAGCAGCACCACCATCAGCCGGCACTCGGGGTGGTTGCCGGCGACGGCCGCGGCGATCTGCTGGAGCAGCACGGTCTTGCCGGTCCTGGGCGGCGCCACGATCAGCCCGCGCTGCCCCTTGCCGACGGGCGCCATCAGGTCGATCAGCCGCCCGGCCAGGCCGGACGCCGGGTGTTCCAGTCGCAGCCGCTCCCGTGGGTGCAGGGGGGTGAGGTCATGGAAGTGGCGTCGGCCGCGCAGTTCGTCGGGCGTGCGGCCGTCGATCAGCTCGACCTCGGTGAGGGAGCGCCCGTCGTGGAGGCCGGAGAGCAGATCGCCCTTGCGCAGCCCGTGGCGGCGGACGAGGGCGGGGGAGACCTGGAGGTCCCCGGGCGAGGCCAGGCAGTGCGTGGCGCGCAGCCGGCCCTTGCCGGTCCGGTCGACGTCGAGCACGCCGGTGACGGTCCGGGCGGGGACTTCCCGCGGTACGGCGGGGCGCTCGAGGGTGGTGGTCATACGAGGTCCTTTCACGGACGGACGTCAGGAAAAGGGGGAGGGAGAGCGAGCCGGAGAGGCGGCGCGGAACACGCCTCGGTACGGCGGAGAACATCGCCTCGAGGACAGCGGGAACCCACTGCTCACGAGGTGGTGTAGGGAAGTCGACGCGCCTCGCCGGGGCGACGGGCGACGCGACGAACTCGGAGGGAACTGGCACCGGCACCCACAGTGGGGCGCAGACAAGTGCTGGGCACACCGTACCACTCACTGTGCCGACATGGGTGCGGTGCGTGGGGTGGGTTTCCGACCCTAAGCTGGAGGCGATGTTCTCCCCGTACGGTCCCACCCTGCGCGAGCTGGCCGTTCAGGCGCTGTCCTCGGTCGAGCGAGGCTATGACCTGCTCGCGCCCAAGTTCGACCACACACCGTTCCGCACCCCGGATGTCGTTCTGGACTCCGTGGCGGAGGCGTTGGCACCGATGGGTCCCTTCGCACACGGGCTCGACCTGTGCTGCGGTACGGGCGCGGGGCTGGACGTCCTGCGCGCGGTCTGCGGGCAGAGCGTCACCGGCCTCGACTTCAGCGCCGGGATGCTGGCGGTCGGACGGGACCGGGCGCGCTCCGCGGGCCCGCCGCGTACCGCCTGGGTGCGCGGGGACGCCCGCGCCCTGCCCTTCGGCCCGGCCTTCGACCTGGTGGTGAGCTTCGGCGCCTTCGGGCACTTCCTGCCGCGGGAACTCCCCGGCCTGTTCGCCCAGGTGCGTTCCGTGCTGCGGCCGGGCGGCCGGTTCGTCTTCCCGATCGGCGCCCCGCCGCGCCCCGACTCGCCCCTGTACTGGGCACTGTCGGGCTTCGACACCGTGATGCGGGTGCGCAACGCGGTCCGGCGGCCGCAGTTCGTCATGTACTACCGGACGTTCCGATTCGGCGATGTGCTCCGGGAGTTGGGACGCGCGGGCTTCTCGGTGGAGCACCGGGCGCTGCCCGCTCTCGGCCGGCGGCCGGACGGAAGCCCGCGCTGCCGGCTGATCGTCGCCACCGGCTGAGCACCGCCGCACGGGGCCGGGAAGTCCGGCCGCAGGACCGCTGCTTCCCCGCCCCGGTGCGGCCGCCTACAACGCGCCGTACAGGGCGTCGGGCCGCCTGACGATCTGTCAGAGGCGGTTCGTCAGCCAGCGCAGCTTGACCGCCTCCTGGTGCGGGCCGCCGCCCTCGTGGTCGTTGAACTCGTACACCTCGATCGCCTTCTCCTCGTGCGCCCAGGCGTTGAACGCGGCGAACACCGTAGAGGGGGGACAGGTCTGGTCCTCGAGCGCCGTCGAGAACAGCGCGGGCGCCCGGCCGCGCGCGGCGAAGTGCACTCCGTCGAAGTATGCCAGGGTCTCCCGCACCCGCTCGGTGCGGCCGCGGTGCGCCTTGAGATAGTTGCCGATCTCCCGGTAGGGGTTCTGGTCCGTGACGGTGGTCGCGCGCGGGAAGTCGCACAGGAACGGCACGTCCGGCGCCACCGCCGTCAGGTCCGATATGAGACCGCCGACCGCGAGGGTGACACCGCCGCCCTGGCTGATCCCGGTGACCGCGGTGCGGGAGGCATCGGTCAGCGGGTGCGCACGGGCCGCCTCGACCGCCCGTACCCCGTCGGTGAACACCCGCCGGTAGTAGTACGACTCGGGGTCCTCGACCCCGCGCGTCATGAACCCGGGGAAGGCCGGGGCGCTGCCCACCGGGTCAGGGGTGTCCCCGACGCTCCAGGTGCTGCCCTGTCCCCGGGTGTCCATCACGAAGTGCGCGAAGCCCGCCGAGGCCCACAGCAGATGCTGGTGCGGCAGGGCCCGCCCGCCGCCGTAACCGATGAACTCCACGACGGTGGGCAGCGGTCCGTCCACGGACACCGGCACGGTCAGCCAGCCCTTGACCGGGTGGCCGCCGAACCCGGCGAAGGTGACGTCGTACACCTGGACCGTCCGCAGCCCTGTGACGACCGGCTCGAACCGGGCGTCCAGCTCGTGCTCCCGGGCCTCCTGCAACGTCTTCGTCCAGAACGCGTCGAAGTCCGCCGGCTCCGGGGAGGCACTGCGGTACGCGCGGAGTTCGTCGAGCGGCAGGTCGAACAGGGCCATGGAGACCACCTCGGGCGTCGGGGACACGAGCGAACACACCGTACGGTGGCCGTCCCACGCCCGACCAGACCTCGAATCGGGGGACCGAGGGGGTGACTCAGGAGGAATCCGGACGCCGGGCCCCGGTCAGGCCATCCGGCGCCGCCACTCCGGCTCCGTGCGGGCCCACTCGTCCTCCCACTCCGCCATGCGGTGCCGCTCGGCGACCCGGCCGATCACGGCCCGGGCCAGCAGAACGCTCCCGGCCACTCCGCCCGCGGCCCACACACCCGTGGTCGCGGCGTGCTGCCACACCATGGCGTCGGTCGCGGGCGGGGTCACACCGCGGCCTCCGGCGTCCAGCCACACCTCCACCCGCTCCCCGGACCGCGAACCCGCCGGGACCTGCGCGACCGTGGTCCGGGTGCCCTTGCCCGGCTCGGTCCAGCGCACCTTCACCCCGTACAGGGGCTGCCTGCTGCTCTGGGGCGAGGGCACCGCGGCCGGGGCGTTCTGCAGGAGGACCGCGGGCACCTGACGGCGTTCGGCGCGCTGAGTCACCTGGACCGCGTGCGCACGGTCGTACGAGGACCATCCCGCGGCCGTACCGGCGAGCGGCGCCCCGGCGCACAGCAGGGCGGTGAGAAACAGAGACGTCCATGCCTCGACGACGTCCGACCGGCGGCGCAGCGGATTGTGGCGCCAGCGCCAGCCGCGCACCCGGGTTCGCATCTCGACCTCCTTGCCGCCACGTCCCGCCTGTGGAGGGGCGGCCGGTCCGCCGCCCGGGCCACTGCGGAGCCCGTGATGGGCCCGCCGCCCGAGAACCGCCGGACACCCGGCCTCGTCGCTTCTCGTCGGTTCCCGGACGGGGGACGGCCCTTCGGGGGCCCCTCCGTACGCGGCGTGGGATGCTCCGACGCGATGCGGCTTTTGTGTCGATTCTCCTCCCCGGCGACGTTCCCGGCCATACGGTCACCAAACCCGACCCGGCCTCCTTGCCCGAGGTCCGAGGAGCCGTCCGCGGTCCGCCGGAGGCTTCTCCGTGGCGGGTCAGGCCGTTCCGGAGGGCCTCGGTGGTGCGGTGGCCGCGGCGGCGTTGTAGCGCAGCAGATAGTCCGCGAAGCGTTCCAGGTCCTCCCGGGGCCAGCCGGCGAGCCGCTCCCGGAAGGCCTCCCGGCGGCTCTCGGTCACCTGGGCGAGGATCCGGGTGCCCGCCGCGGTCAGCTCCAGCATCTGCACCCGGTGGTCGTCCGGATCCGGCCGCCGTCCGATCAGCCCGGCCCGCTCCAGGGCGGCCACCTGCCGGCTGACCGTGGACTTGTCCAGCGCGTAGTGGGCGGCCAGATCGGTCGCCCGGCAGCCGCCGCTCTCCTCCAGATGTCCGAGCAGCGTGTACGAGACCAGCGACAGCTCCGGATGCATCCGGCCGGCCGAGGCGCGGGCGCGGCGGGCGAACGTGGTCATCTCGCGGTGGATCGTCTCGACGGCCGCCTCGACGGTGCGCGGCCCGGCCGCCTCGCGCTCCGGGACAGCGGCCTCGTCCGGCCTCTCGACTGCCTTCACGGGACCTCCTCACCGTTGGTGGTTGTACCGTACAACTTGCCTGTGGGGCCGCCGGAGCCGGCCCGGCCGAGGAGTCCTCCGGCCCCACGTCCTCCTGCTAAGGTGACCGTCCTGGCCGTGGACCGCCCCGGCCGGACGTGGCCGAGGAGGTGAGACCCATTACCGCTGTGTCGGATCGGGTGCTCTCTCCTCAGGACGGCGCGGATCACCGCCCCTAGGTGACCGCGAGGGCGCCCTTCGGTCAACCGAAAGGCATCTCGGCTCCATGCCACCACTTTCGCTTCCCGGAGTCATCTCCGCGCTTCGCTCCGCCGGCTGTGTCTTCGCCGAGGACGAGGCGGAGTTGATCCTCTCCACCGCCCGCACGGCCGACGAGGCCGCCGCCATGGTCGACCGGCGGGTCGCCGGACTGCCCCTCGAACAGGTCCTGGGCTGGGCCGAGTTCCACGGACTGCACATCACCGTGGAACCGGGCGTCTTCGTGCCCCGCCGCCGCACCGAGTTCCTGGTGGCCCAGGCCGTCGCCCTCGGGCGCGGCGCCTCGCTGGTCGTGGACCTGTGCTGCGGCTCCGGCGCGGTCGGCGCCGCCCTCGCCGCGGCGCTCGACGGGCCCGAACTGCACGCCGCCGACATCGATCCGGCCGCAGTGCGCTGTGCCCGCCGCAATCTCGCCCCGTACGGCGGCCGGGTCCATGAGGGCGATCTGTTCGCGGCCCTCCCGGACGCACTGCGCGGATGTGTCGACGTCCTGGCCGCCAACGTCCCCTATGTGCCCACGGACGAGGTGGCGCTGCTGCCGTCCGAGGCCCGTGACCATGAGCCCCTCGTCGCCCTCGACGGCGGGGTGGACGGCCTGGACGTGCTGCGCCGGGTCACCGCGGGGGCCTCCCGGTGGCTCGCCCCCGGCGGCTGTCTGCTCGTCGAGACGAGCGCACGCCAGGTCCCGCTCGCCGTCGAGGCGTTCACACAGAGTGGCCTCGACGTGCGGCGCGCGGTCTCGCCGGAACTGTCAGCCCATGTACTGATCGGCACCCGGCGTTAGACCCCGGTGGCCCGGCGCGCGGCTGCGGGTCCGTACGGCGGCCCCTGCCCGCGCCGCGACAGGGCGGGCCCGCCGTCGTCCCCGGGCGCTGTCCCGCCTCGTCCATCCGCCTCGTCCCTGCGGGTTCAGCCGCCGGTCGTCACCGTCCGCTCCGCCGAGAAGCCGCCCCAGGTGCCGTCCGGGAGCTTGGCGCGGATCCGCACGCGGTGCGTGGCCCCGGTCTCGCGGCCCACATAGAAGCTGTGGGTGGCCGTGGCCCGCGGCGCCGTGCCGCCCCACACGAGTGAGGTGGCGGGCTGTCCGTCCAGATGGATCTGGTACTCCGTGACGACCCCGTCGACGTCCGGCGGCACCCAGGACAGGTCCAGGTAGTACGCGCCGTCGGTACGGTGGGTCGTCGCCCGGAACCCGGTCGGTGCGGTGCCCTCGGCGTCGTCGGAGCCGGGGGCGGTGGTCAGCTGCACCGTCCCGCTCGCCGGGGAGAGATTGCCGGCCGCGTCCCTGGCCCGCACCGTGAACGAGTAGCGGGTCCCCGGCCGCAGCCCGGTGACCACGGCCGCCGTCTGCCCGCCGCCCACGCTGTGGATCTTCGAGCCGCCCTGCTGGATGTCGTACGACGTCACACCCCGGTCGTCCGTGGACCGTTCCCAGGACAACTGGACCGCCCGGCTCCCCAGGGCCTTGCCGGTCGGATGCCCGGGCCGGGTGGGGGCCCGCTCGTCGGCGGCGACGGCGGCCGGGGTGCTCGCGCGCACCGTCCGGCTCGCCGGGCCGAGGGCGCCGTCGGTGCTCCGGGCCCGCACCGTGAAGGCGTAGGACGTGGCGGGGGTGAGCCGGGTGACGTCCACCATGTGCTCGGAACCCGGCACCTCCTTGACCCTGGTGTGATCGCGATACACCTCATAGGTGGCGATCTCCGGTCCGTCCGGTGTCCGGTTCCACATCACATGGACGCTGGTGGCGCTGCCCGCCACGGCAGTCACCCCCATCGGGGCCGCGGGCAGCCGCCCGCCGGTGTCGTCGCCCGGGCCGCCCCAGGCGCAGGACGTCAGCAGCAGAGCCGCACCGCAGATCACCGGTATCAGAGCGCGTCGCAACGGTCCGCCTCCCCTGGACGGGATTGGTCTGTACCTGTATCCCATGGCTGACGCGTTCACGGCAAGTGGACATCGGGGGAGGGGCGCCTGCGTCCGACGGTGTCCGGGGTTCGTATCCTGGTTCCGACGCGGCGTGAACGTCCTTGCCTTCCAAGGCAGTTCATGGACGGTTCGGGCCGACGGCGCGGTCCGCTGTCGTCGCTGATCCCGCGCCGGTGAGCGCGGCCGGGGGTCGATCGGTTTCGGCTTGGCCCCCGGCCGCACGGCGCGCCGGGTGTCCCTCCGGCGCCGTGTCCCTCCGGTCCGGTCATTCCTTCCGGTAGGTGTACGCCTCCCGCGCCGCCGCCTCCACCGCGGCCAGGTCCGCTCCCGCGGAGGCCGTGACCACCGCGGCGACCGCGCCCTCCACGAAGGGCGCGTCCACCAGCCGGGTGTTCTCCGGGAGTTCGTCGCCCTCCGCGAGCAATGCCTTCACGGTGAGGACGGCGCTTCCCAGATCCATGAGCACGGCGACCCCCGCGCCCCGGTCCACGGTGGCGGCCGCGGTCGTGATCAGCTCGGCGCTGGTGCCGAGCCCGCCGTCGGCCGTGCCGCCCGCCGCAGCGACGGGTGCCGAACCGCCACCACCCGCCAGCCCCTTGGCCAGCTCGGCTACCGACTCGGCGACGGCGGCGCTGTGCGAGACGAGCACGATGCCGACGACTTGCCCGGAACGCTCACTCATCGGCGCGCCTCCACCAGTGCGGCGATCAGCAGGGCCGACGAGGTGGCGCCGGGGTCCTGGTGACCGATGCTGCGCTCGCCCAGATAGCTCGCCCGGCCCTTGCGGGCCTGCAGGGGCGTCGTGGCGACGGCGCCCTCCTCGGCGGCGGCGCTCGCCGCCTCGAACGAGGTGCCGAGCGCGTCCACCGCGGGCACCAGAGCGTCGATCATGGTCTTGTCACCGGGCGCGGCGCCACCCAGTGCCATCACCGCCTCCACACCGGCCCGCAGCGCCCCCGCCAGCTGCTCCTCGCCGACCTCCGGGGCGTCCCCGAGGGCCTTGCCGGTGCGGCGCAGCAGGGTGCCGTAGAGCGGGCCGGACGCGCCACCCACCGTCGAGATCAGCTGACGGCCCGCCAATTGGAGGAGCGCGCCGGGGGTGTCCGGCGCCTCCTTCTCCAGGGTGGCCGTCACCGCGCGGAACCCGCGTCGCAGATTGCTGCCGTGGTCGGCGTCGCCGATCGGCGAGTCGAGCGCGGTCAGCCGGTCCGCCTCACGGTCGACGGACGCGGCGGCCGCCGTCATCCAGCGGCGGAAGAAGTCGGCGTCGAGCACTGGATCCCCTTCGGTGGTACGGACGTTGACCTCACTCACCTGCCCCAGCGCAGCGCCGGTGTGCTGACCGGCGCGTCCCACAGCCGCAGCAGTTCCTCGTCCACCTGGCACAGGGTGACGGAGGCTCCGGCCATGTCGAGGGAGGTGACGTAGTTGCCGACCAGGGTGCGGGCCACGGGGACCCCACGCTCGATCAGCACCCGCTGCACCTCGGCGTTGTAGCCGTACAGCTCCAGGAGCGGGGTGCCGCCCATCCCGTTGACCAGGACCAGCACGGGGTTGCGCGGTTCCATGTCGTCCAGCACGGCCTGCACCGAGAAGTCGGCGATCTCCCGCGAGGTCATCATCGGCCGCCGTTCCCGCCCCGGCTCGCCATGGATGCCGATACCCAACTCCAGCTCCCCCGGCGGGAGATCGAAGGTAGGGCTGCCCTTCGCCGGTGTGGTGGAGGCGCTGAGGGCGACACCGAAGCTGCGGGAGCTCTCATCGACCTGCCGGGCGATGGACCGCACCCGCTCCAGCGGCTGCCCCTCCTCCGCCGCCGCCCCCGCGATCTTCTCCACGAACAGGGTGGCACCGGTGCCGCGCCGACCCGCCGTGTAGAGGCTGTCCCTGACGGCGACGTCGTCGTCGACCAGCACCTTGGCGACCTGGATGCCCTCGTCCTCGGCGAGTTCGGCCGCCATGTCGAAGTTCAGCACGTCGCCGGTGTAGTTCTTCACGATGAACAGCACCCCGGCGCCGCTGTCCACGGCCGCCGCGGCACGCACCATCTGGTCCGGCACGGGGGAGGTGAACACCTCACCGGGACAGGCCGCGGACAGCATGCCCGGGCCGACGAAGCCGCCGTGCAGCGGCTCGTGCCCGGACCCACCGCCGGACACCAGCGCCACCCGGCCGGCGACCGGGGCGTCACGCCGTACGATCACCCGGTTCTCGACGTCGACGGTCAGTTCGGGATGCGCGGCCGCCATGCCCCGCAGCGCATCCGCGACCACCGTCTCCGGAACATTGATCAACATCTTCATGGATACCTCCTGCGGAGCCTGGCAGGCACGTCACCGACCTGCGTTGCGGCTGGTCAGAATGTGTGAGGGCGGCTTTTGACGTCGGCGGTTCACAGCGGTCGCGGGCGGTCTCCGGCGGGTACTGATACTGACTGGACGCCGATGTTCATGAGGGGTCATCAGGTGTATGGGGCGAGGCAGCCGTGACGCTGCCTATCGGCAGTATCGGCCTTGCGGCACCGAAGGTCACGTGTGGCGAGTCGGACGTCTCCCTCACCCGGTGCCGTACGGCGCGTACGGACGGTGCCAGGATGTGACCGTGTCCGTCAGCCGGGTGTCACGCGCCGCGCGCGCCGCGATGTTCGCGGCCGTGTGCGTCGTGCTCGCGGCCCTGGGCCATGTGCTGATGTCCGGAGCCCCGCTGTCCTGGCCGGTTCTGTCGCTGGCCGCAGCCGGTACGGGGCTGGCCGGCTGGGTGTTCGCCGCCGGGGAACGGCGAAGGCGGACCGTGATCGTGCTGACGCTCGCGGTGCAGGCCTGTCTGCATATGGCGTTCAGCCTGGCGCAGTCGCTCGCGAGCCCCTCCTCGGCGTCCGGTGCGCCGTCGGCGAGTTCACAGCAGTGGGCTCGTCTGCTGCTGTGCGGCGACCCGTCGCCCGATGCGGCGGCACGCGCCTACGACTTGGCGGTTCAGGCAGGTCTGACCCACACCCTCCCCATGCCGACCGCGCACAGCGGCGCCGCGATGCCCTATGGCATGGCGGGCATGCCGGGCATGGCCGGAATGCATCACATGGGCGCGGCGTCGGGCACGGCTTCGTGGGGCATGTTGGCCGCGCACATGGTGGCCGCGCTGCTGTGCGGTGTGTGGCTGGCGCAGGGCGAGCGCGCCGCGTTCCGCGTGCTGCGGGCGGTCGCCGACCGGGCCTTCGTGCCACTTCGCCTGATCCTGGCCGCCCTGCCGGTCACCGACACCACTTCACCGGTCCGCCGCACCGTTGTCGTCGTGCGGCGCCTGCGGTCCCGGCTGCTCGTCCACGCCCTGACCACCCGAGGTCCTCCTGGAGCGCCCGCTGTCGTATGACAGCCGGTTCCACGCGTCCTGCGGCCGACTGCCGCCGGACGTGCTCTCCGTGCACGCGCATCCGCGGCACGGCTTTTTCCCGCTGTCCCGTACGCGCTCCTGAGTGCCGCGCAGCGACGCCTGTCCGACGGCCCGCCGAGCGAGCGGTGTACGGGAACCGAGAAAGGACCTCGGGCCATGAATCCTGCCCTGCCTGTCCTGACCGACGAGACGGTCACCGCCATCGCTCTCGCCGCCGCACGCGGTGACAGCGACGCGAGCGAACGGTTCGTACAGGCGCTCCAGCTCGATGTACGCCGGTTCGTGACCTACCTGGCCAAGGACGCGCAAGCGGCCGACGACCTGACCCAGGACACCTTCCTGCGTGCCCTGTCGAGCCTGCACCGGTTCGAGGGCCGCTCATCGGCCCGCACCTGGCTGCTGTCCATCGCCCGGCGGGTGGTGGCCGACAGCCTGCGGCACGCCGCGGTGCGGCCGCGCGTCGCCGACACCGCCGACTGGCAACTCGCCGCCGAACGCAGTCAGCCGAAGGGACTGCCCGGCTTCGACGAGGGCCTCGCCCTCACCGAGCTGATCGACGCGCTGTCCCAGGACCGCCGTGAGGCGTTCGTGCTCACGCAGCTCCTCGGCCTGTCCTACGCGGAGGTCGCCGCGCTGCGAGGGTGCCCGGTCGGGACGGTGCGGTCCCGTGTGTCGCGGGCGCGCCGCTCCTTGGCGCGGTGCCTCACGGATGCCCCGTCGGTGCCGGACGGCACGTCCGGCTCGGTCGCCGCCTGACCCTTCGCCGGGCCGGATGCCGTTCGCCGCCGCTCAGCACGGCGGCCGCGTACGACGCCGGCCCGGCCCCGGCCGCCTCCCGTTTCGGCATGAGGTCACTCATGTCGAAACGGATGGAACTCATCCGCCGGTCCGTCCGACGACTACATCGGACCGCTGAAAGCGGTGGACGACGTTCCGCTACAGAAAGGCCCGTTATGGTGGATGGCCACACACCGCGAGCTGCTACGGACAGATCCGCGGGGGACCATGAGGTGAACGCACCGGAGACTGACCGTGCGAGTGCCGAGCCCGACCGGGCCGAGGGGACCGGCACTTTGTCGGGAGGGCACAGACCCCGAGTGTCGTGGAGCGGCCTGCGTCCGCTCCTGCTCCGGCTGCACTTCTACGCGGGCATCGTGATCAGTCCGTTCCTGCTCGTCGCGGCGGTGACCGGCCTGCTCTACACGGCGACGCCGCAGATCGAGGCGGTCGTGTACCGCCATGAGCTCAGGGTCACCCCGCACGGCGAGCCCGATCCGCTGTCCGTCCAGGTGGCCGCGGCGCGCAAGGCGGTCCCCGAGGGGACGCTGCTCTCGGTGACGCCCGCGCTCGGCCGTACGGACAGCACCCGTGTCGTCTTCGACGAGCCGGGGTTGCCCGACAACTTCACGCAGACCGCGTTCGTGAACCCGTACACCAGCGAAGTGCTGGGGCAGGAGCGGACGTTCGCGCGGTGGTGGCTTCCGGTGCGATCGTGGGTGGACGGTCTGCACCGTCATCTCCACCTGGGCGAGTTCGGCCGTAACTACAGTGAGATCGCGGCCAGTTGGCTGTGGGTCGAGGTTCTCGCCGGGCTCGCCCTCTGGTTGACGGCACCCCGTTCACGCCAGCGGCTGCGGCGCGTGTTCGTCCCCCGGAGCGGGGCGAAGGGACGCCGGCGCACCATGTCCTGGCACGCCACGGCCGGCATGTGGACCTCGGTCGGTCTGCTGGGCCTTTCCGCCACCGGCATGACCTGGTCCGTGCACGCCGGAGCGAGCATCGGCACGATCCAGTCGGCACTGGCCGGGCCCACACCGGCGGTGTCCACCACCCTGCCCGAACACACCACCGAGGCGAGGTCCGGCACCGGAGCCGGGCAGACGAAGGACGTGGGGATCGACGCGGTCGTGGCGTCGGCCCACGCGGCCGGACTGAACGGCGTACTCGATGTGAAGCCGCCGAACAAGGCCGGAACCACATATCTGGTCGAGGAGAACACCCGCAGCTGGCCCGAACGACACGACTCCGTGGCCGTCGACCCCGCCACCGGCAAGATCACCGACCGTGCGAACTGGGCCGACTACCCCCTCCTGGCCAAGATGACCAGCTGGGGCATCGACGCGCACATGGGCCTCCTCTTCGGCCTCGCCAACCAGATCGTGCTCGCGCTGCTCGCCATCGCTCTGATCGGCATGATCCTCTGGGGATATCGCATGTGGTGGCTGCGCAGGCCCACCCGCGGCGAGGGCTTCGCGCTCGGCCGCGCGCCCGTGCGAGGGGCGTGGCGGAGGCTGCCGGGCTGGTTCCTGGCACCCGCCGTGCTGCTGATCGCCGTGATCGGCTACTACATACCGCTGTTCGGCTTGCCCCTGCTGGGCTTCCTCGTCATCGACCTGATCGTCGGCGCAAGGCGTCGGAGCCGCACCGGGCACACAGAGGTGGCCGCATGATCAACGCGATAGGACTGAGGTGGATCCTCACCGCGCTGTTCATCGTCCCCGCCCTCCACGCGCTGTGGCTGACGGCGACGTCGGGCCGCGCGCCGACGAACCGGGTGGGCCACGCCCTGCACGCCGTCATGGGCATCCTGATGGTCGCGATGGCCTGGCCCTGGGGCATGGATCTCCCGGCCGGTCCGGGGATCGTCGTCTTCTCGGCCGGGGCACTGTGGTTCACGGCTGCCGCGGCGGTGCGTTCCTGGGCATCGGGCGCACATGCGGCCGCACTGCCGGCGGCGCTGCCGCACATCGTCATGATGGCGGCCATGGCCTGGATGTCGGCCGTGATGAACGGATCCGCCGGGTCGTCCGGTGTGAGTGGGGGAGGCCACGACATGCCGGGGATGGACATGTCGGGCGCGGGTGCGGCCAGTGCGATGACCCTGTCCCGGGCGGGCGATCAGTGGACGGCCGGCCTGCTGGCCGTCGCCCTTGTCGCACTCGGACTGCGCTGGCTCGCCCAGGCGTTCGACCGAGGCCGCGTCGCCGCTCCGGCGGCACCGCCCGGCACCGCCGCACTCGTCAGCCGCACCGAGGCTCTTGAACCCGCCTGTCACGCGGCGATGGCCCTGGGCATGGGGGTGATGTTCGTCCTGCTCGTGTGACCGGAGGGGCGGCGCTCGCTCAGAGCTCGTCGGGAGCCGTCGGGTTCACTCCGTCGACGTCGATTCCGGTGCGACGGCGCCGGTGAGGCGGAGCATGGAGCGTGCCACCAGGTCGGAGGGGGAACCGGGGCCGGTGGTCGGGCCGTCCGGTCGGGCCGCCCATTGTTCCACGGCCACACGGATGGCGCCGGCGGCGCCCGCGGCCAGCATGCGCACGGTCAGCGGATCGGCCTCGGGTCCCGCCCGCTCGGCGAGCACCGCCACCAGCCGGTGTTCGGCGTCGAGATTGATGCGTGCCCAGACCGTGCGCAGCGCGGGATCGTCGTCGGCGGCGCGCAGCAGCCCGCCGGTCAGCCGCATCGCCTCCGTCGCCTCCGCGTCCTTTGGGGTCAGGGCCGTGACCGCGACCTCGCGCAGCGCCTCGGGGCCCGGAAGGCCCTCCTCGGGGCCGCCCGGGATCAGGGCGAGCCATCGGTGGGCGCCGTCCGCGAGCATCGGCTCCACGGCGTCCTCCTTGGTGCGGAAGTACCGGTAGAAGGTGCGCAGGCCGACCCCTGCCTGGCGGGCGATCTCCTCGGCCGTCGTGGCGTCGGCGCCGCGCTCCGCGAACAGCCGGCAGGCGGCCCGGGCGAGATCCCGTCGTGTGCCCGCCTTCCGGCGCTCCGTCAGGGGGCGGCGGGGAGCGGCCTCGACGGGTGCCGACCGGGGAGTCACGGCTGCATGTCCTCCTGCACCCGGGCCACGGACGGGTGTCCCCCTCCGTGCGGTGCGTTTCCTCCACGCGGGTGTCCGGTCCCATGCCGGCGCGCTCGCCCCAGGGTACTACGGCGGACACCCATATGGCACGACATGCCGCATGGCGCAATGTGTCACATGGCACGTCACGCCTATGTGGCACGCTGTGCCATTCGAGTCGTACGGTGCAGATGACAGCGGGGGTCACAGAGAGGACGGACGACAGATGCAGCGTTTCGAAGGGCGACGGATCCTGGTCACCGGCGCCGGATCGGGTATCGGGCAGGCGACCGTGCACCGCCTGCTGGCCGAGGGAGGACGGGTGGCCGCGGTCGACATCGTCGCCGCGGGGCTGGAGAGGACCGCCCGGCGTGCGCAGGAGGACGGCACCGCGGACCGTCTGACGACGCTCACCGCCGACATAGCCGACGAGGCCTCGGTGCGCACCGCGGTGGCCACGGCCGTCGCCGGGTTCGGCGGACTGGACGTCCTGGTGAACGCCGCGGGCATCCTGCGCTCCGCCCGTACGGAGGCGACGACGCTGGAGTTCTGGAACCGGGTCATCGCGGTCAATCTGACCGGAACCTTCCTGATGACCCGGGAGGCACTGCCCGCACTGCTGGAGTCCGGGCACGGCGTGGTGGTGAACTTCAGCTCCACATCGGCGAGTTTCGCCCACCCCTATATGGCCGCCTACGCGGCGTCCAAGGGCGGCATCCAGTCCTTCACCCACGCCATCGCCGCCGAGTACGCCAAGCGTGGACTGCGCGCCGTGGCCGTCGCCCCCGGCTCCATCTCCAGCGACATGACGGACGGCCGGGGACCGGGTCTGCCCGAGGACGCGGACATGCAGCTCTTCGCCCATCTGATGCCGGCGCTCGGTGGCGGGGGCTTCGCGGCCCCGGACGCGGTCGCGGGCGTGGTCGCCATGCTGGCCTCGGACGACGGGGCGTTCGTCACCGGCACCGAGGTGCGGATCGACGGCGGCACCCATATGTGAGGCGACGACACACACACCGGCGGAGCGCCGTGCGCCCGCCACCCCGTGCACCCGGGGCCATCGCCACGAACCACGAAGGAATCTCCATGAACGCCCTTGAGGGCAGGACCGTACTCATCACCGGAGGCGCCCGCGGACTGGGAGCCGAAGCCGCGCGGCAGGCCGTGGCGGCCGGAGCGAACGTCCTCCTCACCGACGTCCTCGACGACCAGGGCGTCCGCACCGCGCGGGAACTGGGGGAACGCGCCCGCTACCGGCACCACGACGTCACCTCGGAGCAGGAGTGGCAGGAGGCCGTCGACTTCGCCCGTGACGAGTTCGGCGGACTGGACGGCCTGGTCAACAACGCCGGGATATCCACCGGAGTCCCGTTCGCCGACGAGTCGGTGGAGCACTTCCGCAAGGTCGTCGACGTCAACCTCACCGGCGTCTTCATCGGCATGAAGACCGTCGTCCCCGCGCTGCGCGCACGGGGAGCGGGCTCCATCGTCAACATCTCCTCCGCGGCGGGACTCATGGGCCTGGCCCTCACCGCCGGATACGGCGCCTCGAAGTGGGGGGTGCGCGGCCTGAGCAAGGTGGCGGCCGTGGAGCTCGGCACCGAGCGCATCCGGGTGAATTCCGTCCACCCCGGCATGACGTACACCCCGATGACCGAGGCCACCGGCATCCGTCCGGGCGAGGGCAACTACCCCAACACCCCCATGGGCCGAGTGGGCACCCCCGAGGAGATCGCGGCGGCGGTCGTCTTCCTGCTGTCCGACGCCGCGTCCTACATCACCGGCGCGGAGCTCGCCGTGGACGGCGGCTGGACCGCCGGGCCCACGGTCGCTTATGTGATGGGGCACTGAGCAGCCGCCCTTCCCCGGGGCGGGCCGCCGCCGGTCACACCCCGGGGAACGGCTCCGAGAGCGACCGCAGCACATGGTCGGCCCCGGCGTCCTCGAGGTCCTCCACGGTGTAGTGGCCGCTGGCGACCCCGACCGCGGTCGCGGCCGCGGCGTGCGCGGCCTCGATGTCCCGCGGAGTGTCCCCCACGACATACACCTCGGAACGGGAGAGGGGACGCCCGTGCAGCCGGGCGGCCTTGTCCACGGCCAGCCGGGTCACCTCGTCCCGGTCGGGGGAGTCCGAGCCGTAGGCGCCGAAGACGAAGTAGCGGCCCAGCTTCGCCGGTTCCATCTTCAGCCTCGCGGAGCCCTCCATCGCCCCGGACACCACACCCAGTACGGCACCCGTGCGTCCGATCCGGCGCAGGGTGTCCTCGGCGCCCTCCATCACGTGATAGCTCTCCGAGGACCAGATGTCCTCCGCCAGATGCCAGAGGTAGGCGGCGTAGAGCCGCACCATCTCGTCATGGTCGGGATCGCGCCCCAGCACCGCACGGAAGGTCTCCCGGCCGACCTGCGGATCGGTCTCCCCCGCGGAGCTGTGCCGGCCGATGTCGGCGGAGACCCCGTGCAGCCGGTCGAACGCCCAGGCCCAACTGCGCGCCCCGGCGCCCCCGGTGTGGACCAGGGTCTCGTCGATGTCGAAGAGTACGGCGAGCGGTCCAGCCATGCCCGTTCTCCTTTGCTCCTTCGATGCGATCGGTCCGGTGCCGGAAGCGCCGCCGGCACCGCGCCGGGTGACGCGGCCGGTCGTCCTGCGGTGGAGGGGAGGGAGGAGATCACAGTCGCGGAGGCAGAACGGTGAGCACCCGCACGATGTGATCGCGGTACTCCTTCATGAACCTGCGCAGGAACTCCTGGGTGTGGGCGTCCGTGACCTCGCCCTCGGGGGTGAACACCTCCGGTTTGAACCTGATGTATGCCTCCGGGGCGTTCATCTGCGGGGAGTTGCAGTAACTGAGGACGCCGCGCAGGCTCTGCTGGGCGACGGCCGTGCCGATGGCCCCCGGTGAGGCCCCGATCACGGCCGACGGCTTATGGGTGAACGAGTTCTCGCCCCAGGGACGGCTGGCCCAGTCGATGGCGTTCTTCAGGCCACCCGGGATGGAGCGGTTGTACTCCGGGGTCACGAAGAGGATGGCGTCGGCGGCGGCGATGGCGTCCTTGAGCGCCTTGCCCTCGGCGGGGAAGTCGCTGTCGTAGTCGTAGCTGTAGAGCGGAAGATCCTTGATCGGGATCTCGTTGAACTGCAACTCGGGAGGAGCCAGCCGGATCAGCGCCCTGGCGAGCGTCCTGTTGATCGACCGGGTGGCCAGGCTTCCCACGATGTAGCCCACCTTGTACGTGGTCATCTCTCCTCGATTCGCCGCGCCTGCCCCTGCGCTCGCCCGGTTCCTCCGCCTCCGACGGACGGATGCGCCCCAAGGGCACGAAACCACGGCGGGCGGTGTCCGGCGTTCCGGGAGGCTCCAATCGGAGGAGTGCCCGGGCGTATGCCTCGCCCGGAGGCCCGGAGGCCCGGAGGCCCGGAGGCCCGGAGGCCCGACCGGCCCCGAGGCCCGCGTGATGCGCATCACGCGCCTTGCGCGCATGTTTCGCCCCGCGCAATGATCGTTCGCGGTCGCGCATCCGTACTCCCTGACTGATGCCCGCGTCACCCATGTGCAGGAGGAATGATGCCCATCTCGCGGAACGCGGCGGGAACCGCTCTGGTGGTCGGCGCGCTGACGCTGACCGCCGCCGCGCTCGCCTACCCCGTCATGCTCGGGGTGGAGAAGACCGCCGCCGCGCCGGAGCGCATCATCGCCGACACCCCCTACGGTCCCCTGACCGAGGCCGACCGGGACTTCGTGGTCAAGGTGCGCTCGGCCGGGCTGTGGGAGTACCCGCTGGGCGAGATGGCGATGAAGAGGGGGACGACCGAGGAGATGAAGGAGGTGGGCAAGCATCTGGTCGTCGGGCACGGCGGGCTCGACGAGATGTGCCGCAAGATCGCCCCCGAACTCGGTATCGACCTGCCCAACCAGGCGACCCCGCAGCAGCAGCAGTTCGTGGCGACCGTGGACGGGAGCGAGGGCAAGGAGTTCGACTCCACCGCGGTCAACATCATGCGGGTGACCCACGGTCAGATCTTCTCGGTCATCGCCAAGGTACGGGCCTCCACCAGGAACACCCTGGTGCGTCAGCTGGCGGACCTGGCCAATGACACCGTGCTGGACCACATCACGGTTCTGGAGAAGACCGGCCTGGTCAATTTCGAGCAGGTCAACTTCCAGCAGACCTCACCGCCGCAGCTCCCCGCGGAGCAGGTCACCCCGCCCCCGCCGCAGCCGGGCTCCCCCGTCGTGGTCCTGACCCCGCGTCCGGACCTGAATGTGAACACCGCCGCCCCGAAGACCCCCGACCCGGTCACCTCCCCCCGGAGCTGATCCTCCGGCGCCGTCCTCGCCCGTCCCGCAGCCGCGGGACGGGCAAAGACGGGCAAAGACAGGGGAGGGCTCGGCGGTGTCGTCACGCCGGGCGGTGAGAAGAGCGGCGGTCCTGCCGTCGGCGGCCGTCGGCCGGGCGCCGGTGCCCGCGTACCGGTGGCGGATCAGGTGGAGGCGGTCCAGCGCGGGGCCGTCTCGGCCCACTCCGCGTCCCATGCGCGGAGGTTCCGGCGCTCCAGCCTGCGCCTGCACACCCCGTAGAAGAGGGCGCCGAAGAGGGTCACCGCCATGCCCGCCAGGGTGGCCCAGCCGAGGGCGTGGGTGCGGATCTGCTCGCCCGTCAGGGGCGGATCCGTGATCTCTCCATGGGCGTCGACCCACACCCGGACGGTGCTCCCGGAGGAGATCCCGGGCTCGACATGGGCCTCACCGGTCCGGGTTTGCCCTCCGGGGTCCATGAAACGGACCTTGGCCGGATACCGGGTCGCGTTCGCCTCCGCCGATCCCGGCTCGGGGTGGCGGAGGGCGTCGTGCAGCAGCACCGCGTCCGTGTGGTGCCCGCTGAGTGCCGCCTGCTCGGCGGTCTGATGCAGATGGCGGTGCGCGGCCTTGCCGGCCAGCAGCACGGCGGTGGGCACGGCGCCCAGCAGGGTCAGCAGCAGGCCGAGACCGAGCCACGCCCGCACCAGGTCCCCGGACCGGCGCAGCGGGCTGCGCCGCCACCGCCACAGCAGGACCCGCCGGGGTTCCTCGGGAGGCGGCTGGGCGGGTGGTATTTCGCTGGCCACGATGTGTCTCCTTTCGCGCGCCACCGCCCGGACCGGCACCGGCGTCCCACGACCGGACCGGTGCGGGCCGAGCGGAGGCGCCGCGTCCTCGGGGGTGTCTGCCACCTGTCCGTGGCGTCGCGGCGTCTGTCACGCACGCTCGCCGCGTTGGGACACCCCTAGCCGAAATGTGCGGCCCGGGGGATCGACCCGGCGGCCGACGGGTGGGCGTGCGTGGATTCGAGCAGCTTGGCGGCGCCGCGGACGGCGGCGGTGTGCGGGGCGGGAACCGCCCGGACCGAGGTGTGCAGCCGGCCGGTGAGCCGGTAGGTGATGTCCGGGCGCAGGGCGCCCCCACCGGCCAGCAGAACGCCCCGCTGGAGGGCGTCGAGCGTGAGTGAGGTGCGGTCCTGCCTCAGCATGGTGGCCACCATGTCGATGACGACATCCGCTATCCCGGTGTGGGTGGTGCCGGCGCCGTCGATGTCACCGGTGCCCAGGGCCGCGCGATGGGCGTCGACCACCGCCCCCTCCGACAGGAGCACGACCTCGGTGATGTGGGCGCCGATGTCGACGACGAGCAGCGGGCGGGAGAGGTCCGCGCCCCCGGCGAGTGCCACGGCGCGCGCGGCGGGAACGGTCAGCACCGCGCGCGGCCTGAGGACCTCCACGGCGGCGCGCGCCTCGGCGCGGTAGGCGACGCCGTCGAGCACCGGAGTGGCGAGGATGACCAGGGGTCGGCGGAAACGCGGCAGATGACGGCTGAGCAGGCGGTCGAGCATCCGGGCGGCACCCGGGGTGTCGACGATGGCGCCCCGCCGGACGGGGTGCACGGCGCCGGTGCCCGGGAAGGTCACGGTGGGGACGTCCAGGATCATGCCCCGGCCGGAGACCCAGATACGGGTGCGGGCGCTGCCCATGTCGAGGGCGATGCCGGAGCACCGCCGGCACAGGGGCCATGCCCTGTGCGCGGCGGTGCTCGGGTGGGGACGGCGTGCGAAGCTCACCGGCCGGCCTCCCTGACCTGCTGACAGCGGGCGCAGTAGCGGGCCTGAGGCACGATCATCAGTCGGTCCCGGGCGATCGGCCCCTGGCAGAGATGGCAGAGGCCGTAGCGGCCCCCGTCCATGCGCTCCAGGGCCGCCTCCACATCGCTGAGGACCATGCGCGCGGAGGCGGCGAGCTTGACCCGCACCTCGACCTGCCCCGCGGCCCGCTGGTCGAGGAGGTCGTCGGCGCGGGTCGTGGTGGCGGCCGCGATGTGCTGGAGCTGCTCCTGACGGAAGAGACGCTGCTCATGCAGATTCTCGCGCAGTGCGGTGAGGTCCTCGGCGGACAGACCGGTGTCGCGGTCACTGATGATCGGGTTGTTCACCACTTCACCCCTTGGGCAGGGCGGGAGACTGAGGCTGGACGTCGGGACGTCGCGGTCAGGCGCGGCGCTGGCACGCGACGCAGAACCGCGTGTACGGGAGGATCTCCAGCCGCTCCGCCGGGATGGGGTTGGAGCAGGACAGACAGGCGCCGTAGGTGCCGTCCTCGATACGGGTGAACGCCTCCTCGATCTCCTTGAGCACCCGCTCGATGGCCTCCTTCTGCGAGGACATGATGTGGTCGTCCGCGCTCTGGCCGGTCTCGCCGATGGCCTGCATCTGGGTCAGCCGTGCATTGCGTGCGTGCTCGAGACGCTGGCGGGCCTCGTGAGCGGTCAGCCGCTCGGGACGGGGTTCGGTGCGGGGCGTATCGAGGGGCATGCCCTGATCCCTTCTGACGAGAACGAGCGGCGTGCAGGGAACATGCACGCCGCGGCGGTGCGGGGGATAGGCCGCTTGATCCTGCTTCCAGCCTGGTCGTCCGGGCGTCGAATACCTATCGGGCGCGGTACCCATCTGTGGGGGGTCGCAGGGACCATCCGACGGGGTCATGGGTACGGCGCACCACCCGAAATGGGGGCCGGGCCCCATCGACTCGGCGGGCGATCGGGGGCAGGCTGGCGGGCAGGCTGGGTCGAGACCAGTGGCCGCAGCTCACACCTGGGGTGCGCGATGACCGACAGTAGAGGCAAACCTTGTCGAGAAGGGGAAGCGAGGCATCACCCCGGTGTCGCTGTTCTGGCGGATCTTCGGACTCAATGCCGTGGTGCTGGGTACGGCCACAGCACTGCTCCTGTGGGCTCCGGTGACCGTGTCCGTTCCCGTGGTGCTGACGGAGGCGATCATCCTGGTGGGCGGCCTGGCCGTCATGCTGGTCGCCAACGCGGTGCTGCTGCGCGTCGGACTGGCTCCTCTGGACCGGGTCACCCGGCTGATGACCACGGTTGACCTGCTGCGTCCCGGCCAGCGACTGCCGGCCGACGGACACGGCGAGGTGGCCGAGCTGATCCGCACCTTCAACGCCATGCTCGACCGGCTGGAGTCCGAACGGGCCTCGAGCAGCGCCCGTGTCCTGAAGGCCCAGGAGGCCGAGCGGCGCCGTATCGCCCAGGAGCTGCACGACGAGGTCGGACAGAGCATGACCGCCATCCTGCTGGCGCTGAAGCGGTCCGCCGACGAGGCGGACGAACCGCTGCGCGGCGAGCTGCAGCAGGTGCAGGAGATCACCAGGGAGAGCCTGGACGAGGTCCGCAGGCTGGTCCGCCGGCTGCGTCCCGGCGTTCTGGAGGACCTCGGTCTGGTGAGCGCGCTGATCTCGCTGACCACCGACTTCGCCACCCATACGGGGCTGCGGGTGCGGCGCACCTTCGAGGCCGACCTGCCCGCGCTGGACCCGGAGACGGAGCTGGTGCTCTACCGGGTCGCCCAGGAGAGCCTGACCAATGTCGCCCGCCATGCGGACGCCGAGCGCGTCGAGGTGAGCCTCGGCCACAGTGACAGCACGGTGGTGCTCACCGTCAGCGACGACGGACGGGGGATGGCCGCCTCCTACGAGGGTGCCGGGATCCGCGGCATGCGGGAGCGGGCGCTGCAGATCGGAGCGAGGCTTGACATCATTCCCGGGAACCGGACCGGCACACTGATCCGGCTGACCGTACCCCTCTCAGGAAGCACTCGTAAGCATGTCTGACCCGTCCAAGATCCGCATCCTGCTCGCCGACGACCACGCCCTGGTGCGTCGCGGAGTGCGGCTCATCCTCGACCGGGAACCGGACCTGGAAGTGGTCGCCGAGGCGGGCGACGGCGCGGAGGCCATCGAGCTGGCCCGCACCCACGACATCGACCTCGCCGTCCTGGACATCACCATGCCCCGGCTGACCGGGCTGCAGGCCACCCGCGAACTGGTCGCGCTCAAACCGGGCCTGCACATCCTGATGCTGACGATGCACGACAACGAGCAGTACTTCTTCCAGGCGCTGAAGGCGGGAGCCAGCGGATACGTCCTGAAGTCCGTCGCCGACCGTGATCTGGTCGCCGCCTGCCGGGCCGCGATGCGCGACGAGCCCTTCCTCTACCCCGGTGCGGTCACCGCCCTCATCCGCAACTACCTCGACCGGGTACGCCACGGCGAGGAGGCCCCCGAACAGGTGCTGACGGCCCGTGAGGAGGAGGTCCTCAAGCTCGTCGCCGAGGGACACTCCTCCAAGGAGATCGCCGAGATCCTCTTCATCAGCATCAAGACCGTCCAGCGGCACCGCGCGAACCTGTTGCACAAACTCGGTCTGCGGGACCGTCTGGAGCTCACCCGGTACGCGATCCGGGCCGGTCTCATCGAACCCTGAGACCGTGGTCCCCTGAGGCCCTGGCGGCCCACTCTCCCCAGCCGGGGCCTCAGGTTCCTCACCGGCGAGGACCCGCACCGTCGCCGGAGCACCGACAGCGAGAACGACGCGACGACGAGAAGGGGCGGTGGATGCACCGGTCACAGCGCACCGCCCCGCGCGCCGGAGGCCGTCCCTCCACGGCGGCGGTGATCGGCGTACTGCTGGCCGCGCTGCTGTCGCTCGTCGGCGCGGCCGGAACCGACAGCGCACCGCTCCCGCCGACCGGCACCGCGACGGCCTATGCGGCGGCGGTCCTGCACAGCGGCGACCGCGGCCCGTCCGCCGACGACGGATATGTCGCCTCCCGCGTCGCCCCGGCCAGGACCGAGCGCGGCGTCCGCGGGGAGCGTTCGGCGCCGCCGGCGCACGCCGTGGCGATACTGCGGTGCGTCGTCGTCGCCCCCCGGGCCGCCGCACGGAACCTGCCCTCGTTCGCCGACCCCCGCACCGGCACCCGGGACGCGGCACCCCGGTGCGGGCGGGCACCACCCCCTCCTCCAGGCACCTGAGACCCCCTCACCTCTCTCCGTCCGCAGCACCTGCGGGGCTGCGGCGTGCCTTCTGGAGGCCTTCCCTTGCGCCATCCCCAACGTGCGAGAGCGATCCTCGCCCTCGCCGTCCTCGCTCTGTCGCTGTACATCGCCGCCACCGTGCCGGTCCGTCTCGGGCTCGATCTGCGGGGCGGCACCCAGATCGTGCTCGAAACCCGCTCCACGTCCACCACCAAGGCGAACGCCGAGACCACCGACCGCACGGTGGAGGTCCTGCGCGGCCGTATCGACGCGCTCGGGGTCGCCGAACCCACCATCGCCCGCTCGGGCGACAACCGGATCATCGTCGAACTGCCCGGGGTGCAGGACCCGAAGGAGGCCGCGGACGTCCTCGGGCGCACCGCCCAGCTCACCTTCCACTCCGTCCTCGGCGCGTCCGACAAGGACACCGAGGACACCACGACCGGCGCCTCAGCGGCGAAGAAGAACGACCCGTCCCGGGAACGCGTGCTCCCCGACGAGTCCGGCCAGTCCCTGCGGTTGAAGGCGGCCTCGCTGACCGGTGAGGACGTCAAGGGCGCCGACGCCCGGTTCGACGACCAGGGCGGCGCCGGATGGCATGTCACCGTCGACTTCAGGGGCGCGGGCCGGGACGGGTGGGCCCGTCTGACCGGCGAGGCGGCCTGCCACGGCCTCGGTGACCCGGCGCGTCGTATCGCGATCGTGCTGGACGACAAGGTCATCTCCTCGCCCCAGGTCGACGGCTCCGTCGCCTGCGGCTCCGGTATCTCGGGCGGATCCACCCAGATCACCGGTTCCTTCGACGACAAGGAGGCCCGGGAGCTGGCCCTGCTCATCAACGGGGGTGCGCTGCCGGTTCCCGTGGAGACGGTGGAACAGCGGACCGTCGGCCCCACCCTGGGCGCCGAGGCCATCGAGGCCAGTGCCTGGGCCGCCGCCGTCGGTACCCTGCTGACCTCCCTCTACATCATCGTCATCTACCGACTGATGGGCTTTCTGGCCGCCGTGGCCCTGGTCTGCTACGGAGTCGTCTCCTACGCCGCCCTGGCCGCGCTCGGCGCCACCCTGACCCTCCCAGGACTCGCCGGTTTCGTCCTGGCCATCGGCATGGCCGTGGACGCCAACGTCCTGGTCTTCGAACGGGCCAGGGAGGAGTACATGGAGCGTTCCCGCCCGACGGTGCGTTCCTCTCTGACGGCGGGATTCCGCAACGCGTTCAGCGCCATCGCCGACTCCAACATCACCACGCTCATCGCGGCCGGACTGCTGTTCTTCCTCGCCTCAGGACCGGTCCGCGGCTTCGGTGTCACCCTGGGCATCGGCGTCCTGGCCTCCATGTTCAGCGCCCTGGTCATCAGCCGGGTGCTGGCCGAGTTCGCCGCCGGCCGGCTGTCCGTACGACGACGCCCCGCGCTCACCGGCATCGCCAAGGCCGGTGCGGTCCGCGAGTGGATCATGCGCCGCAGCCCCGATCTGATGCGCCACTCCCGGCGCTGGCTGGCCGTGTCAGGCGTGGCCCTCGTCCTGGCGACAGCGGGCATCGCCGTGCGCGGGATGGAGTTCGGCGTCGAATTCACCGGCGGCCGTCTCATCGAATACTCGACCAGTACCCCCGTCGACAGCGACCGGGCGCGCACCGCGCTCGCCGACGCCGGGTTCCCGCACGCCGTCGTGCAGGCCTCCGGGGACGGCAACCTCACCGTACGCACCGAACACCTGAGCAACGCGGAGGAGGCCAAGGTCACCGAGGCGGTCAGCAGCGTCGGGGGCACCACGGACAAGCTCCGCGACGAGTTGATCGGACCGAGCCTCGGCGACGAGCTGCGCCGGGGCGCACTGATCGCGGTGGCGGTGGCGCTGGGCGCCCAGCTGCTCTATCTCGCCGCACGGTTCCGCTGGACCTTCGGCTCGGCCGCGGTCATCGCCCTGGTCCACGACGTGCTCATCCTTGTGGGCGTCTTCTGCTGGCTGGGCAAGCCCGTCGACGGCACGTTCCTGGCGGCCGTGCTCACCGTCATCGGCTACTCGGTCAACGACTCCGTCGTGGTCTTCGACCGCATCAGGGACCTGCGCCGCCGCGACCGCAAGACCCCGTTCCGTCAGGTCACCAACCTGGCGCTGCTGCAGACGGTGCCGCGGACCGTCAACACCGGTATGGGCGCGGTGTTCATCCTCGCCGCACTCGCCCTGCTGGGCGGCGACTCCCTCACCGACTTCGCCCTCGCACTGCTCATCGGCATCGTGGTGGGCACCTACTCCTC
This sequence comes from Streptomyces nodosus, assembly GCF_008704995.1. Classification (NCBI taxonomy): domain Bacteria; kingdom Bacillati; phylum Actinomycetota; class Actinomycetes; order Kitasatosporales; family Streptomycetaceae; genus Streptomyces; species Streptomyces nodosus. The sequence goes on from NZ_CP023747.1 coordinate 7,191,849, forward strand.
GATGTTCATCGGCTCGCCCCTGGCCGTGGAACTCCAGGCGCGTGAGACACCGAAGTCCCGGCGCAAGGAGGTGGCGGCCACCGGCACGGCCTGACCCTCGCGGCAGCGGCAGCGGCAGCGGCAGCGGCAGCGGCATCGGCTGCCGGGCCGGGCCGAAGGCCGGAGGCGTACCCCGGACGGGAGGTCCGACCGGGGTACGCCGGGCAGATGGTTCAGCTGCGCGGCCGGGGCGTGAATCCCGCCGCGGTGTAGCAGGCGTCGATGAGCCGCATGGTCGCCGAGGCGTCCTCCGCGTCGAGCGGCAGCGGCTCACCGTGCCGCACATGGGCGGCGAACGCGTCGAACTGGTACGCGTACGAGGACCGTCGGCCCAGCTCCTCCGTCCGCTCGCCGCTCTCCGTGCGCACCACCACCCGGTCCTCCTGGTGCGGCAGCACGAAGTCGAGCGCCGTGGCCTCGCCCCGGGTGCCGACGATCCGGCAGGTCGCCCGCCAGCGGTCGTCCACCATGGAGCAGCGCGCGGAGCCGGTCGCCCCGTTCGGATAGGCGAGTTCCGCGTCCAGCCATGCGTCGACGCCCGCGGCGTCCGTGCTCCCCGCCCCGTCCCGTTCGCCGCCGCGCGCCGAGACGACCTCGGGGGCGCCGCCCGCCCACGGCGCCAGCACCCGCTGGGCGTGCAGCCCGTAGCAGCCCAGGTCCATCAGCGCGCCGCCCGCCAGCGGAAACGACCAGCGCACATCGTCGTCCGGCGGTGCGGGCATGGCCACCACGGTCTCCACATGCCGCAGCTCGCCGAGTTCGCCGGAGGCCAGCAGCTGGTGCAGCCGCCGGGTGACCGGGTGGAAGAGGTAGTGGAAGGCCTCCATGAAGACCGTGCCCGACTTCTCGGCGGCGTCGCGCACCTCGGCCGCCTCCTCGGCGTTGCTCGCCGAGGGCTTCTCGCTGAGCACATGCTTCCCGGCGTTCAGCGCCGCCAGATTCCACGGGCCGTGCAGTCCGTTGGCGAGCGGGTTGTAGACGACCTCGACCTCCGGGTCGGCGAGGAGCGCGGCGTAGGAGTCCACCACCCGCTCCACTCCATGGGCGTCGGCGAACGCCCGTGCCCGGTCCCGGTCGCGGGCGGCCACCGCCACCAGCCGGTGGCCGCCCGCGAGGGCCGGGGTGACGAGCGCCCGTTCGGCGATCCGCGCCGCGCCCAGGATGCCGATCCGCAGGGGTTCGCTCATTCCGTGTTCCACCTCGTCCACATCCATGCCTACGTCGTCCGTCCGCACCGTCCGGCGACCGCGGGTGCTCGGACATCCCGCTCGCCTGGACGGCGTCCGCCACCGTACAGGGGGAGAACGCCCCGGCCCATGCCGCCGGTCAGTCGGCCTTCGCGCGGTGGATCGCGACCAGGGCCACATCGTCGCCGAGCCGTCTTCCCACATGCCGGCGCAGATCGGTGTGGACGGCCTCGATCAGCGCCTGGGGCGGCAGCTGTGCCCAGGTGGGGAGCCGGTCGGCCAGGGGGTAGAAGTCTCCGGCCCGGTTGCGGGCCTCGATGACACCGTCGGTGTAGAGGAGCACCGTCGCGCCGGGCGGGAAGTCCACCGTGTCGGCGCGCGGGCCGTCACAGCCGAGATCACCCAGCCCGAGGGGCGGCGCCGGGGCGGTGGGCTCGAGCGGGACGACACGCCCTCCGTCGATGAGCAGCGGCGGCGGATGACCGAGGTTGACCATGAGCATCGGGCCGTCGCCCTTGTCGGGCACCTCCAGTATCACGGCGGTGACGAACTCCTCGAGCGCCAGGTACCGGCCCGCGTCCTCCCGCCGGTCCACCGAGGAAGCGCGCAGGTCGTCGGTGAAGTCCTCCTCGAGATCGGTCACCATGGCGCACAGCGAGCACCGCCGGCGGACGGCTCTGCGGAAGGCACTCACCACATAGCTGGCGGTCTCCAGCGCCGCCAGCCCCTTGCCGTGGGCGTCACCGATCAGGATCCGCACCTGTCCCCCGAGGTCCGCGACCCCGTAGACATCCCCGCCGACCGAGGCCTCCTCGTCGGCCGCCACATAGACCGAGGCCAGGGACAGATCGCCCAGCTGGGGCGGCAGCGGTTTCAGCAGCACACGCTGTGTCACCTCGGCGACCGCCCGGGTGTGCGCCAGTTGGTTCTCTCTTCGCTCCCGTATCCGGCTGGCGCCCACGGCACCCAGGCTGATCAGCAACAGGGCACCGAGCTGGGCGTAGAAGTTGGCCCAGCCGACCACCAGATTCACCTTCGCCGTCAGCACCACACAGGGGACGGTCACCAGGGTGACCGCCAGCACGCCGGCCGGTGAGCAGAACACCGCCGCCAGGGCGGGCGCCGCCACCATCAGCGGTGCCAGCCGGACCCCCTGGCCCGAGAGCTTGTCCGCCATCAGCAGCGCCACCGGCAACAGCAGCAGCCCCCCGGTGATCAGCCGCGGACGACCGCACATCGTGGACCAGCGCTCCGGGTCGCGGGTTCGGTGCCGCGACGCCACCAGTCGCAAGGCCACCACCTCCCGGCGGCTGCCGCACCTTCCGCCACGGCGCGGCTGTGGAGGCCGGGCAGGCACCGCGCCGCCCCTTGGGGCAGGCGCCTCCCGGGCCGCGCACTCAGCCTCGCACGCGGCACTGCCGGGCGCACGCCGGGGCGTGTACCGCGATCGCCGGGAGGCGAACGCGTCGTTCCGTGGCTCTGGCCGAGGTGGATCACGCGTGCTACCAAGGAGCATGCCTGGACACGAGGGATACGACGCCGTGATCGTCGGCGGGGGCCACAACGGACTGGTGGCCGCCGCCTATCTCGCCCGGGCCGGGCGCTCGGTGCTGGTACTGGAGCGGCTGGACCACACCGGGGGCGCCGCCGTGTCCACCCGGCCGTTCGCCGGGGTCGACGCACGGCTGTCGCGGTACTCGTACCTGGTCAGCCTGCTGCCCGGGAAGATCGTGCGGGACCTCGGACTGGACTTCAGGACGCGGCAGCGCACCGTGTCCTCGTACACACCGGCCGAGCGCGACGGACGCCCCACCGGACTCCTCGTCGGCGGCGGCGAGCGCCGGACCAGGGAGGCCTTCGCCCGGCTCACCGGATCCGACCGGGAGCACGAGGCCTGGCAGCGCTTCTACGCGATGACCGGCCGGGTGGCCCGGGGGGTGTTCCCCACCCTCACCGAACCCCTGCCCACCCGCGAGGAGCTGCGCCGCCGCATCGACGACGAGGAGGGGTGGCGGGCGCTGTTCGAGGAACCGATCGGCGCCGCCGTCGAGGCCTCCTTCACCGACGACCTGGTTCGCGGGGTCGTCCTCACCGACGCGCTCATCGGGACCTTCGCCGACGCCCATGACTCCACGCTGCGGCAGAACCGCTGCTTCCTGTACCACGTCATCGGCGGCGGCACCGGCGCCTGGGACGTGCCGGTCGGCGGGATGGGCGCGCTCACCGACGCGCTGGCCGCGGCCGCCCGTGCCGCCGGAGCGGTCGTCGCCACCGGGCGGGAGGCGGTGCGGATCGAGACCGACGGACGCACCGCCGAGGTCACCCACCGGGGCGCGGACGGAGAGGGCACCGTCGCCGCCCGGCACGTCCTGGTGAACGCCTCACCGCAGGAACTGGCCCGGCTCACCGGGGACACACCCCCCGCCCCGGCCGAGGGCGCCCAGCTCAAGGTGAACATGCTGCTCACCCGGCTGCCCGCGCTGCGCGACCCCGAGGCCGATCCGCGCGAGGCCTTCTCCGGGACCTTCCATGTCGCCGAGGGCTATGAGCAGTTGGCCACCGCCCATGCCCAGGCCGCCGCGGGAGCGCTGCCGGCCGCGCCGCCCTCGGAGATCTACTGTCACTCGCTCACCGATCCGACCATCCTCGGCCCCGACCTGACCGAGCGGGGCCATCAGACCCTGACCCTGTTCGGCCTCCACACGCCCGCCCGGCTCTTCGCGCACGACAACGACGGCGCCCGGGAGGAACTGCTGAGGTCGACGCTGGCGCAGCTGAACGCCCATCTCGCCGAGGACATCGAGGACTGCCTGGCCCTGGACGCGGACGGGCGCCCCTGCATCGAGGCGAAGACCCCGCTCGACCTGGAGCACGAACTGCGCCTGCCCGGCGGCAACATCTTCCACCGCGAGCTCGCCTGGCCGTACGCCCAGGAGGGCACCGGCCGCTGGGGCGTGGAGACCCGGCACGCCAATGTCCTGCTCTGCGGCGCCGGAGCGGTGCGCGGCGGCGGGGTGAGCGGGGTGCCGGGACACAACGCGGCGATGGCCGTCCTCGAGGACACCGGACGGACCGGGCCGGAACCGGCTCCCGGCCGGTGAACCGCCGCGGCCCGCACACCGGGCGGCCGGGAACTTGACCCCCTCGGGCGGCCCCAGGAGGATCACGGCAGGCAGTGGTCGGACGAAGGGGCGGTCTCCATGGCGCAGTTGACGACGGCGGGACGGAGCATCACGGTCGACGGCACACTGCGGCGCAGCGCACGGCGCACCCCCGAGCGCACGGCGATCCACTACCGGGACCGCTCGTGGACCTATGCCGCACTCGACGACGCCGTCTCCCGGGCGGCCCGGATGCTGCGCGAGTCCGGGCTCGCGCACGGGGACCGGGTCGGCGCCTACGGCCACAACTCCGACGCCTATCTGATCGGCTTCCTGGCCTGCGCCCGCGCCGGACTGGTGCATGTGCCGGTGAACCAGAACCTGACCGGGGACGACCTGGAGTACATCCTCGAGCAGTCCGGCTGTGCGCTGGTCCTCGCGGATCCGGCTCTCACCGGGAACCTTCCCGAGGGCGTCCGGGTGCTGCCGCTGCGCGACAGCGACGACTCCCTGCTGGCCCGGCTCGCCACCACCCAGCCGTACGACGGGGAGGAGGCGCGCGGCGAGGACCTGGTGCAGCTGCTCTACACCTCTGGCACGACCGCGCTGCCCAAGGGCGCGATGCTGACCCACCGTGCGCTGGTGCACGAGTATCTGAGCGCGATCACCGCCCTGGACCTGAGTCCCGGCGACCGGCCCGTGCACGCGCTGCCGCTCTACCACTCCGCGCAGCTGCATGTCTTCCTGCTGCCCTGTCTTGCCGTGGGCGCGCAGAACACCGTCCTGGACGCACCCGACGGCGACCAGCTCCTCGAGCTGATCGAGGAGGGCCGCGCGGACAGTCTCTTCGCGCCGCCCACCGTATGGGTCTCTCTCGCGGGCCGCCCCGACTTCGCCGACCGGGACCTGAGCGGGCTGCGCAAGGCCTACTACGGCGCCTCGATCATGCCGGTGCCGGTCCTGGAACGCCTTCGGGAGCGGCTGCCGCGGCTGGCGTTCTACAACTGCTTCGGACAGAGCGAGATCGGCCCGCTGGCCATGGTCCTCGGGCCCGACGAGCACAAGGGGCGCATGGACTCCTGCGGGCGCCCGGTGCTGTTCGTGGAGGCGAAGCTCGTCGACGCCTCCGGGGCCGATGTGCCGGACGGGGAGCGGGGTGAGATCGTCTACCGGTCACCGCAGTTGTGCGAGGGGTACTGGAACCGGCCGGAGGAGACCGCGGAGGCCTTCCGGGACGGCTGGTTCCACTCAGGGGATCTCGCCGTACGGGACGCGGACGGCTACTTCACGATCGTCGACCGGGTCAAGGACGTCATCAACTCCGGTGGTGTGCTGGTCGCCTCACGGCAGGTCGAGGACGCCCTCTACACCCATGAGGGGGTTGCCGAGGTCGCGGTGATCGGGCTGCCCGACGAACGCTGGATCGAGGCGGTCACCGCGGTCGTGGTACGCCGCGGCGAGGTGACCGAGGCCGAACTCCTCGCCCACGCCCGGGAGAAGCTCGCCCGTTTCAAGGCACCCAAACAGGTGCTGTTCGTGGACCGGCTGCCGCGCAACGCGAGCGGAAAGATCCTCAAGCGGGAGCTGCGGGACCGCTTCACCCGGGCCTGACCGGCCTGTCCCGCCGTGGCGTCCGGCGGTCAGGGCCCCGTCAGGGAGGTCAGCCGGGCGGCGGCCCGGGCCCGGGCCGTCTCCAGGACGGTGAGCAGCAGCGCCTTGCTGTCGGCGCGGTCGCGGACGTCGCACAGCACGACCGGTGTCGACGGATCGAGGTCCAGCGCCGCCCGTACCTCCTCGGGCGTGCAGTCCCGGCGCCCGTCGAAGCAGTTGACCCCCACCGCGAACGGGATCTCCCGGGCCTCGAAGAAGTCGATCGAGGCGAAGGAGGCGTCCAGGCGGCGTGTGTCCGCGAGGACCACGGCCGCCAGCGCCCCCGTCGCCAGGTCGTCCCACATGAACCAGAACCGGTCCTGACCGGGGGTGCCGAACAGATAGAGCACCAGCTCCGGAGCGATGGTGATCCTGCCGAAGTCCATGGCGACCGTCGTCGAGGACTTGCCCTCCACACCGGACAGATCGTCGATGCCGAGGCTGGCCTCGGTCATGTGTTCCTCGGTCTCCAGCGGGGGCACCTCGCTCACCGAGCCGACCAGGGTGGTCTTGCCCACACCGAAGCCGCCCGCGACGAGGATCTTCAGTGCGGTCGGCATGACCGGCTCAGAGCCGACGGATACCATCCATCACCCTTTCGATGAGTTCCACACTCGGCTGGTCGTCCTGCCCGGGCGGGGCCTGGACGATGATGAGTGAGGCGTTGAGCAGATCCCCGCAGAGGATCTTCACCACGCTCACCGGCAGGTCCAGATGTGCGGCGATCTCGGCGACCGCCACCGCGCGATCCCGGCACAGGCCGAGGATCTGGGCCGACTCGGGCTCCAGATCCTCATGCCTGGCTTCCCGCGTGGACCGCGAGACGACCAGCGTGATCAGTGTGAACGTGTGCCGGCTGTGGCGGGTGCGCCCACCGGTGATGGCGTACGGCCGTAAGTGCCGGCCGGCCTCCGCGTCGTCGAGCCACCGGGGCTCACGCATCCTGAAGCGGACCGCCGGAAGGGGTCTGCACGCGTGGTGCGGCGCTCAGATACTCGCCGACCTGCTTGACGAGTGTGCCCATCTCGAAAGCCATCATCCCCACGTCCACTTCCTCGGAGGCGAGTGCGGCCAGCCGGGCACCCCTGCCCGCGGCCGTGACGAACAGGAACGCTCTTTCCATCTGGATGACCGTCTGCTGGACCTCGCCGCCGTGGAAATGACGGGCGGCGCCGCGGGCCAGGCTGTGCATGCCCGAACCCACCGCGGACAGATGCTCGGCGTCGTCGCGGCGCAGGTCCTTCGACTTGCCGATGAGGAGGCCGTCCCCGGACAGCACGATGGCACAGCGGATCTCGGGGATCCGGTCCACCAGGCTGTCGAGGAGCCAGTCCAGCTGCGGACCGGGTTGTACCTGCTCAGTCATTGTGTGACGTTCCCTCACAGTTGATTGGCGCCGGGGTCGCGCGGATCGGCCGGCCGGGTGTCCGCGCCGTCCGCTCCGTCCGTCCCGTCCGTTCGGGACGTCCGGGCCCGCTCCAGCCCCTGCTGAATGGCGATCATCGCGCGCGCCGACGCATCCGGGGAGATGACGCCCTGGTCCCTCTCGCCCTCCCGTCGGCCTTGTGCCTGTGCCGCCTCCCGTCGCAGTTGCTGCGCGAGGCTCGCTCCCCGGGTCCGCTGCGGGAGGACCCGGGGAGTCGTCGGTGGGCGCCCCGCCTCGGGGGCGGGCGCCTGCCCGGCGGGCGCGCCCTGCCCGCGGCCGGGCTCGCGGCCGGGCGGCGGCCCGGTGCGTGGAGCGGGGTCCGGCGGGGGCGGTACGGGGTGCTCCGACACCGGCGGCAACAGACCTGCACCTCCGTACTCGGGGAAACCGCTGTGGTCCGGGACGCGGGAGTGGACGAGCGGTTCGGCAGCGGCGGCCACCGGGGCCGCCGCACCACCGGCCACACCGGCGAGGGCCTGGTCCCCGGTGCCGGGCAGAGCCTGACCGGCAGCGGTCTCCAGGGTGTGGCCCGCCGCCGCGGCCGCCGAGGTGAGCTGGTCGAGGACCGGCGACCGGTGCTCCTCCAGCAGGGCCGAGGGCAGCACCACGACGACGAGCGTGCCACCGTAGACCGACTCGCGCAGCTCCACCTTGATGCCGTGCCGGTCGGCGAGCCGGGCCACCACGAAATGCCCGAGGCGCGGGTCCTCGCCCAGGGCCGTCATGTCCACCCTGGGCGGATGGGCGAGCAACTCGTTGGCCTGGGCGATCTTTTCCGCCGGCATGCCCAGACCCTGGTCCTCGACATGGACGGCCAGGCCCTTGGCCACCTTGGTCGCGCTCACCGACACCTGGGTGTCCGGCGGCGAGAAGCTCGTGCCGTTCTCGATCAGCTCGGCGAGCAGATGGGTGACGTCCGCGACGGCCCGGCCCGCGACGGCCAGACGCCGGTCCGCGGGCAGGTTCTTCACCTTGACCCGGGTGTACTGCTCGGTCTCCGCGACGGCACTGCGCATCACATCGGTGAGGGAGACCGGCGCGGTCAGCCTGCGTCCCGGCAGGGAGCCGCTGAGGATCATCAGGTTCTCCGCGTGGCGCCGCACCCGGGTGGCGAGGTGGTCGACCTTGAAGATGTCCTTCAGCAGGTCGGAGTCCTCGTGCTTGCGCTCCAGGTCGTCCAGCAGCGAGATGAGACGGTGGACGAGGATCTGGGTGCGGCGGATGAGCTGGGCGAAGACCTTCTCGGTGCCCTCACGGCCCAGGGACTGGTGCATCGCGGTGTCCGTGGCGACGCGGCCCAGCCCGTCGATGGCCCGGGCCAGCCGCTCCAACTCGTCGGTGGAGTGCCGGCCCTGCGGGGCGGGCGGACCCGCGTCGACCCGCTCGCCCCGTTCGATCCGGGCGAGCAGCTGGGGCAGCGTACGGGTCAGGTCCTCGGTCCGGGACTGCAGTTCGGAGACCCGGCCTAGAGTGGCGCGGCGGGCGCGCAGCGCCAGCACCGCGCCGCCGGTGAGTGCGGCCAGGGTCGCGGCGGTGCCCACCAGGATGCCGAGCAGCAGATCGTCGGCGCGGTCCGAGGCGTCGCCCGCCAGCCCGCGCAGGGAGTCCGAGCCCAGCGCCTGCAGATCGGGGAGCACCGCGTCGGCCGCGTCGGGCCAGGCCGAGGCCGTGCCGGGCAGCCCGGTACCGGCCCCGGTGACGGAGTCGCCGACGTCCCGGAGCGTCGTCCACCGGCGGCCGTCGGTGAGCCGCGCATAGGCGGCGGCCGTACCGGCGGGCAGATCGCCCACGGTCAGCGTCGCGCCGAACTCGCGTCGGAGCGCCAGATACTGTCCGAAACGGGTGCGGTCGGCCGAGGACATGCCGCCGGAGGGCAGTGCGCCGGACAGCAGTGCGTCCTGCCGCGAGAGCATCTCCGTGATCTGCACCAGGGACACCGTGGCGGACCCGCCGTGCGCCAGGGATCCGTCGTCGCTGCGCACGGCCGCGGTCACCAGCAGCACGCCCCGGCCGATGGTGTCGGTGAAGTACTGGAAGGCGTCGGCGGTGGACAGGGTCCGCCCGTCGATCGCGTCACGCTGTTCGGGGAGGGCGGCCAGCGCCTCGTCGAGCGAGGTCGCCCGGCGTCGCAGGGCGGAGCCGCCCGAGGCCGCGGAGCCGCTGGAGGCGGTGAGCGCGGCGTCGGTCTCCCGGCGCGCGGCGTCCAGGGCCGCGCGCGCCGCGCGGGAGTGCTTCGCCTGCCAGACGGCGGTCGCCCGGCGCTCGTTCTGCAGGGCGGTCAGCACGGACTGGGCCGGCCGGGCGACGGCCGAGTCGCGGTCGGCGTCCGTCTGCAGCTGAACGCGCTCGTCGAGGAGACCGGCCGCGGTGTGGCCCCACAGCCCGGTGAGACATAGCGCGGGCACCACGAAGGGCAGGACGAACGAGAACCGGAGAGATCTGCGCGGGGCCGACCGACGGCGTGAACGCCGGTCGCGGGTGCCTGGCATCTGATTCCTCGTACGGCAGTGAATCACTGGTTCGGTGGGACGGTGCTCGGTGTCGGACGTATCCGCCTGCGAAGTTGACTGACCGTCAACTACGGCGACCAGGCTGCACCGTATCAGGATCATGGCTCAGCGTCAGCACTTGTTCACAGCAACTGCCAAAGCCCTTAAGGCAGTTGGCCGAGAGTCGCCGTGAACGGCCGCCCACGGCCCGGCGTGTGTGCGGCGACCGGTCAGAGCAGGGCGAGGAGTCTGGGGGTGTACAGCGCGCTCGCCGTCTCGATGCCGGCCACCATGTCGAAGTAGATCGCCGTCAGCTCGGGGTCCCTCCCCACGGCCCGCAGCAGGGACAGCCGCTGTTCGTGCGGCGTGAGCTGAGCCACCCCCAGGGTGGCCTCGTAGCCGGGCAGCAGCGCCTCGTCCCGCTTCTCGGCGAACTCCGCCAGGGCCGCGTCGAGTTCGGCCGGATTCCCGCCGAGGCGTCCGTCCAGACCGCGTACCAGGTCCTCCACCTGGAGGAACGCATCGCTGATCCCGCGCGCGGTGATGGAGTCCTTGTGGTGCCCCGCGTCGCCCACCAGCACCCATCCCGGGCCGGTGGGCCGGCGGAAGAAGTTCTGCTGGTCGCCGGTGCCGCGCAGCCGTTCGAGCGGCTTTCTGCCGGCCAGCCGCTCGTCGAGGGCGGGCGCGGTGGCGCGGATCTGCTCCCGGTAGGCGCGACGGGCGTCGGTGCGCACCTCCTCGAAACGGGACTGCGGGAAGTAGGCGAGCACCAGGGTCGCCGCGTCATGGGTCGCCACCGCCGCCACCCAGCTGTCCGGGCCCTCATGGAGCTCGAGCGAGGCCGGGACGCCTTCCCAGTAGGTGTAGTAGGCGCAGGTCAGCCGCGGATCGCTCACCGTGTACGGCGCCTGCGCCAGACGGGCGACGGTGGAGCGCATCCCGTCGGCGCCGATCACCAGACGGGCGCGTTCGGTGAAGGCCCGGCCGCCGTGGCGGCCCTCCACGCCGACGACGCGCCCCTGCTCGTCCCGCAGCAGTCCGGTCACCCGGCAGCGGTCGCGCACCTCGGCACCCGCGGCGGCCGCCGCCTCCACCAGGAGGGCGTCCAGGATGTGCCGCCTCGGGGCGAACCCCGCGCGCTGTCCCTCCACGCCCCGGGAGCACCCCTCGAGGCGGATGCCGGCGACGTCGTAGGACACCCGGTCCAGAGGAGGGCACCCGGAGGCGCGTATCGCGTCCAGCAGGCCCCAGCGCGCCAGCGCGGCCACCCCGGGCTGGTGGATCAGATGGGTGGAGAGCGTGTCGGTGCCGAAGGGCTCCTTGTCGAGCAGGAGTACCCGGTACCCCGCACGGGACAGGAGCAGGGCGGTGGGCGCACCGGCGCAGCGCGCGCCCACCACGATGGCGTCGAACATAGGGGTTGCCTCACAACGAACGTCGGAGAGTGGGATGGCGTGGTGCGGTGACCGGACCCGGCCGGTTCAGCGGGAGCGCCGGAGTTCCTCGAGCAGCCCCCGCCGGTCGATCTTGCCGTTGGTGTTCAGCGGGAGTTGCTCCCGCACGGCGACACGGCGGGGCAGCATGTACGGCGGCAGCCGTTCGCCCAGGGCCGCGAACAGCCCCTCGGGCGTGCAGCCGGTGCCCTCGACCGCGGCCTCCAGCTCCGGTTCGCCGTCGGCGGCGTGCACCGCGAGGACGACCGCGTCCCGCACCCCGGGCTGCCGGCGCAGCATGGCCTCCAACTCACCGAGTTCGATCCGGTGTCCGCGGATCTTGACCTGGTGGTCGGTGCGGCCCAGATGGATCAGCCGGCCGTCGCGCACCATGACCCGGTCCCCGGTGCGGTACCAGTGCCGGCCGGTCGGCGGCCCGTCGCCGCAGGGCCGCCCCTCGGGGGTGAGGAAGCGTCCCGCGTCGTTCGCCGGGTCGAGATAGCCCGGGAAGCGCAGCGGACCGCGGACGCACAGTTCGCCGCTGTCGGCGGGCCGGCCCTCCTGGTCGAGCAGCAGCACCTCCAGGGACGGGTGGGCGGTACCGATGGGCGCCGTCCCGTTGGGGGTGTCGGGCCATGCGGCGGGGTCGTCGGGGAAGCGGTAGGCCGTGCAGGAGATGGTGAGTTCGGTGGGGCCGTAGAGCACCTCGAGACGGCCGGCGGGCGCGGCGGCCCGCCAGGCGCGGGCCGCCTCCAGGGTGAGGGGCTCGCCGCCGAAGACGCTCCATCGCAGGGTGGGCATGCTGCCCGGCTCGAGGGTGCCGAGACGGGAGGCGAAGGAGATCAGCGACGGCACCGAGAACCAGTGGGTGAGCCGCAGCTTGTTGATCGCCTTCACCGGGGACAGCAACTGGCCCCGCCGGGGCACCACCAGGGTGCCGCCGCCCTCCCAGGCGACGAACAGATCGTGCACCGAGCCGTCGAAGGTCAGCTCGAAGGACTGCGAGAGCCTGCTGCCCGGCGCGATGTCGTAACGCGGGGCGACCCGGTCGAGATAGGCGCAGATGTTGCGGTGCGCGATGGGCACTCCCTTGGGGGTGCCGGTCGACCCCGAGGTGAAGATGAGGTACGCGATGTCGTCTGGACCGGTCCCCGGCTCCGGCAGCCGGGGCGCGGGACCGTCCCCGAGCGGGATCAGGTCGCCGGGCGGCACCGTGAGGACGGGAACCCCCAGTCCGGTGCCCGCCCCCGCGGTGTCGGTGAGCACGACCTCCACCTCGGCGGCCTTGACGATGTCGACCGTACGCGCCTGCGGATGCTCGGGGTTGAGGGGCACGACGGTCGCTCCGGCCCGCAGCACGGCGAGATAGCCGGCGTACGCCGTCACCGAACGGCCCGCCAGCAGGCCCACCCGGCGCGGCGGGACGGCGCCGGAGGCCGCGACCAGCCGGGCGGCGAGCCGCTCGGCCAGCTCGCGCAGCCGGGCGTAGCCGAGCCGGTCCTCGCCCACCTCCAGCGCCGTGGTGTCGTCGCCGTACCGCTCGGCGGAGCGGGCGAAGCGTGCATAGAGGGTTCCCGGCCCGCTCATCGGGCGACCGCCTCCAGATCGCGGGTCCAGCGGCGCAGCTCGCCCACGGTGCGTAGGCTGCCGAACTCCTCCGGGTCGACCTCCAGACGGGACCGTTTGGTCAGCTCGACCACGATCCGCAGTTTCGCCAGCGAGTCGATGCCGATGTCGGTGAGCGTGGAGGCGTCGTCGAAGCCGGTGCGGGCGTGCTCGCGCAGTACCCAGGCCGCCAGATCACCGGAGTCGTCCCGTTGTCCGCCGGACCGGTGGGGCCGGGTCTGCCAGGGGTAGGTGGGCAGCGGCACGAAGCGTCCGCGGGCGCCGAACACCTCCTCCCAGTCCATGTCCTCGCCCCGGCGGTAGCGGTCGGCGACGGCCGACACCGGCCCGCCGTCGGGGGCCGGGGCACCGGTGAGCGCCGCCACCAGTTCCGCATGGGTCCCCCCGGCCACCGCGAGCCGGTGGGCGTGGTGCTCCCGGCGGGTGGCCGCGCTGAAACAGATGTCGCGCACGGAGTACCCGGATCCCGCGCCGCCGGGGGAGAGATGGGCGGCGTAGGAGCGCGCGAGCGCCTCCAGGGCCGCGGGGGTGCGCGCGGAGAGCACCAGCACGTACGCCGTGCGGTGCGCGGCCGGTGCGGCGGGAGCCCGCACCGGGTCGGGGCTGCGGAGCACCACATGCGCGTTGAGCGCGGAGGAGCCCTGCCCGGAGACCCCGGCGACGGCGGGGCGGTCCAGCTCGGGCAGGTCGACGGGCGCCCCGGGCACCACCAGCGGCAGCTCGTCCCAGGGCACCTCCGGGTTCGGCACGGACAGATGCAGGCTGGCGGGGACCCGGCCGTGCCGCAGGCAGAGCACCGCCTTGATCAGTCCGGCCAGTCCGCCCGCGGCCTCGGCGTGTCCGATGTTGGTCTTGACCGAGCCGACGAGCAGCGGGCGGTCCACCGGCCGTCCCTCGCCCAGGACCTGCCCCAGCGCCGTCAGCTCCAGGGGGTCGAGCGCGGGCGAGCCGGAGCCGTGCGCCTCCACGTAGTCGACGTCGGCGGGATCGATGCCGGCGTCCTCGTACGCCCAGCGCAGCACGTCGATCTGGCCCTCGAGGGAGGGGTTGAGCACCGAGTCGCTGGTGTGTCCGTCGTTGCCGACGGCGCTGCCCTCGATCACGGCGAGCACCCGGTCGCCGTCGGCCAGCGCGTCCGTCAGCCGCTTGAGGACGACCACCGCCACCGCGTCGCTGGGCGCGTGGCCGTCGGCGCCGGCGTCGCCGAACTTGCTGCGTCCGTCGGGAGCCATGCCGCCGGCCTGGGACATCACCAGACCCTCGTCGGGGCGGAGTGTGAGGTTCACCCCCGCCGCCAGGGCCAGCGGGCACTCCCGGGTGCGCAGACTCTGTACCGCCTGGTGCACGGCCACCAGGGAGGACGAGCAGGCGGTGTCCACGACCAGGCTGGGGCCGCGGAAGTCGAAGAGGTGGGACAGCCGGGCGGGCAGCAGCGAACGGAAGTTGTTCAGCTGGGCGGCCGTGGCGCTCTCCGGGCCATGGCGCAGGGCCAGTTCGAGGTGGTCCGCGCGGGCGTTGCCCACGAACACACCGGTGCGGGTGCCGGCGATCCGGTCGGGCGGCAGTCCGGCGTCCTCCAGCGCCTCCCAGGCCGTCATCATCAACAGGCGCTGCTGCGGGTCGAGTTCCGCCGCCTCGGTGGCGGACATCCCGAAGAACTCGGCGTCGAACTCGGCGATCCCGTCGACATGGCCGGCACGACGGGCGGCCAGCCGGCCCGGAGCGGGAACGGGTGAGTGCAGTGCGTCCGCGTCATACCGTTCGGGTGGGGTGTCGCTGAGGACGTCGAGGCCGTCCTCCAGGAGGGCCCACAGTTCGTCGGTGCCGGATGCGCCGGGGAGCCGGCAGGCCATGCCGACCACCGCCACCGACCGGGCATCCACATCCGACCTGCTCATGACATTTCTCCTTCGCGGTTTCGAGACTGTCCGTGACGATGGCGCGGCTGACCCGGCCGCGGGCATCGGTGGGCGCCGCCCGGCACGACGGCATCACCGGGCCCGCCCCGTGCACACGCCATGGCGTTCATGGCGCCGTACCGCGAGGCACCCGGTTCCGGGCGGAAGAGGACGGTTCGCTCATGAGCCCGGCGGCTGTTCCCGCCGGGTTCGTCCGTCAGACGGGAAAATCTCCCGAGCGGGTCGGCGGCCCCCCGTCCGCGGAGAGCCGGCGGGTCGCCGGAAGCGATGCGGACTTTGGCTGGAATTCCCGGCCGGCACCCCGGCCGAAAAGACACCGCGGCTGCCGCTCATGGCCGGCAGCCCGCCGCGCGAACCCTCCTTGCCCCACCCCGCTGTGCCCTCTCTCGCAGGTGCATCGCACACACTCGTTCCACAGGGATCACACGAGCAGAACGCACCCCACCCGTACCTGCTACCGGACGGTCGAACGAAAGCTCGATCACTCGATGGCATGCCGGGGTGAATGCGTCGGCGTCGAAAACCAGCCCGCCGCACGATTGTCGTACGCCGAGCGGTTCCCGCTCGATCGCTGCTGCGGGATTGGCGTGAAGTCATCGCGAGAGGGTGAGGCCCGGAGTCTTCTGGACGGGCTCCGGGACTGGGCGTTCGTGGGCCCCGGAGGCGCGGTGGTCACCCGGGTCCGTCGGCCATCTTCCTTTCCTGCGTGGGGAGTTGATCGTGAGACAAGTGATACGGAATTGAGTGGGAGAGGCGATCCGCGAAGGCCGGGCTTCTGATTTCATCTGACCCCATGGATCCCCTCTCATCCGACCAGGCCCGGCTCGCGGGCGAGCAGCGCCGGCTGCGACTGCAGATTCTCGGCCTCAACACCGTCGAGGCGGAGGCCACCTTCGACCGTGTCGCGCGACTCGCGGCCGGCTTCACCCAGTCACCGTTGGCCA
Source organism: Streptomyces nodosus (assembly GCF_008704995.1). Classification (NCBI taxonomy): domain Bacteria; kingdom Bacillati; phylum Actinomycetota; class Actinomycetes; order Kitasatosporales; family Streptomycetaceae; genus Streptomyces; species Streptomyces nodosus. The sequence goes on from NZ_CP023747.1 coordinate 7,207,663, forward strand.
TGGTCAACTTCATCGACGACGAGCGGCAGATGTTCCGCGGGATGTATGTGCCCACCGCCTCGCCCGAGGACCGGGTGCACCCCGAGGGCGGCGGAGTCGCCTTCGATCTGAGCGAACTCTCCCGTGAGGCCCCCGGCGACCACGGCTTCTGCCCCCATGTGGTGGCCCAGGGGTCCCAACTGGCCCTCGACGACGTGTTCGACTACCCGCGCTTCAAGGGCAACCCCCTCGTCAACGACCTGGGCGTGCGCTCCTATCTGGGCACCCCGCTGCGTGACCACACCGGCATGATCCTGGGCACCGTGTGCGTCGCGGACTTCAAGCCCCGCACCTGGGACCGCGGACTGCGCGAGGGCATGCAGGAACTGACCGAGACCCTGCTGTCCGAGTTCAGGCTGCGCGACAGCCTCCTCGCCCAGCAGCAGGAGCTGTTCGCGGTCTTCGACGGCGCTCCCTTCCCCATCATGCTCACGGAGGGCCCCGACCACCTGCTGCGCTACGCCAACGGCAGGCAGGGTGCCGCCTTCGGCAGGGTCCCGCAGTTCAGCCCCGGACGGACGGTGCTGCCGGGCCTGGAGTCCCTGGGACTGTTCCACGCGTTGGACGAGGCCTTCCGCACCGGGCGGCCCAGCCAGTTGTCGTGCGCCCGGGTCGCCACCCATGACTCCTCGGTACCCCAGGACTTCACCTTCCTCTGCACCCCGGTGCGTACCTCTCCGAGCGCGCCCATCAGCGGCGTCCTCACGGTGGCCATGAATGTCACCGGGCAGGGCCGGCCGGGCGCCGAGCAGCAGGCCTTCGCGGCGAATGTGCAGGAGCGGTTCGAGCGGCTCGGAGCCGCCGGTCTGCCGGGCGGGGCGCAGGGCCGACGGATGGAGAACGCCGGCAACCACCACTGAGCCCCGGTGGGTGCCCCGGGGCGCTCGGCGGCCGCGCGGGAGCGGTGCCACCGGCCGCCCGGAGACCCCGTCAAGCTTCTGGAGGCATCTCTTTCCATGACCTGTCGGCGGTGAGGCGCGCTCGCTAGGCTGACCGCCGACGACGAACCGGGAGGAGCACGGACGTGGCCGAGAGCACCACCCAGCAGCAGTTGCTCACGGGCTGGGACAAGCCGCAGCTGGACCTGAGCAACGCCGACTGGCGCTCCAGCAGCCGAGGGCTCGGAGATGTCCAGATCGCCTTTGTCGAGGGCTTCATCGCGATGCGCAACGGCGGCAGCCCCGAAAACCCTTCCCTGATCTTCACCCCCGCGGAGTGGGGCGCCTTCGTGTCGGGAGCCCGAGAGGGGGAGTTCGACCTCACCTGACCCCTCCGAACCCTCGCCGGTGGCGGAAATTCCGGACACGCGGCCGTCGCACCCGTGCCGGAACCGGCCTCTGCGTCAGGCTGGCCCCGTAGGAATCAACCGCGGTGTGCCGGAGGCGAGCAATCCATGACCACCCTGCCGGTCGTCGCGGCCGTAGACGGATCGGACGACAGCCTGCGCGCCCTGGAGTGGGCGTCGGCGGCCGCACGGCTGCGGGTGGCACCGCTGCATGTGGCCCATGTGCGGCAGTACGGGCGCGGGGCGCGGCCCGGTGTCCCGGGCGCCGTACCTCCGGAGCCCGGCGCGGACCCGGTGCTCGACCAGGCCCGGGCGCGGCTGGGGGACCCGGCCGGGATCCCGGCCGTGGAGTACCTCTGCCCGAACGGCACCCCGGCCGCCGTCCTGTCCCAACTGGGCGACACCGCCCAGCTGATGGTGCTCGGCTCGCGGGGCCGCGGCGGCTTCGCCAGTCTGCTGCTCGGCTCCACCGGCCAGGCGGTCGCACGGGACACCGACTGCCCGGTGGTCGTGGTGCCGCAACCCGGACGTGAGGTGCACCAGGGCCCGCCCGTCGCACCGGGGCCGCGGGTCGTCGTCGGACTGCATGTCGACAGCCCCGCCGAGGCCGTACTCGCCTTCGCCTTCGCGGAGGCGGACCATCGCGGCGCCCTGCTCCAGGTGGTCGCCGCCTACCCCTGGCCCCCGCTCCCGGTCTGGCCGGCGCCCGGGGAACTCGGGGCCCCGGTGGTCGACGAGGAGGCCGTCGAGGAGGAGATCCGCACCCTGTCGGCGGGCTTCCTCACCGGCCACCGGGAGCGCCACCCGCGGGTCCGGGTCGATCTCTCGACCCCGCCCGGCGACGCGGCCGGTCATCTGGTCGCGGCCTCCGCGGGCGCCGAACTGGTCGTGGTGGGCCGCCACCGCCGACGGCTGCTCGCTCCGGCCCGCATGATCGGTTCGGTGGCCAGGGCGGTACTGCTGCATGCGGCGAGCCCGGTCGCGGTCGTCCCACCGGGAGCGGAGCCGTCCCGCACCGACGGTTGACCGCCCGGGACACCCGGCGACCAGGGCGCGGGCGGCGGACCACGGTCGGGCCGCGCGACGCGGGGAAGCCGCGCGGCGTGAGGTGATCCGGTCCTTCGCAGGCCGACCCTGAGGCCTGCTTTTCTCCCGGGCACGTACCATTGCGGCATGTCCTTCCTCCGCCGCCGCAGCGCCACTCCCGCCGGACCCGACTTCGACGTACTGGCCATGGATCCGGGGGACTGGCCGGGCAATCTCGGCGCCGGTCTGCTGCCCGCCCCCGACGGCAGCTGCCAGGGCGTCTTTCTGCGCTACGACCTGTTCGGCGGTCGCGGCCCCGCGATGATCATCGGCAATCTGCCCGAGGGCTCCCCCGCCCGCGACGTCGCCGAGGGCGAGATTCCCTTCGAGGTGGCCCAGCTCCTCTTCGCGCTGGAGAACGACGAGGAGATCACCGTCGTGGGCAGCGAGGACATCCCGGTGATGCAGGGCGACAATCTGCTCATCGTCCGTCGCCTCAAGCTCTCCGAGAGCCGGATCTCCTGCGTCCAGTTCGATCGCAGCGACAACGTCCTGGTGACCATCGCGGCGTGGGACCGCCCCATCACCGACGACCTGTACGCCCTGCTGAAGCCGCTGCCCGCGGAGCTGTTCCAGCAGGGCTGAGCGCCGGAGCGCAAGCGGAGCGAAGGCACCCGAGCGAGGACGGGGGCCGGGACCGTCGAAGGGTCCCGGCCCCCGTGCCGCGCTATGACCGTGACGGCACCACTTGCACATCGGCCGCCCGGACGTACGCCACCCGGTGCCCGTACTGGATCTCGTAGTACCGGTCCTTGCCGACGACGACCCGATGGGTGTCCGGAGCATAGGTGACCGCGTAGTAGTACTCGCCCGGCACCGTGTCACCGACGGCATAGCTCTGCCCCGCGGGCAGCCGATACGGCAGCGGAGAGACATCCTGCACCGGCACGCCCGCCGGGTAGGCCGCCGCCTCCGGATACGCCCGGCCGTAGACCGGGATGTCCGTGAGGCCGGGCCTGGGACGCACCACAAGGCCGGACGCGTCCACCGCCGTCGGCTGCTTCCCCGGATTCTTGAACCAGGCCTTCCGGCCCAGATACCAGATCGCCGTCCAGTCCCCGTCACGGCCCGCGACCGCGTACTGCTGGCCGGTGGACACCCGTGAGGCCACGTCGTTCACATCGGTCGTGGAGTCCTCACCGCCGGGACGCAGCCCGATGTCCTTGATCAGCGGCGCCTTCTCGTCCGGCGCGGTGTACAGCCTGACCTCGCTGGAGCCGTGCACCGCGCAGGGCCGGCCCGCCGTCGCGCAGCCCGTGTACTCGGGGCGGTTCGCGGAGTAGCCGGGCAGGATCGTCACCAGACCGCCTCGGGGGCCCGCCGTGGCGTGGAACGGCTTGCCGAGCAGGGCGAAGTAGTGCCGCCAGTCCCAGTAGGGACCCGGGTCGGTGTGCATGCCCGGGACCGTCGAGGTCGTCGGGCCCGGCACATTGTCGTGCCCGAGGATGTGCTGCCGGTCCAGCGGGATGCGGTACTTCGCCGCGAGATACCGCACCAGCCGCGCCGAGGAGCGGTACATCGCCTCCGTGTACCAGGCGTCCGGCGAGGCCAGGAAGCCCTCGTGCTCGATGCCGATCGAGGTGGCGTTGACATACCAGTTGCCCGCATGCCAGGCCACATCCTTCGCCTTCACATGCTGGGCGATGTGCCCGTCCGTGGAGCGCAGCGAGTAGTTCCACGACACATAGGTCGGATCCTTGATCAGATCGAGGACCCCGTCCCAGGAACCCTCCGTGTCATGGATGACGATGGATCTGATGCGCTGGGAGGCCGGACGGTCGCCCACGTCGTGGTTGCCGTAGTCGTCCTGCCCGAACTGCTCGTAGGGTGCCGGGATCCACTCGCAGGACACGGTCCTCGGACACTCGGTCCCGTCCGTGTCGGAGGCGCGCAGCCCGGTACGGCCCAACTGCGCGGTGTCGGCCCTCAGACCGGGCTGCGCGGCGAGGGTCACTCTCTGCCCGAGGTCCGTGGTGCGTCGTTCACCCTCGCGCATCACCTGAAAGACCTCGCGGGCGTAGGCGTCCGCCGTGGCACTGTCGTCCGCGCCCGAGAACGTCGCCACCGCCCCGTACCAGTCGGCCGGGTCCTTGCTGAGCGGCGCTCCTAGGTGTTGCTGGGCGGCGGCGAGCAGGGCGGCGCCGCCCGCGATGTTCGACGCCGGGTCGGCGCGCAGCCGGTCCGCCGGGATGCCGGTCAGGGCGGCGGCCCTGGGCAGGCTGGTGAGCCGGTCCGGAAGGGCGGAGTCGGCCGGCTCCGCCGCGGTGGGCAGCAACGGGGGACGGGCCTGGTCACCGCGGGCGTCCTCGGTGCCCTCGCTGTGGTGGGCCGCCCCCGCGAGCGCGGCGCGGGCGTCGGTGAGGTGCATCGGGCCGTAGCCGGCCGCCACGCTCGGCGCACCCCCATGGGCGTCCCAGCGGGACTGGAGGTACGACACACCGAGCAGCACGCTCTGCGGTACGTGATAGGTGTCGGCCGCGGCGGCGAAGGCGCTCTGCAACGGGGGCGAGCCGCCGGGCGGGCCGGCCGGGGCGGCGCCCAGCAGGGGCAGCAGCAGTGCCGCCGAGGTGGCGGCGACCGCAGTCCGGCGGGCGCGTCTGCGGCGAGAGGTGGTGTGGGGGGCAGGGGCGGGACCGCGCAAGGGGGCCTCCTGGGGACGGTCGGACGCATGGGGCGTACGGGGGCCGAGCGTGCGTCAGTGGTACCGGCTCTTCGACGATCCGTCAATCATGCCCGGAGGCGGGGGATTTCCCATGTCAGCGGTGCTGGAACGGAGTTTTGCGGCGGCGGTGGCCCGGCCTGCGGGGCGTCAGTGGAGTAGACCGGTGATCGGGCGGAGGCGTTGCGGATGTCCCCCGAAAGAGGTGGGCACACGACGAAGGCCCGTGGTGCGCCGCCGTTGCGGGACACCACGGACCGCCGTCCCCGTCAGCGCGTGCCGACCGCCGCTCGGACGGCCCGCCGGGCCATCTGGCAGTCGTCGTGCAACCGCCTCAGCAGCAGCCGCTGTTCCTCGCCGGACGACGCAGCACCCGGGTGGGCCGCTCCCGGTGCCGCCGGGGTCGTGTCGTGCATCGAACGCTGCACGGCCGTCTCATAGGCGCGGATCTCGCGGGTGAGCACGAGCATGAGGTTGACCAGGAAGGCGTCGCGTGATGCCGGTCCCGCGGACTGCGCGATCTGGCTGATCTGACGCCGGGCCGCCGGGGCGTCACCCAGGATCGCCCACAGCGTCGCCAGGTCGTACCCGGGCAGATACCAGCCGGCGTGCTCCCAGTCCACCAGCACCGGACCCGCCGGCGACAGCAGGATGTTCGACAGCAGGGCGTCGCCGTGACAGAACTGGCCCATGCCCTGCCGGCCCGCCGCGTGGGCGATCCCGTGCAGCAGCTTCTGCAGGTCGCCCATGTCCCGGTCGGTGAGCAGCCCCAGTTCATGGAAGCGGGCGATCCGCTCCGCGTAGTCCAGCGGGGCCTCGAAGGTACCCGCCGGGGGGCGCCATGCGTTCAGCCGGCAGATCGCGCCCAGTGCCGTCCGGATGTCCGCACGGGGCGGCGCCTCCACCGGATGCCGCTGCAACGCCGCCACCCGGCCCGCCGTCCGCTCGATGACCAGGGTGCAGTGGTCCGGGTCCGCCGCGATCAGCCGGGGCACCCGCACGGGGGGCCGGTGCCGGACGAACGACCGGTATGCCGCTATCTCGTGCCGGAACCGCTCGGACCAGATGGGGGAGTGGTCCAGTAAGCACTTGGCGACGGCCGTACTGCGCCCGGTGGTGCCGACGACGAGCACGGAGCGCCCGCTGCGGCGCAGCACCTGCACCGGGGTGAACTCCGGACAGATGCGATGGACCGAGGCGATCGCCGTACGCAACTGTGCGCCCTGGGGGCCGGAAAGATCGATTCTTCCGCTGAGCGGGGGTGCGCCGGCGCCCGCGACGCGTCGCGCGCGCCCGGCACCGAGCGTGGGGGCCGGCGGCCGCACGGGGTCGAGGTAGGGGCCGCCGACGCCCGGGCGGGGGCGCAGCGACCGGGGCGGGGCGGACACGGAGGACGATGCTGTGTACATGGTCGGTACAGATCCCTTCGTGTGCCTGCGAGTTCCGCGCCCCCGATCCGGCCGCCGCAGACGCACCCTGGGGAGTGCCCCTGCGGCGGCCGGGTCGGGATGGCGCGTTCCTACCTGACACCCGTCGGCCACTGGCACACCATCTGGCGCACCCTGGCGAACCCTGGCGAATAGTCCCGGAGCAACTGTCAGAGGGCTACTGTCAACTCAGCCGAGAACCTGGGGGCTTGACGTGAGCGGACAGACCAACACCCGCCTCTCGGACCTGTTCGGCCTGGCCGGCTGGTCCAAGGGCGAACTCGCGAGGCTGGTCAACCGGCAGGCGGCGGCCATGGGCCACCCCCAGCTGGCGACCGACACCTCGCGGGTGCGGCGGTGGATCGACATGGGAGAGATCCCGCGCGATCCCGTGCCGCGGGTGCTGGCGGCTCTGTTCACCGAGCGGCTCGGCCGTGTCGTGACCATCGAGGACCTCGGTCTGGTCCGGCAGAGGCGCGTGGGGAGACGGCGTGACGACGGGAATGCGGAACACCCCGACGGAGTGCCGTGGGCGCCCGAACGGACCGCTGCGGTCCTCACCGAATTCACGGGAATGGACCTCATGCTCAACCGACGCGGCTTGGTGGGCGCGGGCGCCGCGCTCGCCGCAGGCTCCGCACTCAGCAGCGCCATGCACGACTGGCTGCACACCGACCCGGCCCTGGCGGCCGATGCCCCCCGCTTCGACGAACCCCTGCACGCCGAACCCGCCGGATACGACCGCTACGAGGCCGCCCCCATCGGGTGGCAGGAGATCGAGGAACTGGAGCGCTCGGTCGAGGTGTTCCGGGCCTGGGACGCCGCCCGCGGCGGCGGGCTCCAACGCAAGGCCGTCGTGGGCCAGCTCAACGAGGTGGGAGGCATGCTCTCCTACCGTCACCCCGACCATCTGCAGCGGCTCCTGTGGGGCGTCGCCGCCAACCTCGCCGTCCTCGCGGGCTGGATGTCGCACGACATCGGTCTGGAGCCCACGGCGCAGAAGTACTTCGTCATCGCCGCCCATGCGGCCCGTGAGGGCGGCGACCGGCCCCGCGCCGGGGAGGCGCTCTCCCGCGCCGCCCGTCAGATGGTGCATCTCGGCCGGCCCGACGACGCACTCGATCTGATGCAGCTCGCCAAGTCCGGCTCCGGTGACCAGGTGCTGCCGCGCACCAAGGCCATGCACTGCACCATCGAGGCCTGGGCCCAGGCCTCGATGGGCAAGGCGCAGGCCATGCGGCGCACCCTCGGCGAGGCGGAGGACCTCTTCGTCTCCGACAAGTCGGATGTCCCGCCGCCCAGTTGGATGCAGATGTTCGACGAGGCGGATCTGCACGGGATGCAGGCCCTGGCCTACCGCACCCTCGCCGAACACGATCCGGGTGCGGCCGCCGTCGCGCAGCGCCATGCCAGGGAGGCGCTGGAGCTGCGGGGGACCGGCCGGGAGCGGTCGAAGATCTTCGACCACATCTCCCTGGCGTCGGCCTGCTTCATCGCCGACGACCCCGAACAGGCCGACCGTTACGCACGCCTGGCCCTGACGTCGATGGGGGCGAACTCCTCCCACCGCACCTGGGACCGGTTGCGCGAGATGTACCGGCTCACCGGGCAGTACTCCAGCTACCCGAAGATCCAGGACCTGAGGGAGGAGATCGAACTGGCCCTGCCCAAGATGCTGCCGAAGCGCCGGGGCGGCACCACCGCGCAGGCGTGAGGGAGCTCGACACCGAGGGGCCGTGACCCGCGGCGGCGTGGGAACCGCCCGTCAGGACACGACCTCGGTGACCGGCACAGCGGCGTCGTCCGCACGCCCGCTCTCACCGGACTCCGTCATGACGGTCCGCAGGCAGTCCAGTGCCATGCGGCCCCTCGTGAAGAGCGGAACCGGGTCGAGCGGCATCCGGACGGTCGTCGGCAGGGGCCTCTTCCCTCTGCCGACGGACGACCGTTGAGGCCGCCCCGAGCGCAACACCGGCCGCCGTCACCTTGTGCCCCGCCCCGCTGCGGAACAGCAGCGGGGCGGGGCGCTCCGCTGAGAGACGGGACGGCATGACGCGCTCCGATACGGGGGACGACCAAAGCCTTGGGAAGGACCGGTACGACTGTCGCACAGCATCCGCTGCCCCGTAAGGGATTTGGCAATACCCGATCCGGTGGTGCTCCTGGCATATGCCACAGGCGTCCCTGGGGGCCCGCCGCGTCTCAGTAGCGCAGCACCCCGGCGATGCCCTGGGCGTCGCCGAGGGCGCCGTCCGGGACGAAGCGGACATCGGCCCCCGTGTCCAGACAGCGCTCGACGATCTCGTCCACGATGTCCTCGCGGGCGTCGAGGTCGCCGCTGTCGGCCGGGACGAGATGGTCGCCGGCGTCGTCGCGGACCGTCACCTGATAGTTCTCCTCGACCGCCAGAAGCCGGATGCGGCCGTCGGAGGCGTTCTGCCAGACCTCGTCCACTCCCGCCGCGAACGCCTTACGGCCGCGAGCGGACACCAGTTCACGGCTGACCGTGTCGATGCTCCTGCGGTCCTCGGCGGCGATCACCGGCTCGACCGTCTGCCACACCGTCTCCGGGGTGGCGTCGGCCAGCCCGCCGTGCGGGATGTGGATCGCCGTCCCCGCGACGCCCCCGACCTCGGTCAGCAGGGCCAGCGCCGCCGGCTCACCGGTGATGTACAGCGGGCGCGGCTGCCGACGCAGCACCTGGGCCATCGCGGTGTCGACGTCACGCAGGAACTGGCGCGTCCCCTCGTCACGGAACGTGCTCGGGGTGTCCCCGATCTGTTCCCGGCGCTCGGCGTCGAAGTTCTCCTGGCCGCGGACCAGCGGGAAGTCCCCGATGTGCGCCTTGGTGACATGGCCGGCGCCGCCGTTCCACAGCGTCACCCGGTCCGCGGAGAGCGCCAGCACCCAGAACGGCCGTTCGGCGGCCTGCGCGGCGACCAGATTGCGGGTCAGGAAGGTGTCCGAGAGCACCACACGTTCCGGCACCGAGCGGGCCAGCGACCACACCTGGTGCTCGCCGGGCGCCGCGAAGATGATCAGCCCGTCCTCGGTGTGCGCCAGATCGACGTCACCGAGCGCCCGGTCGAGCTGGTCCGTGACATCGATCCGGAGTTCACGGGTGACCGCCGGATCGGACTCCAACTGCTTCTTGGCGTCCGCCAGCACATTGCGCAGCCGGACGCGGTCCTGGGCGTTGTCGGGCTCGCGGCGGTGCGTCGGCGTCAGCACCGACACCGCGGGGTAGGGCCGTGGCCGACGCAGTTCCGCGAGAGTCGAGGGACTGAGAGCGTGCTCCATATGAGCACCTTAGGGCCGATTCGCCCACCGGGCATGCGGGGGAATCGGGACGCAGCGATCACCGCCGGTGACGCCCCGCCGCCGGCCTTCGGTGGCCGCGGCCGACGCCACCGCCGAACCGGTGGGGTGACAGGGCCGACCGGGCCGGGGATGCGCTGATCTCCGTCGCCGCGTGCCACACTCGACGTATAGCTGCCACATGCAACTGGTTTGCCGAGAGCGCGTGAGGCTCAGAGGAGCCGCAGGTGAGGGGCCGTTCCCGGACCGTACGCGGGAGGTGACACATGTGCGGCATCACCGGCTGGATCTCCTACGACCGTGACCTGCGGAACGAGACCGTGACCGTGGACGCGATGACCGAGACCATGGCCTGCCGGGGGCCCGACGCCCGCGGCACCTGGATCGAGGGCCCCGCGGCCCTCGGCCACCGCAGGCTCGCGATCATCGATCTGCCCGGCGGACGTCAGCCCATGACCACGACGACCCCGGAGGGCGCCGTCACCCTGGTCTACTCGGGAGAGGCCTACAACTTCACCGAGCTGCGCCGCGAACTGACCGGCCTGGGCCACAGGTTCAGCACCGACTCCGACACCGAGGTGGTGCTGCGCGCCTACCTCGCCTGGGGCGAGGCGGTCGCCGAGCGGCTGAGCGGCATGTACGCCTTCGCCATCTGGGACGGCCGCCACGACAAGCTGGTGATGATCCGCGACCGGATGGGCATCAAGCCGTTCTACTACTACCCGACCGCCGACGGCGTCCTCTTCGGCTCCGAGCCCAAGGCGATCCTGGCCAACCCGCTGGCCACCGCCCGGGTCTGCCTCGACGGGCTGCGGGAGCTGTTCGCGATGGTCAAGACGCCCGGCCACGCCGTCTGGGACGGCATGTACGAGGTCGAGCCCGGCACCGTCCTCACCCTCGACCGGAAGGGCCTGCACCGGGGGGTCTACTGGCGGCTGGAGACCCGTCCGCACCTCGACGACTGCGCCACCTCCGTCGCCACCGTCCGCTCGCTGCTGGAGGACATCGTCCGCCGACAGCTGGTCGCCGATGTGCCGCGCTGCACCCTGCTGTCGGGCGGTCTCGACTCCTCCGCGATGACCGCCCTGGCCGCCCGGCAACTGGGCGAGCAGGGCGAGAAGGTGCGCAGCTTCGCGGTGGACTTCGTGGGACAGACCGACAACTTCGTCGCCGACGAACTGCGCGGCACCCCCGACACTCCCTTCGTGCACGATGTGGCCCAGGCCAGCGACACCGAGCACCAGGACATCGTGCTCGACGCGCAGTCCCTCGCCGACCTCGACGTACGCGCCCGTGTCATCCGCGCCCGGGACCTGCCGATGGGCTTCGGCGACATGGACAGCTCCCTGCTCCTGCTGTTCCAGGCGATCCGCGAGCACTCCACGGTCGCGCTGTCGGGGGAGTCCGCGGACGAGGTCTTCGGCGGCTACCTCCAGTTCTTCGACGAGGAGGCCCGGCGTGCCGACGCCTTCCCCTGGCTGGTGCAGTTCAGCCGGCACTTCGGCGACGACGCCGCCCTGCTGCGCACCGATCTGACCGACGCCCTGGACCTGGAGTCGTACATCGCCGACTCCTACCGCACGGCCGTGACGGACATCCGGCGGCTGGACGGCGAGAGCGACTTCGAGTACCGGATGCGGCAGATGAGCCATCTGCATCTGACCCGCTTCGTCCGGATCCTGCTCGACCGCAAGGACCGCACCAGCATGGCGGTCGGTCTCGAGGTGCGGGTGCCGTACTGCGACCACCGGCTCGTCGAGTACGTCTACAACACCCCCTGGGCGCTGAAGTCCTTCGACGGCAGGGAGAAGAGCCTGCTCAGGGAGGCGACCGCCGACCTCATCCCGAAGTCCGTGTACGACAGGGTCAAGAGCCCCTATCCCTCGACCCAGGACCCCAAGTACGCGCTGGCCCTCCAGGAACACGTCAGGGACCTCCTCGCCCGGCCCGACCACCCGGTCTTCGACCTGGTCGACCGTGAGCGGGTGGATCGGGCCGCCCACCGCGACACCCCCCAGATCACCCAGGCCTCCCGTCGGGGCCTCGAACGCACCCTGGACCTGGCGCTGTGGCTCGACCTCTACTCACCGGAGGTGTCCCTCAGCTGACGCCGGAGGCGTCGGGCCGGCTGGCCGGCCCGGTTCAGTGCGACCGGCCCGGGCCGCACGAACTGCCGTCGGCCGGCAGGGAGCCGTCCAGGAGGAAGGAGTCCACCGCGGCGTGGACGCACCGGGAGGCCGCGTAACCGGTGTGGCCCTCGTCCCGGTTGTCCAGGACCACTGCCGAGGGGCCGAGCCGCCTGGCGGTCTCCACGGTCCAGCTGTACGGGGTCGCGGGGTCCCCACGGGTGCCGACGAGCAGCATCTTCGGGGTGTGCACGTCCTTCACCTGCTCCCGGATGAAGTCCGTGCCCTTGGGGCGTCCGTAGCACAGCAGCACCTGGGAGAGCCGGGACCGCCCGAAGACCGGGGAGGCCTTGTCGTAGGACTCGCGCAGCCGGGCGACGTCCCGGGTGATCCGGTCGGCGCTCGGCCGGTCCGGGTCGTCGGCGCAGTTGATCGCCACCAGTGCGGCCGGCAGATTGTCGGCGGGTACGTCCCCGGGGCGGGCCAGCCGGCCGGACGGGTGCCCGCGGTAGGGGAGGGCCGTACCGACGGCGAAGAAACGCATCAGGTCGCCGGGGTCGCTCTGCTTCACCAACTGGGACAGCCCCTGCTCCAGCGTGGGCCACAGCTGCTTGCTGAACAGGGCCTGCCCGATCGCGCCGACCAGGTCCTGCCCCGAGAACGGCGGCCCGCCGGCCGTCGGCAGCGGATTGCGGTCCAGGGAGTGCACCAGCCGTACGACCGTCTCCCGGGCCGAGCGGCCGTCACGCCCGAAGGGGCAGGAGGCGCCCTTGACGCACCAGTCGAGGAAGTCCTCGAGCGCGATCTGCTGCCCCCGCGCGGCGGACAGCCCCTGCTCGGCCAGGGGTTCGGTGAGGGTGTCCACACCGTCGAGCGCCATCCGGCCCACCTTCTCGGGGAACTGGGCCGCGTACACCGCGCCCAGCCGTGTGCCGTAGGAGAAGCCGAGGTAGTTCAGCTTCTTGTCGCCGAGCGCCTGGCGCATCACATCCAGATCGCGGGAGGCGTCGACCGTGCCTATGTGCGGCAGGACCGGACCGGAGTGCCTGGCGCACCGCTCGGCCGTCTCACGCGTCTGTTCGAGGGCGGTGCGTGGATCGGTCGCGTCGGCGGGGGCCTGCTGCGCGGGCGCGTCCTCCGTCCCCTCGCCGCAGCTGACCGGCGAGGAACGTCCGACCCCGCGCGGATCGAACGTCACCACGTCGTAGCGGTTCGTCAGATGCATGAACTTCTTGCCGCCGTCGGTGGCGAGCTGCGGAACGCCGGCTCCGCCGGGGCCGCCGAAGTTCAGCAGCACCGAGCCCCGGGACGTGCCGGTCGCCCGGTAGCGGGCCATCGCCAGCTCGAGCGTCCCGTCGCCGGGCCGGTCGTAGTCGAGGGGAACCGTCACCTTTCCGCACTGGAGGTCCCGGGGCATGTCCGCACCCTCGCAGGCGGACCAGGTGATCCGCTGACGGTAGAAGCGGGACAGCTCGGAGTCCGTGTCGACGGTGACCGCGGCCGGCAGTGTCGCTCCCAGCAGAACGAGCACCGCGGAGGTGACCGCAGCCGTGTTGAGCGCGGGGCTGGTGTGCGAGGACTGCATCGGCGCCTCCGGGGTTGCTCCGAATCGGTGATTCCGGCGACGGACCTCCGCTCACGATAGGCGGGCCCCGCAGGGCCCGCCTCCGGGCGGGCGGGACCGGCCGGCATGCCGTACGGTTCGCCCTCGCACACGTGGCCCGGCGCCCGACCCGACCGGGTGATGGCCTCTTCACCGGATTGATCGGCCACCACTCGATGGGGTGAAAGGCAGATAAGCCATAACTCGGATCGTTCGTCTGCGTTTACCGGGTGCGGGCAAATGCTCGTGACGATGTCTGGAAGGCAGAGAACCTATGAAACGGGCTACCCGAAATGGTTTGATCGCCGCGGCCGCCGCCTCGGGGGCGCTGGCCGTGACGTTCCCGGCACACGCCGATTCCGCGGCGAACGGTGCCGCGACCGGTTCGCCCGGACTGATCTCCGGCAACACCGTGCAGATCCCGGTGCACATCCCGGTCAATGTGTGCGGCAACACCGCGTCGGTGGTGGGGCTGCTCAACGCGGCCAAGGGCAACATCTGTGCGAACGAGGGCACCCATGCGGCCGGTTCCTCGTCGCAGGGCGGTGTCTCCGGCGGGGCCGTCTCCGACGGATCCGTCTCCGGCGGCGGCGCCTCGGCGTCCGGCGGCGCGCACGGCTCGTCGGGGGTGCTCTCCGGCAACAGCGTGGAGCTGCCGATCCATGTCCCGGTGAATGTGAGCGGCAACTCGGTGGACGTGGTGGGCGTCGGCAACTCTTCCGCCGGCAACACCTCCACCAACACCTCCAGCACCCACCGCCCCGCGCCGCGGCCCTCCGTCCCGGCGACGGTGCACACGCCCGCGGCGCCCGCGCAGCCGGAGATCGACCCGCAGCCGGTGGCCGCCCTCGCCCACACCGGGGCGGACGCGACCCTGCCCGCGCTCGCCGGAGGCGCGGCCCTCGTCCTGGGCGGCGGTGTGCTGTACCGCCGTTTCCGTCCGGGATCGGTCCGCTGAGCCGAGCGGTTCCGCATGTCGGTGAGGGTCCCGTCGTACGAACGACCGGCGGGACCCTCACCGCCCTCGAAGCCGGAGAGCGCCGGGCGCCGTGACATCGCCCGGAAGCCGCGGAACGTGAAGAAGACCGTCGGAGCGGGCGATCACCGCACCGCCCGGCCCTCATGAACCCGGCCCTCATGGACCCGGCCCTGATGAACGGAGCTCGACGATGACCTCTGCCGGCCCCGAGGATCTCGTCGTCACCCGGGCGGCGCTCGCCGAGTGGTCGGTGATCAGCGGTTGGGCGGCCGACGAGGGGTGGAACCCGGGACTGTCCGACGCCCCCGCCTTCTTCGCCCAGGACCCCGAGGGCTTCTTCATCGGCCGGGTCGGCGAAGAACCCGTCTCGGCGATCTCCGTCGTCAACTACGACGCCGACTACGCCTTCCTCGGCTTCTATCTCGTACGCCCGGATCTGCGCGGCCGCGGCCTGGGCCTGGCCACCTGGAGGACCGCCCTCGCCCACGCCGGCAGCCGTACGATCGGCCTCGACGGAGTCGTCACCCAGCAGCACAACTACCGCCGGTCCGGCTTCGAACCCGCCCACCGCACCCTGCGGTTCGCCGGAGCGGTGCCCGCCACCCGCCCGGCGCCCGGAGTGCGCCCGGCCGGCGAGGACGACCTGGACGCCGTCACCGAGTACGACGCCTCCTGCCATCCCGCCGACCGCCCCCGCTTCCTGAAGCACTGGCTCAGCGCTCCCGGTCACCGGGCCTTCGTCCGCCTCCGGGACGGCCGCCTGACCGGCTGCGCGGTGATCCGCCCCGCCCATGACCGCCCGCGCATCGGACCTCTGTTCGCCGACACGGCCGAGGACGCCGAGGCGCTGCTCCTGGCGACGGCCGCCGCGGCCGCCGGAGGGGAGGTGGCCCTCGACGTCCCCCTGTCGAACCCGGCGGCCGTCACCCTCGCCGAACGCTTCGGCCTCAGCCCGTCCTTCGAGACGGCCCGTATGTACACGGGGCCGGTGAGACCCTTCGCGGCGGACCGTGTATTCGGGGTGACCACTCTGGAACTCGGCTAGCAATTCAAGGCACAGGGCCCAGGAGCGGAAAACGCGTTGCCGACGTCTCGGCCCGATGCTGGAGTTGAAGCATGGATCATGCTGCGGTACTGGCTCTGTTCGACCGGGAGACACGAGAGGGCGCCCGCCCCGAGGGACCCGGCACCCGTGTCGAGCGCGGTGCGCGGGTGGTGCGCCGGATCGGGGCCGCACACGGCTGGAACGGGATCGTCTGGTCGGACCTCGACGAGTCCACCGCGGACGAGGCGATCGCCGAGCAGATCCGCTGCTTCACCGGACTCGGCCGGGAGTTCGAATGGAAGCTCTATGGGCACGACCTGCCGGCCGACCTGGGGGAGCGGCTGCGGGCGGCCGGGTTCGCCCCCGAGCCCGAGGAGACCGTGATGGTCGCCGAGATCGCCGGTCTGGCCCTGGACGTCGAACCACCCGAGGGCATACGGCTGGTGCCGGTCACCGACGCGACGGGCGTGGACCTCGTCGCGGATGTGCACACCAAGGCGTTCGGCACGGACAGCACATGGTTGCGCCACCAACTTCAGGCCCAGCTCATCGACGACCCGGACCATGTCGTCGTCGTGGTGGCCCTCGCGGGCGACGAGCCGGTGAGCTCGGCCCGCCTGGAACTCGTGCCCGGCACCGGTTTCGCGGGCCTCTGGGGCGGTGGCACCGTCCCCCACTGGCGCGGCCGCGGCATCTACCGGGCTCTGGTCGCCCATCGCGCCAGGATCGCAGCCTCCCGCGGCTACCGCCATCTTCAGGTCGACGCGACCGACCGGAGCCGCCCGATCCTGGCCCGCCTCGGCTTCGAGGCGCTGACCACCACGACGCCCTATCTGTTCCTTTGACCGCCCGTCCACGGGAACCGGCGCCTTCGGACGGCCCCGCCATGACGCCGCGCCCACCCGGTAGCCCGGGTGGGCGGGACCGCACGGCACGGCCCGCCTGACCCGGCCACCACGGCACCGTCAGCGGTGTGTCTTCGCCCGGTCCAGCGCCGCGACCCCCAGCGCCGCCAGACCGATCTGGATGAGCCACTCGATCCAGTCGACCCCCTTGGTGTCGGCCACACCGACGGCGGCGGCGATCCCGGATCCGATGAAGGCCGCCACGATGCCGACGAGGATGGTCCACAGGACGCCGATGTGCTGCCGGCCCGGCACGACAAGCCGGCCCAGGACGCCGATGATCAGCCCGATGACGATGGCGCCGACGATGCTCGAGATCTCCATCTCCCCTTTGTCTCCCTGCCGTTCGGTGAAACCCCCGCAGTAGTGCATCTGCCCACTGTGGTCGGCAACAGTCCGTTCCGTTTGACGGGGAAGGTCCGTCAGGTCGAAGCGGCCACGGGTTCGAAGGCCTGGCAAGGGGCGACGCCTTCCGATGATGGAGGCTTTTGCGTTGCTTGCCCCAACTACTCTCAACCCCGGCAGCCACTACAGGAGCGGGCGGACTCGGGGCTCTACGCGGCGATGCCGCGTGTCGATACGGAGGCGGACACCTGTGCGAAGATCGCCGCGTGAACGACCTGCGCTTCCGTCTTGCTCACGACACTGATCTTGCCGCTGTAGTGCGTCTGCGTGACGACGCCGCCCGCTGGATGCTGGCCCAGGGTGTCACTGATCAGTGGCGGCCTGGTGAGCTGGGCGGGGATCACTTCCGCCGGGTCATGGAAAGCGGGGAGCTATGGCTCGCGGAGGCTGCCGATCGTGTGGTCGGAGCCTGGGAGCTGTGGTGGGAGGACGAGGACGCCTGGGGGCCGCAACCGCCGACGGCCGGCTATGTGCACCGGCTGATGGTTGACCACGGCAGTGTCCCGCCCGGGACAGGGCGGAAACTTCTGCGAGCCGCGGAGCGCCGTGTGGCCGAAGGGGGCAGAGCGTTGGTACGTCTGGACTGCCTGGCCGGCAACACACGCCTCAATGCGTACTACCTCGACGCCGGCTATCGAGTTGTCGGGCGCAAGGAAGGCAAGCCACAGCCAGGCGGTACGCCGAAGTCGTTCACGCTTCTCGAAAAATCCGTACGGGACGGAGGAGAAGAGTCTCCCGCATGAAGCGCGCCGCCATGACGACGACGCCGGGGAGTGTCGCGGCGCGCTGGGAGACGTCAAGGCTGCTCGACACCTGTCCCCACGGCCGGGACAACTCGGCCGGAGCCGAACTGCCGGGCGGAACGGACGACTTGCAGGAGTGATGCGCATCCGGCGCCGACGGCACGGGATCGCCGTGACGATCGCCGCACGGGCCGGCTGGCAGTTCGGCCGTCGGTGTCGCGCTCAACCGGGCGGTCGCCCACCGGCCTTCGACGCCGCGGGAGACGGGCATGCGGTGCCCGAGCCGGACGAGGGGCCTGCCGTGCGTCCGTTCCGGCCGGTCGGACGCCCGACGGAACCCGTACCGTGCCGGGTTCCGGCAGGGCTGTCCGGGGGCGGACTGCCGTACCTCGGCATGGCATGGTGCGACGGCCCGGTCATACAGTGCGCGAGGGGGGAAGGCGATTCTCGGCCGTGATCGTTCCGATGATTTCGGGACGAGCCGGGGAAGGCCGTTGTCCGGTTCGGGCCGCCCGGCAGCCGCCGGTGAGGGCACGGTCGGCGCCCGGACCGGTGCGGCGGGGGGCAGGGGGGTGATCCTGCTTCGGTGGCTCATGCATGCCTCCGTCGCACCGGTCCCGGGGGGCTCCTCGACGTCCGTCCGGTTCAACCGAAAGGACTTGGCTGTGGCCAGTCAAACCGGCGACGCTCCGCAGCGGCGTCGCTCCACGACTCTGACCGTCGGCACGGTGGGCGCGGTCGCCCTCGCCCTCGTGCTCTGCGGCTGTTCGTCGGGCCCCGACTACCAGGGGGTCTGCGCCGACAAGCGGACCGGGACCCGGGTCGACGACAGTTTCTGCGAGCACGGCAACAAGAGCGGCGGCTCCGGTGGTTACGGCTGGTGGTACGCCCGCAGCGGCAGTCGGGTACCGGCCGTCGGCCAGACTCTGCCCAAGGCGGGCGGCGGAGAGGGATTCGTCTCCCCGAAGTCGGGAAGTGTCGTCCGCGGCGGATTCAGCGCCCACGGCGGAACGGTGGGGGGCTGACCGATGCGCCGTGAGCCTCGCACCCCGCGACCGGGCTGGGAACGGAAGGTCGTGGAATCGGGTCTGCCGTTCCACACGGTGGCGCTGCCCGGTGGGGGAACACGCCCCTACTGGAACGAGTCGGCCGCCTATGTGCTCACCTCGGCGGAGGTGGAGTATCTGGAAGACGTCACCGAAGAACTGCACGGGATGTGTGTGGCGGCCGCCCGGCACATCCTCGACCGGGGGGACACCGCCAGGCTCGGCATCCACCCCGACTGGGTGGAACCCATGCGGGAGACGCTCCAGGACGATGCGCCGAGCATCTATGGGCGCTTCGACTTCGCCTGGGACGGCACCGGTGACGCCAAGATGTACGAGTACAACGGGGATGTGCCGGCCGCCCTGCTGGAGGCCGCCGTGGTGCAGTGGGAGTGGATCGAGGACGTCCACCCCGAGCGCGACCAGTTCAACACCATCCACGAGCGGTTGGTGAAGGCATGGCAGGAGCTGACACCCCGGCTGGGGCACCAGGTGCACTTCGCGCACTCCGCCGACGAGCCGGACGAGGACATCATCACGGCCGCCTATCTGCGGGACACCGCGACCGAGGCGGGACTCGCCACCGTCGGCCTGACCATGGAGGACGTCGGCTGGCACACCGGTCTCGAGCGCTTCGTCGACGTGGACGACGCACCGATCGACTCCTGCTTCAAGATGTATCCCTGGGACTGGGCGTTCGAGAGCGGCTATGCCGAACAACTGCGCAGGGCACCGCAGTCGACGCGATGGCTGGAACCGATGTGGAAGGCCCTGCTGTCCACCAAGGGGCTGCTGGCCGTCCTGTGGGAGATGTATCCGGGGCATCCCAACCTGCTGCCGTCCTCTCTCGACGGTCCGCACGGTCTGGACGAATGGGTGGCCAAACCGCTGTGGGGCTGGGAAGGGGCCTCGATCAAGGTCCACACCCATGAGCGTTCCTTCGAACAGGCGGGGCCGTTCGGCGACGGGCCGTATCTGTGGCAGCAGTGGCACCGGCCGCCGTCCTTCGACGGCAACCATATGGTGATCGGCTCCTGGGTGATCGGAGGAAGGCCCGCCGGCATCGGGATCCGCGAGTCCGACGGGGTGGTCACCGACGGCACGGCCCGCTTCGTCCCGCATCTCATCGACGCGCCGCGCTCGTCGCCGGAGCAGGTCGCCGAGTGGCTGAGGGACCACTGAGCGGACCTTGGGCGGTCGATTCACGGGGGCGCTCCCATGAAGCTTGATATTCACGGGGGTCGAGGGATTACGTGAACCTGCCAAGCCCGGTTAGGGTGTCGGCGACCATGGGAGCGCTCCCACGGCCATCCGCGTGCCCCCTGGCACTCTCCGACCCGAGAGCACGGAGGACGACTGTGACACCCCCCGATCCCACCCACCGCCCCGGGACCTCTCCCGGCGCCCTGCATACCCGCCTGGCCTCACTCGGGCTCAGGGCCGCCGCCCTGGGCCTGGCGGCCGGGCTGGCGGCGGCCGGAACGGCGCTGGCCACCCAGGTGGAGACCGCTGCGGTACAGGGCGGCCTGCCCGCCGGTACCCAGTTCTACAAGGACCCCGCATCGCAGGTGGTCAAGTGGGCCGCCGCCAACCCCGGTGACTCCCGGCAGCCCGTGATCTCCGCCAAGATCGCGAGCCAGCCGCAGGCCGTCTGGTTCTCCTCGTACAGCCCCTCCACCGTCACCGCGGACGTCGGCAAGGTCACCTCGGCCGCGACCGCCGCCGGTCAGGTGCCGGTGCTGGTGGCGTACGCGATCCCCAACCGCGACTGCGGCGGTGCCTCCGCGGGCGGCGCCCCGGACCTCGCCTCCTACGACAGCTGGGTCCGCGGCTTCGCCGCCGGGCTCGGCGGCGGACCGTCGGTCGTCATCCTGGAGCCGGACTCGATCGCCCTCACCACCTGTCTCAACTCCCAGGAGCTGAGCGCCCGTTACGCCTCGCTCTCGCGGGCGGGCGCCGCCATCCATGCCGCCGCGCCCCAGGCCAAGGTCTATCTGGACGGCGGTCACTCCACCTGGAACAGCGCCTCCGAGCAGGCGTCCCGGCTGCGCAGCGCGGGCGTGCTCACCAACGCCGACGGCTTCTACACCAATGTCTCCAACTTCAACACCACCGCAGGCGAGGTGAGTTACGACAAGGCGATCCTCGCCGCGCTGGGCAACCCGTCCCAGCTGCACGCCGTGGTGGACACCAGCCGTAACGGCAACGGCCCGGCGGGCGGCGGGGCCTGGTGCGACCCCTCCGGGCGCTCCCTGGGCAACTACCCCACCGCCGACACCGGGGACCCGGCGATCGATGCCTTCCTCTGGGTGAAGCCGCCGGGTGAGGCGGACGGCTGCGCGGGCAAGGCGGGCACCTTCCTGCCCGACATCGCCTACGCCCTGGCCGTCAACGCCCCCAATCCGCCGGTCACCTCGCCGCCCACCACGGAACCGCCGACCACGCCGCCGCCCACCACCGAGCCGCCGGCCGGCGCCGCCTGTGCGGTGAGCTACCGCGTCAGCAGCTCCTGGGCGGGCGGCTTCAACGCCGATGTGACCGTGAAGAACTCCGGCAGCTCCGCCCTCAACGGCTGGACGCTGAAGTGGACCTTCCCGAACGATCAGAAGGTCGTCAACGCCTGGAACGCCACGGTGACGCAGTCGGGCAAGGCCGTGACCGCTGCCAGTCTCGACTACAACGGCTCCCTCCCGGCCGGAGGCTCCGCCTCCTTCGGTTTCCAGGGCAGCTCCGGCTCCGCCAACTCGGCCCCCACCGGATTCACGCTCAACGGCGCGTCCTGCAACATCTCCTGACCGTACGTCGGCCCCCTGGCCGGCCCGGTCACCCCGGGCCGGCCCCCGCCCCGCCGGATCCGCGCCGGGCCGCCGTGCATCGCGCGGCGGCCCACACCCCCTCCGGGACGCGGGCCGCCTCCGGTCCGGGACCGGCCGGGTCCGGGTCGGCGCACTAGACAGGCGCGCCGGACGGTCCGGGTCACGCCGGGCACACCCAGACGCACAGTCCCGGCGCACCTCGCCGCGGAGGAGCAGAGCCTGCAGACGGTCGGCGATGCCGGAGGTGACAGTGACCAGCGGAAGCTGTTCTGCGCAGCTCAGGGCCGCAGCTACGGAAGGAGTGCCAGCGCCGCTCCGGTGTTGTGCTCGGCGATCCTCTTCAGGAACGCCCGGTCGGGAAAGTCGCCGTCGAGGAGGCGCAGGGGGCCGGCCACCAGGGACAGGCGCATCGCGAGCGCATAGAGGTCGAGCCGCCGCGGATCGAGACCGGGCCGGGCGAGCGCGGTGTAGTGCCCGCCGAAACGGAGTCGGAGAAATACGTGTTCCCACTCCACGTCGAAGTACATCAGGCCCTCGATGTCGATGAGGACGGGGTGCCTGTCGGCATCGACCAGGACGTGGTCGGGCCCGAGTTCTCCGTGGATCAGCCCGTACCGCCTGCGTAGGTCCACCCGGTCGGCCAGTTCCCGCAGACGGTCGCGCAACGCGGCTTCGGCCGCCGCGATCCGGCCGTCGCGTCCGGCGGCCTCCTCGAGGTCCCGCAGGGCCCGGTCGAGGACCCGCCGCTCGCAGGGCACCTCGGACCCGGGCCTGTGCCGTTCCAGCAGGTCCACTCTGCCGTACCGGTCACCGGGGTGACGGTGCATCACCTCGACCGTCTCGGCGAGGCGGGCCAGGGATTGCGCGGCGCGCCCGGGATCGGTCTCGAAGAGCGCTTCGAGTGTGCCGCCGGGGATGTCCTCGACCACGGCGACGTCCGCAGGGAAACGGCGCCGGGTGTCATCCGTCAGAAGGACCCGGGGAACCCGTGCCCCGAGGCCGTCCAAGCTCCGCCGCGCGGCCAGGAACGGGACGAGCCCGGAGGCGGGCGTGAACGGATCGGCCGGATCCGTCTCGCGCGCACCCGGCCAGAAACTCTCGGTGGCGGCCCAGTTGTAGACGATCACGCTCGGCGTGCGGCCTCCGTCGAGGCGTACCCGGTAGACCCCTTTCCTGCTTCCCCCGCGCAACCGGTCCACCGCGACCACCCGGCGGCCCGCTCCCAGTGCGTCCCGCACGAGCCCCGACAGGTCCTGGTCGTCCATGAGTTGCCGTTGCATCCGCGGAACCTACCGAACACGTCACCGCATGTGCCACCGGACACCGGGACGCCATGTGCCGCGGCTGCCGGCCACGGGCCGGAGCCGAGGACGACCGCCACCACGGCCCCGTTGTCACATGCGTGGGCCCGGCGGTGTCTTCATGTCGAACGGTTTCACCGGCACACGTACAAGGAGACCATCATGACGCCACGTCTTCCGAAGGCCGAGCTCCCCGCGGAGCTCCAGGAGAACCTGATCAAGCAGTTCGGTGTGGTGCCCGAGAACCTCGAGGTGATGTGGAACAGCCCCCGAGCCGCGCGGGCCGTCCAGGAGTTCGCCGGCGAGGTAGGGGCGTGGGACGCGGTCGACGCGACCCTGAAGTCCTTTGCGCATATGGCCGTCGCGGCACAGGTCGGCTGCAGCTGGTGCCTCGACATCGGCTACTTCCAGGCCCGGAAACAGAACCTGGACCTGACCAAGGCCAGTCAGGTGCCGTGCTGGCGCGAGTCGGAGGTGTTCACTTCGCTGGAGCGGGACGTGATGGGGTATGCCGAGTCCATGACGAACACGCCGCCGACCGTCACCGACGCGCAGTACGCGAGCCTGCTCGACCGGCTCGGCCCGGTGGCGATGGCCGAACTCACCGCGTACATCGCCTTCGTCAACCTGGCGACCAGGGCCAATGTGGCGACCGGGGTCCGGTCGCAGGGTTTCTCCGACGTCTGCGAGATCCCGCTGGCCGCACGCCCCGACCGGTCCGGCGCGGCGTCCACCGCATGACCGAGGATCCGTTCGTCGTCCATCGCAGCCTGCTGTTCACCGTCGCCTACGAGATGCTGGGCTCGGCTACCGACGCGGAGGACGTGGTGCAGGAGTCCTGGCTGCGGTGGGACGGTGTGGAGCGCTCGGGGGTGCGTGACCCGCGGGCGTATCTCGTCCGGGTCGTGACACGGCAGGCGCTCAACCGGCTGCGGACGTTGTCGCGCAGCCGGGAGGACTATGTCGGCGAATGGCTGCCGGAGCCGCTGCTGACCAGTCCTGATGTGGCCGAGGACGTGGAGCTCGCGGAGAGTGTCTCGATCGCGATGCTGACCGTCCTGGAAACCCTCGGTCCGGTGGAACGGGCGGTGTTCGTGCTCCGCGAGGTGTTCGAGGTGCCCTATGGCGAGATCGCCGAGGCGACGGACAGATCCGCTGCCGCGGTACGGCAGATCGCGCGCCGGGCCCGCGAGCATGTGGCGGCCCGCCGGCCGCGGGTACGGGTCAGCGGGGCGGAGCAGCAGGCCGTGGTGGAGCGCTTCATGGACGCACTGCGCACCGGGCGGATGCAGGAGCTGATGGAGGTCATGGCGCCCGATGTGGTCCTGATCGCGGACGGTGGCGGGCTCGCGCCGGCCGCGCCGGCTCCGGTTCACGGCGCCGGACGGGTGGCGAAGGTGCTCGAGCGTGTGAACCGGGTGGCGCCCGCGTCCGAGGTGACGACCGTCTGGCTCAACGGCGCGCCCGCGGGCCGGGTCGAGAGCGACGGCGAGGCGGCCACGGTGAGCCTCCTGGTGGAACACGGGCGGGTCACCCGGATCTATGTGGTGCGCAACCCGCAGAAGCTGACGCGGCTGGACGAGCCGTCCGAACTCGTCAGATGACCTCCCGTCGATCCGCCGTCGATCCGGCGTCGTGGGTGTTCCGGGCGGTTTCCCGCTGCCCGGAACACCCGGTGTCCGGTCAGGCGGGGCCGGGGAGTTGATCGCGTACCCATGCGGGGTCGGGGTTGGTGTGCGGTCGGCCCCCGACGACGACGGTCGGCACGGTCTCGTTGCCGTCGTTGGCCGCCCTCACCACCGCCGCTCCGGCCGGGTCACGCCAGATGTCGACCCAATGCGCCCGGCGGGCGCCGCGGCCCAGCCGGATGCGCAGGCGCAGACAGTACTTGCAGCCCGGTCGCCAGAAGACGACCGGTCGGCCGTCGACCGCGCTGCGGCTCTGTGCCTCCAGCGCCCCGATCGACCTCGGGAAGACCAGAGGGGAGTGCATAGTGGCGAGCAGCACGAACACCACGAGGACCACGGCGGCGGTGACACGGTCACCGCCGAGGAACGACCCGGCGGCAACGACCGAGCCACAGAGGACGAACAGAATCGGCAGGTTCCAGGCGCGCATCATGAGGCCCTAGGCTACGGCGGGACGGCGGCCGGTCAGGGCGTCGAGATGAGCCCGGCGGGACTCCGCCGTCTGACCCTGGACCAGGAGGAACAGGGCCTCGCGCGCGAGGCGTTGCGCCCGGGCGGACAGGAGCAGCGCACGGCCGCCGCCGGTGACCACCGCCGCCGTGGTGGCCGTCCGCATCAGGTCGTACGCCCGTATCCGGAGGGCCAGCCGCTCCTCCAGATGCTCGTGCGGTGCCGCACGGTCGGCCAGGGCGTAGGCCCCGCCCCGTACTTCCTCCAGGCGGGCGCGCAACGGTACGGCGTCCTCCTCGTCCAGCAGGCCGAGTGCCGCCTCGGTGATCCCGAACACCGCCGGTGAGGTGCTCACGGTCTTCGACCGGTCGCCCGCCGCCCACTGCTCATAGGGCGAACACAGGGCCACCGCCTCCTCGGGCAGCCAGAGTCCGTCCAGTTCGAGTGACACCGTGCGCGCGGCGGTGAGGGCCGCGAGGCGGAGGGGTCCGGAGGCGCGCAGGCCCGGCTGTTCCCGGGCCTCGGCGAAGGCGAACAGGGCCTCGCCGGTGTCGGTGACCCCGGCCAGCAGCATGACGTCGTTCAGGCCCCAGCCGGTGTACCAGGGCACGGTTCCGTCGAACCGCAGGCCGCCCCGTTCCCTGGTGACACGCACCGGGGTCCGCGGGTACCGGCGGATATGGGCGTACGCCACCCCGGACAGCAGCTCGCCGCGTGCCAGGGGCCCCAACAGGCGCTCACGCACCGGCAGTTCGCTCTTCGTCAGCGTCAGTACGGGCGTGTGGTGCTGCGTCTGCACGAACCAGGTCGAGCAGCAGGCCCCGGCCAGGATCTCGGCGGTGCGCCGTACCACCGCCGCGGGCGCGCCCGAGCCGCCGTACTCCACCGGTGCGCTCATCCCGAGGAGCCCCGACCGCTTGACCGCCTCTACATGGCTCATGGGCACCCCCTCCTGGTCCACCCGTTCGGCGTTCGGGACGAGCAGGTCCTGTGCGAGCCGCCGGGCGCGGTCGAGGAGAGGATGTGCTGCGGTGGCCATGGCGAGGATTCTCCCGTTGCCGTCGGGTGGGGTGTCGCCGCGGGACCCTGTCGTTCGTTGGAGGGGTGGAACAAGCCGCACGGCGTCAAGGAGGACATCATGAAGTACTACCTGCTCAGCGTGGTTCAGCCCAGTGGGGGACAGCCGCCGTCGGCGGAGGCGCTCGCGGGGATCATGCGGGACGTGGAGGCCTTCCACGAGGAGCTGCGCGCGGCCGGGGCCTGGGTCTTCGCCGGGGGACTGTCCGGCCCGGAGACGGCCACCGTGCTGCGGCCCGAGGGCGACGAGGTGCGGGCCACCTCCGGGCCCTGGATCCAGGGCCCGGAGTATCTCGGCGGGCTGTGTCTGATCAAGGCCCCCGATCTGGACGCGGCCCTGGAATGGGGCCGGAAGGCGGCCCGGGCCACCACCCTCCCGATCGAGGTGCGTCCCTTCCTGCACCCGGCGGACGACTGAGTCCGCCCGGGCCGGCCGCGGGCCCGCGCGCTCGGTGGCGTAAGGGCCCGGACCGATCCGTTCCCCCCGCGGTCGTCGAACGGCGCGCGTGCGTCTCAGGGGCCCGGTGGCGGTGGCACGGGCTCCGAGGGGGCGGAGCCCGTACGCGGGCCCGTACGCGCGGCGGCAAAAACGCACAGGCCCAGCCAGCCCCCGGCGAACAGCCAGCCGCCCAGGACGTCGGAGAACCAGTGCACGCCCAGATACACCCGGGTCAGCCCGACCAGGACACCCCAGGCGAGCACGACGGCCAGCAGGGCGGCTCGGCCGCGCGGGGCGCGCACAAGGATCGCCAGGGCCAGCAGCCCGGCGGTGATCGCGGACGTCGACGTATGTCCCGAGGGGAAGGACCAACGGGAGGCGTGGGTCGCCCAGTCCCCGACGGCCGGGCGGGGGCGCGCCACCAGGGACATCAGCCCGTACCGCACGGCCTGGCCCGCGGCCAGACACGCCAGGCAGGCGGCCAGGGCGAGGGCGCGCCGCCGTGGCGTGCGCCCCATCGTCAGACCCGCCAGGGCGGCCA
Organism: Streptomyces nodosus; assembly: GCF_008704995.1. Taxonomy (NCBI): domain Bacteria; kingdom Bacillati; phylum Actinomycetota; class Actinomycetes; order Kitasatosporales; family Streptomycetaceae; genus Streptomyces; species Streptomyces nodosus. The sequence goes on from NZ_CP023747.1 coordinate 7,234,641, forward strand.
GCACAAAGGGCACCCAGCCCGTCCCCGTGTCGGTCACCGCTCGCGCCACCGCGACCGCCGCCGGCGGACGGTGGCCGACCGACCAGTCCAGCAGGTCCTCGTCGCCGAACAGCGGGGCGCCGCCGTGCCCCCGAGCGATCAGCGCCAGCAGCGCGAAGGCCGCCAGGGCGCCCAGCGCGACCGAACCGGCGACATCGGCCGCCTCCTCCCGCCTCACGGCCGCGTCCCGAGGACGGCCACCGTGCGCGGCGGTGCGGTGCGCGATGCTGCGCGCATGGGCGTGAGCCCCTCTCATAATGGACGGGTGACGGACGCACGGGCCGGTCCCGGGCGGGTCCGTCAAGACTACAATTCTGTAGACGGCCCACGGAGAAGCAGACGACGGAGGGGTGAGGAAGGTTCCATGACCGAAGCCAAGGACGAGCGCCGCCCGGCGGGCGAACTCGAAGCCAGTGTCATGGCCGCCCTCTGGGCTGCGGGCGCCCCCCGGACCCCCGGTCAGGTGCAGCTGAGCCTCGGCGGCGGACTCGCCCGCACCACGGTGACCACGATCCTGTCCCGGCTGCACGAGAAGGGCGTCGTCGACCGCCGCCGCGAGGGCCGGGGCTACGCCTACTTCCCGGTCCAGGACGCCCATGGACTCACCGCCCGGCGCATGCACACCGAGCTGGACCGGGACAGCGACCGGCACACGGTGCTGGCCCGCTTCGTCGCCCAGCTCACCGAGGACGACGAGCGCGTCCTGCGGGACCTGCTGGAATCCGGTGAGCAGTGATCTACCTGCTCCTGCTGGTGCCGATCGCACTGCCCCTGGCGATGCCCCCGCTCGCGCGGCGCGCACTGGAACGGCTCACCCCCACCACCGCGCTCTGGGCGGTCACCGGGTCCGCGGTCGTCCTCGCCTGCTGCTCACTGACCGCGCTCGGCGCCTTCGTCCTCACCGGTCTGCTCAAGGTTCCGCTGTTCGCCGCGTTCGGTGAGCTGGTGCGCCCGCTGCGCACCGGGTCGAACATGATCGTGGTGCCCGCCGCTGCTTTCTCGGTGGGCGCGCTGGCCGTCTGCGCGTGGACCGTGGGCCGTACGGTGCTGCGTCAGGCCCGGGCCTTCCGCACCGCGACCAGCGAGGCGGACCGGCGCGTCACCGCGGGCGACCTCTGTGTCATCGACTCCCCGCACCCGGACGCCTACGCCCTCCCCGGACGGCCGCACCGCATCGTCGTCACCACCGGCATGCTGCGCACACTGGGCCCGGACGAGCGGGAGGCGCTGTTCGCCCATGAGCGGGCCCACAACGCCGGCGGACACCACTACTTCCTCGCGCTCGCCGAGCTCGCCGCGCACTGCCACCCCGGGCTGAGCCCGGTGGCTGGGACCATCCGGCTCGCGGTCGAGCGGGTGGCCGACGAGGCCGCCGCCGAGGCGGTCGGGGACCGGCGGCTGACCGCCCGCGCCATCGGCCGCGCCGCGCTCGCCAGCCGCACGGCCCCCGAGGAGCGGCCCTCCTTCGCGCCCGCCGCCACCACCGGACCGGTGCCGCAGCGGGTCGCCGCCCTGCTCCAGGCCCCGCGGCCATCGCATCGGGCCGCCCGCCTGACCGCCGCGCTCCTCATCGCCTGCACCGCGCTCTCCGCCTGTGCCTCGGCGACCGGAGTCATCGGCTTCCACCACGAGGTCGAGGTCGCCCAGGGCGAGCGGGGCCGCTGACCCGTCCCCGTCCCCGTCCCCGTCAGCCGGTCCCGTGGCCGGTGAACGGCGGCCCCTGGACCCGTACCAGAGCACTCGTACCAGAGCACTTGACGGGATGCCGTACGCTTCGTGTTACGTATAACGCCCTACAACGCCGCACCCCGGAAGGTCCGATGAGACGCGTCGCCCTGGTCACCCTCGTCGTCGACGACTACGACGAGGCCATCCGCTTCTACACCGGGGCCCTCGGATTCCGGCTCGCGGCCGACGAGCCCCGGGCGGACGGTTCCCGATGGGTGGTCGTCGAGCCCGGCGCCGCCGGCCACGGCACCGGACTGCTGCTCGCCCGGGCCAAGGACGAGGCGCAGCGCGGCCGGGTCGGCGACCAGACCGGCGGGCGTGTGGGCTTCTTCCTGCACACCGACGACTTCGCCCGCGACCACGCCCGGATGGCCGCGGCCGGCGTGACCTTCCTGGAGGAGCCACGCCACGAGCCGTACGGCACCGTCGCGGTCTTCCAGGACCTGTACGGCAACCGCTGGGACCTGCTCCAGCCCGCCGACTGATCCTCCCCCCCGATCCGTCCCGTCCCCCCCCGTCCTGACCCGCTCAGCGAACCATCTGCCGAGGAACACCGCACATGACCCCCCAGCGCATCGACAGCGACACCGTCCGCCGCCTCCCCAAGGCCGTCCTGCACGACCACCTCGACGGCGGCCTGCGCCCCGCCACCCTGGTGGAGCTCGCCCGTTCGGTCGGCCACACCCTGCCCACCACCGACCCCCGGTCCCTCGCCGACTGGTACTACGAGGCGGCCAACTCCGGCGATCTGGTCCGCTACATAGCGACCTTCGAGCACACCCTCGCCGTGATGCAGACCCGTGAGGGCCTGCTGCGTACCGCCGAGGAGTATGTGCTCGACCTCGCCGAGGACGGCGTCGTCTACGGCGAGGTGCGCTACGCCCCCGAGCTGATGGTGAACGGCGGCCTCACGCTGCCCGAGGTCGTGGAGACCGTGCAGGAGGGGCTCGCCGCGGGCATGGCGAAGGCGGCCGCCGCGGGCACCCCGGTCCGGGTCGGCACCCTGCTGTGCGGGATGCGCATGTTCGACCGCTGCCGGGAGGTCGCCGACCTCGCGGTGGCGTTCCGTGACGCCGGTGTGGTCGGCTTCGACATCGCCGGCGCCGAGGACGGCTTCCCGCCCGCCGACCACCTCGCCGCCTTCGAACACCTGCGCAGCGAGAGCGTGCCCTTCACCATCCACGCGGGCGAGGCGTACGGCCTGCCCAGCATCCACCAGGCGCTCCAGGTCTGCGGGGCCCAGCGCATCGGCCACGGGGTGCGCATCACCGAGGACATCGTGGACGGCAAGCTCGGCCGGCTCGCGGGCTGGGTGCGCGACCGCCGTGTCGCCCTGGAGATGTGCCCGACCTCCAACCTCCAGACGGGCGCCGCCTCCTCGATCGCCGAGCACCCCATCACCGCGCTGAAGGACCTCGGCTTCCGGGTCACCCTCAACACCGACAACCGTCTGGTCTCCGGCACCACGATGACCCGCGAGATGACCCTGCTGGTCGAGGAGGCGGGCTGGGGGATCGAGGACCTGCGCATGGTCACGGTGAACGCGGTCAAGAGCGCCTTCATCCCGTTCGACGAGCGCAACGCCCTCATCCGGGACGTGATCCTGCCCGGCTACGAGGCCGCGCTCTGAGGCAGCCCCCGTGCATAGGCGGCCTGTCCGACGTGCTGCAGATCGTCGGACAGGACGCTGACCAGCCGCACCCCCAGGGTGACCGGCGGCTCCCAGCGTTCGTCCACGACGCGCTCGAGGTCCTTGGCGGTCACCCCCTCCAGGGCCTCGAGCGTCTGTGCGTGCACGGCGTCGTAGTAGCCGCTCAGCAGGTCCCCGGAGCCGACCCGTACCTTGGCGACCTTCGCAGGACTGTGCCCGTAGCCGGTGTCCAGGCGCGGCAGACCCAGCCCGAAGCGCTTGTCCCAGCCCCCTGACGGCCACACCTGCTCCAGCCCGAAGGCGTCGGCGACATGGTCGTCCTGGACACGGGTGAGATGCCAGATCAGCCAGGTGACGGAGTTGGCGCCGGCGGCCGGGGAGGCGTTGAGCACCTCGGGCGCGACTCCGTCGACGACGGCATGGACTTCTTCCTGGATACGGCTGAAGCCGTCGATGAGGATGTCCTTCGCATGCATGGGTCCACCATCGCGCATCACGGCACGAGGAGCCCGGCGGCGTGGCGCCGCGCGCCGCACGCGAGGAGCCGGGCGCCGGTCATCCGGCCGGGACGCCGTCCTTCACGTCCGCGGTCAGCAGGCCCATCAGCGCCCGGGCCGCGGGGCTGGTCGCCTCCTGCGGCGGCAGCATGGCGACGGTCTCGTACTCGGCGGCGCCCCGGAACGGCAGCGACGCCAGGGTGGACGCCTCCCGCTTGTGGCCGAAGTGGCGCGGGACGACGGCGACACCGAGTCCCTCGTGCACCAGGTCCAGCAGGCTGTGCACGTCGTTGACCTCCAGCGTCACCGTCCGCTGGACGCCCGCTCCCGTGAACACCGCGTCGGTGGTGCGGCGCGGCCCCCAGTCGGGGTGGAAGTCCACGAACGCCTCGCCGCCCAGGTCCTCCGGCGTCACGGGGCCGCCGTCGGCGAGCGGATGTGTGGGATGGCAGAGCACGGTCATCGGCTCGCTCGTCAGCGGTACGGACCGCAGCTGGTCGGTGTCCGTCTGGGGCCGCACCGCGAACGCCAGGTCCAGCCGGCCGGCCGCCACCTCCTCGGCGAGCGCTCCGGACCCCGCCTGCCGCAGCCGGATCTCCACATCCGGATGGCGCCGCCGGAACCGGGCGAGCAGCCGGGCGACGTCCACACCGGCGATGCACTGCTCGGTGCCCAGCGACAGGGTGCCGCGCAGTACGCCCTGCACGGCGGCCACCGCCTCACGGGCGGCGCGCACCTGGGCGAGGATCCGTTCGGCCTCCACCAGCAGGGCACGGCCGGCCTCGGTGAGCATGACGCTGCGGGTGGTGCGCACGAACAGCGGGGCCTGAAGCTCCCGCTCCAGGGCGCGCACCGAGGCGGACAGACCCGACTGGGACACCATCAGCCGTTCCGCTGCCCGGGTGAAGTGCCGGTCCTCTGCGACCGCGACGAAGTGCTGGAGATGGCGCAGTTCCATGATTGAGAAGCCTAGACGCTCAATCCCATCCGATTCCTCTGTTGGACCGCTGTCGGACGGACGGTCCACAGTGGACCTCGTCGTCTGTAGACCCCCTGGAGTGCAGTTTTGTACACGGCAGATCCCGCCCGTTACGAGGCCATGCCCTACCGCCGCACCGGACGGAGCGGCCTCAAGCTGCCCGCGCTGTCCCTCGGCCTGTGGCACAACTTCGGCCCCGACCGCCCGGTGGAGACCCAGCGGCAGATCCTGCGCCGCGCCTTCGACCTCGGCGTCACGCACTTCGACCTGGCCAACAACTACGGCCCGCCGCCCGGTGCCGCCGAGTCGGCCCTCGGCGAGGCGCTGAAGGCCGACTTCACGCCGTACCGTGACGAGCTGGTCATCTCCACCAAGGCCGGTTACCTCATGTGGCCGGGCCCGTACGGTGAATGGGGCTCGCGCAAGTATCTGCTGTCCTCGCTCGACCAGAGCCTGCGGCGGATGGGCCTGGACCACGTCGACATCTTCTACTCGCACCGCCCCGACCCGGAGACTCCGCTGGAGGAGACGATGGGTGCCCTGCACTCGGCGGTCCAGCAGGGCAAGGCGCTGTATGTCGGTATCTCCAACTACTCGCCGGAGGAGACCCGCGAGGCCGCCCGTATCCTCGGTGAGCTGGGCACCCCGCTGCTGATCCACCAGCCGCGCTACTCCATGCTGGACCGGCGCCCCGAGGAGGGGCTGCTGGACGCCCTGGACGAGCTCGGGGTGGGCTCCATCGCCTACTCGCCGCTGGAGCAGGGCCTGTTGACCGCCCGCTACCTCGACGGCATCCCGGAGGGCTCACGGGCCGCGAGCGACAGCCCGTTCCTGACCGCGGACGCGGTCACCGAGGACCTGGTGGGCCGGCTGCGCACGCTCGACGAGATCGCCAAGTCCCGCGGCCAGTCGCTGGCCCAGCTGGCCCTGGCCTGGGTCCTGCGCGGTGGCCGGGTGACCTCGGCCCTCGTCGGCGCGAGCAGCGCACGCCAGCTGGAGGACAGCGTCGCGGCGATCCGCAACCTGGACTTCGACGAGGACGAACTGGCGCGGATCGACGCGGCCGTCAAGGCGTGATCCGATCCGGCGGCCCCGGGGCGAGCGTGCCTCGGGGCCGCCGGCCATGCGGTCACCATCATGGGGTCCCACGGTTCACTCGGTGGCCCGGTGACCCCGAGGCTCACTGGGCCGGCGACGTGGCCGGACAGGCGCTGTGATCCGGCCGTCCCGCGCACGGCCGGCCGGTGCCCTGGTACGTGATCAGGCTGGGCATGCGGTCGGGCCGAGCGCCTGCCGGCCCGGCGAGCTGTGGGCCGGTCGCGTACCGGACACGGGATCGTGTCGGGCTGCCGGGCGGGATCGGTCTCGACGCCGCCGCCCGGACGCACGGCGAGAACCCTCAACACCCCACCCGTGCCGAGGACATCGCCCCGCACGGCACCGGGGCCCGGCGGCGGGTGACGACCGGGCGGGACGGCGCCGGGGACGGCCGCGCGGGGCGTAGCGGTTGTGACGCGGCACGACCTGGCCAAGACTGGCGGAGTACGGGCAAATCGACTACGGCGGGTGATACGTCCGTGTGTCGCCGCCGGACGGGTGGTCAACCGTGACGATCTCACCCTTCGGGTCAGGCGACCCCTTCTCCGAACTGTTCGACCGGTTCTTCGGGATGAGCCCGGCGACCTCGCCGCCGGCCGTGCAGCGCGTGCCCATCGGACGTCTGCTCAGCGACTCCGCGCACGAACTGCTCGCCGCCGCCGGCGCACGGGCCGCCGAGGACGGCTCCGATCTCGACGCGGTGCATCTGCTGTGGGCCGCCACCCAGGTGCCGGCCGCGCGCCAGGTGCTGGAGCAGGCCGGCGCGGATCCCGACCGGCTCGCCGCCGATCTGCGGGAGGCGCTGCCCTCCGGGACCGGCACCGGGGAGCCCGCGCTCACCCCGGCCGCCAAGCGCGCGCTGCTCGCCGCCCATGCCCGCTCCCAGGCGACCGGTGCCTCCTACATCGGTCCGGAGCACATCATCGCCGCGCTTCTCGACGACCCGCGCTCCCCGCTGGCCCGGACGCTCAGGGCCGAGGGCGCCTCCCCTGGCGCGCTGGGCGGCGCCGGACGGGAAGGGCGGGCGGCGGCCGGACATCCCGACACCCCGACCCTCGACGAGTACGGGCGCGACCTCACCGACGAGGCGCGCGGCGGGCGGCTGGACCCGGTGGTCGGCCGGGCCGCCGAGATCGAACAGACCGTGGAAGTGCTGTCCCGCCGCACCAAGAACAACCCCGTGCTCATCGGCGACCCCGGCGTGGGCAAGACCGCGATCGTGGAGGGACTGGCGCAGCGCATCGTCGCCGGGGAAGTGCCCAAGGCGCTGCGGGACCGCCGCGTGGTGGCCCTCGACATGGCAGGTCTGGTCGCCGGATCCCAGTACCGGGGCCAGTTCGAGGAACGGCTGAAGAAGGTCATCGACGAGGTCACCGAGGCCAAGAAGGGGATCATCCTCTTCGTCGACGAACTGCACCAGGTCGTCGGCGCGGGCGCCACGGGCGAGGGCTCCATGGACGCCGGCAACATTCTCAAGCCCGCGCTGGCCCGCGGCGATCTGAGCGTGGTCGGCGCCACCACCATCGACGAGTACCGCAAGCACATCGAGAAGGACGCCGCGCTCGAACGCCGCTTCCAGCCGGTCATGGTGCCCGAGCCCTCCGTCGAGGAGACGGTCGAGATCCTGCGCGGGCTGCGCGACTCGTACGAGGCCCACCACCAGGTGCGCTACACGGACGAGGCGCTGGACGCCGCGGCGGCGCTCTCCGACCGCTACATCAGCGACCGGTTCCTGCCCGACAAGGCCATCGACCTCATGGACCAGTCCGGCGCCCGGGTGGGACTGCGCAGCGTGGGCGAGTCCACCGAGACCGAGGAACTGGAGGACGACCTCAAGCGGCTGAAGCGGGAGAAGGACGAGGCGGTCAGCACCGAGGACTTCCTGCGGGCCGGCGAACTCAAGGAGAAGATCCGCGAGTTGGAGGAGCGGCTCGGAGGGCTCGGCGAGGGCGGCGTACCGACCCCGACCGTCACCGTGGACGACATCGCCCAGGTGCTCTCCGCACGCACCGGCATTCCGGTCTCCCAGCTGACCGAGACCGAACGCGAGCGGCTGCTGAAGCTGGAGGACCTGCTGCACCAGCGGGTCATCGGCCAGGACCAGGCGGTCACCGCGGTCGCCCAGGCGGTACGGCGCGGCCGGGCCGGCATGGGCGACCCGGACCGGCCCACCGGCAGCTTCCTCTTCCTCGGCCCCACCGGCGTCGGCAAGACGGAACTCGCCAAGGCGCTCGCGGAACTGCTCTTCGGGGACCCCGACCGCATGGTCCGCTTCGACATGAGCGAGTTCCAGGAGAAGCACACCGTCTCCCGGCTGATCGGCTCCCCGCCCGGCTATGTCGGCTACGAGGAGGCCGGTCAGCTCACCGAGGCGGTGCGCCGCAAGCCGTACAGCGTCGTGCTGTTCGACGAGGTGGAGAAGGCCCACCGGGATGTGTTCAACCTGCTGTTGCAGGTCCTGGACGACGGACGGCTCACCGACGCCAAGGGACGCACGGTCGATTTCCGCAACACCGTCGTCATCATGACCAGCAACATCGCCTCGAAGCACATCCTGGACCACCAGGGCGACATCGAGGAGATCAGGGACGATCTGACGGCCGAGCTCCAGGCCCACTTCCGCCCCGAGTTCCTCAACCGGATCGACGAGGTCATCGTCTTCCACTCGCTGAGTCGCCAGGACCTGGTGCAGATCGTCGACCTGCTGCTCGAGGGCACCCGGCGCCGGCTGCGCGCCCAGCAGATCGGGCTGGAGGTCACCGAGGCGGCCGAGGAGTGGCTGGCCGACCGTGGCTACCAGCCGGAGTTCGGCGCCCGGCCGCTGCGCCGCACCATCCAGACCGAACTCGACAACCGGCTGTCCAACATGCTGCTGGACGGCACGCTCGACCCGGGTGACACGGTCATCGCCGATGTCGTGGACGACGAACTCGCCCTGCGCCTCAAGCCCAGGCCGGCACCGGAGGCGACGGAACCGGCGCCGCCCTCCGCCGCGCCGGAGACCTGACGCACGGCGGACGACGGCCCCCGGCCGGGCCCGGTCTCCCCGTAGGGCACGGACCCGGCCGGTCCGGTGTTCCGGGGCGATGCCTCAGGGTGTTCAGTCCGCCGCTCCCGCCGGGACACGGTCGAGGAAGCCGTGGACGCTGCGGATGCGGCCGTCGTCGGCCAGCACGATCACGTCGAAGCCGGCCACCGGGGCCGAGCCGTCCGCCTCGCTGACCAGTTCCCAGCCGAAGCGGGCGGTGTCGTGGTGCCCGTCCACCGCGCCCGACAGACGGAAGGAGAACCCCGGGAACTGCTGGTGCGCCCCCGCGATCACGGCGGCGATCTCCTCGGGGCCGCGGGCGTCGGCCAGCGGGTCGGTGTAGCGTCCGTCCGGGGCCCAGGCCGCGGCGACCGCCTTGGTCAGTGCCTGGGGGTCACCCGCGTTCCACGCCTCGAAGTAACGGGCGACGGCGGACTCATGGCGGTTGGTGTCTGCGGACATGGCGGATCAGCCTCCATCGAGGTCGTATGTGCTGGTCAAGGGCCGGTTCCTAGGAACGGTGCGCCTCGGGACCGACAGGTGCCACCCTGCCCGGCGGCCTTCTGCCTCGTCGATTACCTCCCGGGTAAGAGCTCCGAACAAAAGTGGGCGCCGCCCGCCGGGCCCCACTTTTGTTCGGAGCTCTAAGCGAGGGCCCGGTGGGTGGGATCGTCCCGTTTCGGCCATGTGCGGGGGCGAACGTGCCTGGAGACTGGCTGAAATCGCGTGGTGACAGAGGGTCAGGGGTGGCGATACTCGATGTGAGGGTGATGAGGCCACGATCGAGAAGCGTCACCACGCGCCGTGTCCCGGTCGCCCACGTGCACAGTGAGCGCATGCAAGGCATCACGGGCCGACCCGGCACCGAGCACCGCACTGGGGGACGATCGTGCACGACGAATTCCTTTGCCATGTGACGGCATACGGCGTATGCGGCGGCCGGCGCATCGGTGTTCCCCTGGGCACCTATCGGGCCCCCACCCTCGCCCTCGCGCTGTGGTGGATGCGGGACCGCGCCTCCTGGATCGCCGAACGGCTCGACCCGCAGCCCGGCAACCCCCTCTTCCCACCGAACTCCATCGCCCCCGTCGCCGAGACCGTCCCCGATGTGCCCGGAGTGCTCCGTGCCTGGTGCGGCGACACCGACCGGCAGGAGGAGGCGGCCGACGAACTGGCCGCGGGCAGACTGGTCCGCATCGCCATCAGCGACGAGACCACGGAGTACGAACTGCTCGCCGAGTCCGTGGACGCCGTACGCATGCAGCGGTTCGTCCCGGCGCTCTCCACCCCGGCCGCCTAGGGGTGGGTGCGCGTGCCACGGTGGTATTCACCCAGGGCGGAACTCCGTGCCCTTCCCGTGGCTCCCCCGGTCCCTAGGCTGGAGCGGTGAGTACTCATGCGCCCGATGAAGCCCGCGTCATTCCGTTGCGCCCGCACACCGCGCCGCCCCGCACCGAGGAGGCGTCCCGGCCCCCTCGGCAGCAGGCGCCCGGGCCTTCCGCGCCCAGGGAGCCCCTGTGGCGCGACCTCGTCGGTGAGGTGCTGCGGCGTGAACGCCTCGCACAGGAACGCACCTTGAAGGACGTCGCCGAGACGGCCCGGATCTCGATGCCGTATCTGTCCGAGCTGGAGCGCGGCCGCAAGGAGGCGTCGTCGGAGGTCCTCGCGGCCGCCGCCAGAGCCCTCGGGCTCGGCCTCGCGGACCTGCTCTCGCTCGCCCAGGACGAGTTGGCGCGGCCCACCCGCACCCGGCCCGTCCGTACGCCGGTCGGACGCCCCCACACGTCGCCGACGGCCCGCCGCAACGGCCTGTGCCTGGCCGCCTGACGGTCCGTCGGCGGAATCCGGCCCCGGCCCGTACACCGGGGCCGGGCGCCGGCATTCCGCGGGCGCGCCGGGCGCGGGCTTTCGGCAGCCGTGCCGGGAGCCGCGCGCCGGCCACCCGCATGGCCGGGATCAGGCTCCTGCGCGCCCGGAGCCGCCGTCAGGCGAAGGCGAGCCGTCGGTTCAGCACCTCGTCGGCGAGACCGTAGGCCACGGCCTCCTCGGCGGAGAACACCTTGTCGCGGTCCATGTCGGCCCGCAGGGTCGCCACCTCGTGACGGGTGTGCCGGGAGAGGACCTCCTCGACCTGGGCGCGGATCCGGAGCATCTCCTTGGCCTGGAGACTGAGGTCCGAGACCGTGCCCTGTCGCCCGGCACTGGCCGGCTGCCCGAGCAGCACCCGGGCGTGCCGGAGCACGAACCGCCGCCCCGGGTCCCCGCCGGCCAGCAGCACCGCCGCCGTGGAAGCGGCCTGTCCCACGCAGAACGTGGAGACGGGTGCCTGTACGAACGTCATGGTGTCGTAGATCACCATCAGTGAGGTGAACGATCCGCCGGGCGAGTTGATGTAGATCGAGATCTCCTGCTCCGGGTTCGACGACTCCAGATGCAGGAGCTGCGCGATGACGACATTGGCGACGCCGTCGTCGATCTCGGTGCCGAGAAAGACGATCCGCTCGTTGAGCAGCCGGCTGAAGACGTCGTACGACCGTTCGCCCTGAGCGGTCCGCTCGACGACATAGGGAACCGGGTACGAACCCATGTCACAACCCCATCCGTCGGCGCGAGGCGGCCGGGCGGACATCGGCGAGCGACTCCAGAACCCGGTCCACCATCCCGTACTCCTTGGCCTGTTCGGCGGTGAACCAGCGGTCACGGTCCCCGTCCCGCGCGATGGTCACCTCGTCCTGCCCGGTGTGCTCGGCGGTGATCCGCTCGATGGTCCTCTTGGTGAACTCCAGGTTCTCCGCCTGGATCGCGATGTCGGCCGTGGTGCCGCCGATGCCCGCCGACGGCTGGTGCATCATGATCCGTGCGTTCGGCAGCGCGAACCGCTTTCCGGGCGCCCCCACGGTGAGCAGGAACTGGCCCATGCTGGCGGCGAAACCCATCGCCAGCGTCGACACGTCATTGGGGATGAGCCGCATCGTGTCGTAGATCGCGAGCCCCGCGGTGACGGAACCGCCCGGGCTGTTGATGTACAGCCCGATGTCCGTGCGCGGGTCCTCGGCCGACAGCAGCAGCAACTGCGCGCACACCCGGTTCGCCGAGACCTCGTCGACCTGGGTGCCCAGAAAGACGATGCGCTGGGCGAGCAGCCCGGCGGCGAGGTGGTCGTCGAAGCGACTGGGTGGTGTCTCGCCCTCCTGGGCGTGGGGCGAGAGCGTGGTGAGTGGAGCCATCGGTCCTCCTTGTCGTGGCCCGGATGCCGTCGGCTCCACTCTTGACCTCGGACGGTCCCCGGAGGCGATTTCTCTGCCCGCGGCAGATTCGCCACGGGCAGAGCGCCCCCGCGCCCGGCAGCTCCTCGGGCCGGCGGGTGCGGTCGAGTCGCTCGTACAGGTCGTCGGGGTGGCTCCCGGCCGTGAGCGATGAGTTTCGGGGAGAGCGGTAGTCGGTACAGGTGATCCGGGTACCGCGCTCCAGGAGGTTTTTCATGGTCACCGACGGATTCACCACCTGCCTCTGGTTCGACGGCCGGGCGGAGGAGGCCGCCCGGCACTATGTCTCGATCTTCAAGAACTCCGCCATAGGGCGGATCGCCCGCTCCACGGAGGCCGGGCCGGTCCCCGCCGGGGCGGTGATCACCGTCGACTTCGTGGCGAACGGCCAGCGCTTTGTCGCGCTGAACGGCGGCCCGAAGTTCACCTTCAACGAGTCGGTCTCCTTCCAGATCCACTGCGACGACCAGGAGGAGGTCGACCACTACTGGACCGCCCTCACCGAGGGCGGCGGAGAGCCGGGCGCCTGCGGCTGGCTCAAGGACCGGTACGGGGTGTCCTGGCAGGTGGTCCCGAAGAGGCTCATCGAGATGCTCGACGACCCGGACCGCGAGAAGGCGGCCCGCGCCGTAGGGGCGATGCTCGCCATGGGCCGGCTCGACATCGCCGCCCTGGAGCAGGCGTACGCGGGGGAGTAGCGGCGCGGAGTCACGGCCGGTCCGCCCTGTCGGGGTCGACCGGCCGTGGTCCGGCACCGGCACCCGGCAGGGATCGGCCAGGCGTCGAAGGGGCCTCCGCCGGGTCTTGTCGCCGTCCCGGCGCGCCGCCTAGAGTTCCGGTCCGTAAGGTTCGGGCTCCGGGTCGAAACTTTCGATCCGGAGACCTTCGTGTCCCGACGCGGACCCGGAAAGGACTGCCGCCCATGCGGACGTACACCAACCCCGTGATCGGCGGCTTCCATCCCGATCCCAGCGTCTGCCGGGTCGGCGACGACTACTACCTGGTGTGCTCCAGCTTCGAGTACTTTCCCGGGGTCCCGCTCTTCCACAGCCGCGACCTGGTCCACTGGCGGCAGATCGGCAATGTGCTGGACAGGACCGAGCAGCTGGACCTGCCGGACGACCTGCCCGCCTCGGACGGCGTCTACGCGCCCACGCTCCGCCATCACGACGGCCGCTTCTACATGATCACCACCAAGGTGGGCGGCGAAGGCAACATCATCGTCACCGGTGAACGCCCCGAGGGCCCCTGGTCGGACCCGGTCCAGGTCGATCTGCCCGGCATCGACCCCGACCTCGCCTGGGACGACGACGGCTCCTGCTGGTGCGCCGTCTCCGGCGTCCAGGTGGCCCGCATCGACCCGGCGACCGGTGAGGTCCTGGAAGGCCCGCTGCCCGTCTGGTCCGGTACGGGACTGCAGTACCCCGAGGCGCCGCATCTGTACCGCATCGGTGCCTGGTGGTATCTGATGCTGGCCGAGGGCGGCACCGCGCACGGGCACAGTGTGTCGATCGCCCGCGCCCGCTCCCCGCGCGGACCCTATGAGCCGGCCCCGGTCAATCCGATCCTCTCCCACCGCAGCACCGACCTGCCGATCCAGAGCACCGGCCACGCCGACCTGGTGTCGGCGCCCGACGGCACCTGGTGGATGCTGCTGCTCGGCACCCGGCCCCGTGGGTACTTCCCCGAGTTCCATGTACTGGGCCGTGAGACGTTTCTGACCCCGGTGGAGTGGGTGGACGGATGGCCCCGGGTGGGGCCGGTACGCGAGCGCCACCCGGCGCCGGCGGCCTGGCATCCCGTCGAACCGCCGCCGGTACGGGAGGAGTTCGACACCGGGGACCTGGCGCCCCACTGGATCTCCCCGCGGCGCAGGCCGGACGGCTCCTGGTCGCTGAAGGAACGGCCGGGGTGGCTGATTCTGACCGCGACCGGGGACACGCTCGACCGCCCCGGGCACACCCTCCTCGGCCGCCGGCAGCAGCACCCCGACTGCCGGGCGGAGGCCCGCATGGACCCCGGCACGGGCCGGGGCGGTCTCTCCGTGCGCATCGACGAGGCCCACCACTACGACATCGAGGTCGGCGAGGGCACGGTGAGCGTGCTCGCCCGCATCGGCCCGCTGAGCCAGTGCGTGGCACGTCGGCAGGTGCCGCCGGGCGAGGTCACCGTGACCGTCGAGATCCGTACGACCGGCGTACTGCCGCCCACCGTCACCGGCGCCGAGAGCGCGCCGGGCGAAGGGCTCGGTGTCCGGGCCGGCGGACCGGACACCATCACCTTCTCCCTCGGCGGACCGGCCCCCGTGCGCCTGGCGGAACTCGACGGCCGCTATCTGTCCACCCAGGTCGCCACCGGCTTCACCGGCCGGGTGATCGGCATGTACGCCACCCGGGGCCGCGTGGCCTTCGACTGGTTCGACTACGAGCCCATGGCCGGCTCCCAGGACTGAGAGCGGGTGGGGGCGGGGGCGCGCCGCGCACCGGGGACTTTTCCACGGAACCGCGGCAGACGCCTTTCGTTCCCCTCATTTCCCACCTTCACACACGCCGGCTCAACCAGTTTCCATCACGGTTGAACACCTCCCGTGACGCGTGCGTATCAACAGACGTCCAGGCGCCCCCAGTCGGCAGCCGCCGAGGACAACGCACCCTCGTCCAGGAGGTCCAGAGTTGAGTCACAAACGCCTGCCCAAGCGCAAGACCGCGATAGCGGCGGGAAGCGTGGTGGCGGTGGGAGCCGCGGCCCTGCTGCTGCCCAACGCCAACGCGTCCCAGACGGACGCGTCCGGCGACTTCACCCCGAGCACGCTCAAGGCGGCCGATGTACCGGACCGTGCCGACAAGCTGGCCTCCCAGCTGGGGGACGCGTTCGCAGGCTCGTACTACAACGCCGACAAGCAGCAGATGGTCGTCAATGTGGTGGGCGACGACAGCAAGGCCGTCGAGGCCGTCAGAAAGGCGGGCGCGGTCCCGCATCAGGTGCAGAACAGCACCGCCACCCTCGAGATGGCCGCCAGCACGCTCCGGACCCGGGCGGCGATCCCCGGCACCGCGTGGTCCGTCGACCCCCGGACCAACGAGATCGAGGTCATCGCCGACCGCACCGTCACCGGCTCCCGGTGGAACTTCCTGGAGTCGACGGTCGACAACCTGGGCTCCGGGGTGGCGACCCTCAAGAAGTCCACCGGGACCTTCAAGACCTTCGCCTCGGGCGGCGACGCCATCTTCTCCCAGGTGAACGGGGGCGGCGTCCGCTGCTCCCTCGGCTTCAACGTCACCGCGAGCGACGGCAGTCCCGCCTTCCTGACCGCCGGACACTGCGGTGTCGCCGCCCGGCAGTGGTCCGACTCCCAGGCCGGAAGCCCCATCGCCACCGTCGACCAGGCCACCTTCCCCGGCCGGGGCGACTTCTCGCTGGTCACCTATGACGACCCCGCCACCCAGGCGCCGAGCGAGGTCGACGCCGGCAACGGGCAGATCGTGCCCATCAACCGGGCCGCGGAGGCGGTGGTGGGCCAGCAGGTCTTCCGGATGGGCAGCACCACCGGTCTGCACGACGGCACCGTCACCGGCCTCAACGCCACCGTCAACTTCCAGAGCGACACGAGCCCGTCCGGCGTCGACACCGTCACCGGGCTCATCCGGACCAATGTCTGCGCCGAGCCCGGCGACAGCGGCGGTTCCCTGTTCACCAAGGACGGCGGCGCGGTCGGTCTGACCTCGGGCGGCAGCGGCGACTGCACCCGGGGCGGCGAGACCTTCTTCCAGCCGGTGACCACCGCCCTCCAGGCGACCGGTGCGACCCTCGGCGAGAGCGGCACCGCCGCCGGCTCCGCCCAGCAGGGCGCCGACCCCGGTGCCCCGGCGGGCGGTACGGCGGACCAGTCCGCCATGGCCGACGACCGGCACGGTCGGTCGCACCACGGCGGAGCGGGATCGCACCGCTGACCGGGACGCCGTAACGGCAGCAGTACGCCCGCCCGGGCCGTCAACACTCGTCCCCCGGGCGGGCGTTCTGCATCCCCCCGCCTGCAGGGTGGGCACCCCGTACGACGCCCGCCCCGCCACCCGGTGCGAAGGGCCCGTCTCCGCGTGGCGGATCGGCGGGGGCGGACGACCCGTTCGGGTGATCGTCGGACGGCACCCGCGGGCGCACGGGGCGCCCCGTCGCTCCCCTGAACACGGTCAGGGCACCGGTCGACATGGTTCGTACCGCGTGCCACCCGACCGACACGAACGGTCCGTCATGTCCGAGGGGGCTGCGCCGGCGACGGGGAAGCGCTGTAATTGCAGGGTGGGCAGTGAGGGCGCTGCGGCGCGCGGGTCGAGGACGCTCCGTGCCGAACTTGCCCTGAAGGCCCTGGTCGCGGACCTCGAACCAGGTGAACGCCTGCGCCGCGTACTCGAACAGGGGCTGGTCTTCGCCGGAGCGGCCCTCACCGCCGCCTATACGCCGGACGGGGCCGCCGACACGCTGTCCCTCGTCGATTCGGCCGGTGTGCCGCGAACGCTGTACGGGCTGCGGGAGTCCTACCCCCTCCCAGGTGCGAGCCCCGTCGCGGACGCCCACCGCACCGGACAGCCTCTCTGGCTCACCGCCCGGGACCTCGGCGCCCGCGCCGATGCGCACCGCCTGCCCGTCAGGGACTTCTCCCTGGCCGCCGTGCCGCTGGGCGCCGGTGGCTGTCTGGTCGCCGTCGGCGACGGCCCGGACGGCTTCGACGACGAACAACGCTCCTGTCTCCGGCTCCTGGCCGGGGCCGTGGCCCGACCGGCCCCGGCCAGGGGCGGCACCGGTCGGCCGCCCGGAAGCTCCTTCAGCCTCGCCGTGGGCAGCGGCCGGATCGACGTCGACGACGAGACGCTGGACCTGTTCGGTGTGGAACGGCACGGCTTCGACGGCCGGGTGGAGACCCTGCTGGCCCGCACCGTGCCGGAGGACCTGCCCTCCCTGATGTCCGTGGTCGAGGCCGGCCACCGGTCCATCGGTGAGCGGGAGCTGGAGTTCCGTATCCTCCAGCCCTCCGGCGAGCCGAAGTGGCTGCGGCTGCGGGGGCGTCTGCTGCCCGCCGGGGACGGCCGCCCGGCCCGGCTGGTCGGCACGGTCGCGGACGCCTCCAAGCTGCGCCCCGCCGTCAGCGATGTCACCCGGATCCAGCGACTCGCCGCGGCCCTCGCCACCGCGGGCACCGTCCGCGACGTGGGCGGGGCCGTGGTCGCCGCACTGCGCACCCCGCTGGGGGCCGACCGGGTCGCCCTCGCCGAGCTGGAGTCGGACCGGCTGGTCGTCACCGTCCTGGACCCGCCCGAACCGGAGGCCTGGCCCCAGCTGTGGCGGAGCGAGTGGCGCTCGGAGTGGCCCGACGCGCCCGTACGCGCCATGCCGACCCTCGCCGCCGCACTGCGCGAGGGCCGCGCCGCGATCTGGTCCGTCGGCGCCGACCTGGAACCCGCGCTCGCGGAGGTCGGCCCCGGTGGCCTCGCCGTACTGCCGCTGCCCGCCGGGGGCAGCGTGGCCGGCGTCTGTCTGATCGGCTGGGACGACCCGCACGACTTCGGACCCGACGAACGCGCCCTGCTCACCGCCGTGGCCGGCCTCGCCGGACAGGCACTGGTACGCGCCCACGCCTTCGACGCCGAGCATGAACTCATCAGCATGCTCCAGCGCGCCCTGCTGCCGCGCCGGCTGCCCCGGCTGCCCGGTGGGGAAGCCGTCGCGCGCTATCTGCCCACCACCGCGGGCCTGGAACTCGGCGGCGACTGGTACGACGTGATCCCGCTGCCCGACAACCATGTCGCCTTCGTCATCGGCGACGTCCAGGGCCACAACGCCGGCGCCGCCACCCTGATGGGCCAGATGCGTACGGCCCTGCGCGCCTACGCCGCCGAGGGACACCCCCCGGACGTGGTCGTCTCGCACGCCAACCGGCTGCTGGTGGAGATGGAGTCCGACCTCTTCGCCACCTGCTGCTATGTCGATGTCGACATGGAGGAGGGCACCGCGTGGAGCGTGCGCGCCGGACACCTCCCGCCGGTGCTGCGCCACCCGGACGGCAGCACCGAGATCCCCGAGTCGGAGGGCGGACCGCCGCTCGGCGTCCTCACCCAGGCCGACTTCCCGATGAGCCCACTGGCGCTGAGGCCCGGCACGGTCCTCGCCCTGACCACCGACGGACTGGTCGAGTCAGCCGACCTCGACATCGAGGACGGTCTGGCGCGTCTGTCCGGCGAACTGTCCGCCGCCGACCCCGGCCACCTCGGTACGGTCGCGGACGCCCTGCTCGCCGGCGCCAACCGCAGCGACGACGTGGCGCTGCTGCTGATGCGCTACGACGGTATGGCGGTACGCCCGCGGCGCGAGAGCTGGACGGTGTGGCGGGTGCCCGAAGCGGTGCGGCACGCCCGCCGCTTCACCCTGCGTGCCCTGCGTGTCTGGGGCGTGTCGGAGGAACGCGACACGATCCTGCTGGTCGTGTCCGAGCTGGTCACCAACGCCCTGGTGCACACCGACGGCCAGGTCCGTCTCGACCTCGCCCTCTTCCACCAGCGGCTGCGTATCGCGGTCGCCGACGCCTCGCCCCGCACACCGGTCAAGCCGACCAGTATCGGCTGGGAGGCCACGGGGGGCCGCGGCATCCTGCTCGTCGAGGCCGTGTCGGCGACCTGGGGGGCCCTGCCGGTCGGCGGCGGCAAGCAGGTGTGGGCGGACATCGCCCTGGAGGGGGAACCGCAGGCCGGCGGTTAATCCGTTGCCTCGACGAGGGACTCCTGCTGCACTGCTTCTGACCCGTCGTCAGGACCGAGGAGCCGCAATGCGCACAGCGTTCATGTCCACCCAGGCACACACCACCCCCCTTCCGAAGGACATGACGCTTCGTGCACACACTGAACCTGGGAATCCTGGCCCATGTGGACGCCGGTAAGACGAGCCTCACCGAGCGGCTTCTGCACACGGCCGGAGTCATCGACGAGATCGGCAGCGTCGACGACGGCAGCACCCGGACCGATTCCCTCGCGCTGGAGCGGCGGCGCGGCATCACCATCAAGTCCGCCGTGGTCTCGTTCGCGCTGGACGACATCACCGTCAATCTGATCGACACTCCGGGACACCCCGACTTCATCGCCGAGGTGGAGCGGGTGCTGAGCGTGCTCGACGGCGCGGTGCTCGTCGTCTCGGCGGTGGAGGGCGTCCAGGCCCAGACGCGCATCCTGATGCGGACCCTGCGGCGGCTGCGGATTCCCACGCTGGTCTTCGTCAACAAGATCGACCGCCGTGGCGCCCACCACGACCGTACGCTCCGGGCGTTGGCCACCCGGCTGACCGGCGCGGTCGTCCCCATGGTCCGCCCGCACGGCCTCGGCACACAGGACGCCGGGGTACGGCCCCACGGCGCCCAGGACCCCGGGTTCGAAGGGCAGTTGCTCGATGCGCTCGCCGAACACGACGAGGCCCTGCTGACCACCTATGTCCAGGACACGGTGTCGTACGAACGGCTGCGCGCCGCCCTGGTGGAGCAGACCCGGCGCGCCCGGGTCCACCCGGTGTTCTTCGGCTCGGCGATCACCGGCGCGGGCGTCCCGGAGCTGGTGGAAGGCATCAAGGAACTGCTGCCGGCCGCCGAGGGCGACCCCGAAGGGCCGGTCTCCGGCACGGTCTTCAAGGTCGAACGGGGCGCCGCGGGCGAGAAGATCGCCTATGCGCGGGTGTTCTCCGGGACCGTACGGAACCGTGACCGGCTGCTGCTCCACGACGGCAGGGAGGGCAAGGTCACCGCGACCGGGGTCTTCGACGGGGGCGCCGACATCCGTGAGGCACCCGTGACGGCCGGCCGGATCGGCAAGCTCTGGGGGCTTGCGGACATCCGCATCGGCGACTGCTTCGGCGACCCGCCCCGGGCGGACGGGACACAGCACCACTTCGCCCCGCCCACCCTGGAGACGGTCGTCGTGCCCGCCCGCGCGCGAGAGCGGGGAGCCCTGCATCTCGCGCTGACCCAACTGGCGGAGCAGGACCCGCTGATCGGTCTGCGGCAGGACGAGATCCGCCAGGAGATCTCCGTCTCCCTCTACGGCGAGGTGCAGAAGGAGGTCCTCCAGACGACCCTCGCCGAGGAGTACGGCCTCGAGGTCACCTTCCGGGAGACGACACCGCTGTGCGTCGAACGGCCCGTCGGCACCGGCGCGGCCGTCGAGTTCAACAAGAAGGACCCCAACCCCTTCCTCGCCACCGTCGGCCTGCGCATCGATCCGGCTCCGGTCGGATCGGGCGTGGAGTTCCGCCTGGAGGTCGAACTCGGCTCGATGCCGTACGCCTTCTTCAAGGCCGTCGAGGACACGGTGACCGAGACCCTGACGCAGGGCCTGCACGGCTGGCAGGTCACCGACTGCACGGTCACCATGACGCACTCCGGCTACTCCCCGCGCCAGAGCCATGCCCACCAGGGCTTCGACAAGAGCATGTCCAGCACCGGAGCGGACTTCCGGGGCCTGACCCCCCTGGTCGTGATGAGCGCGCTGCAGTGCGCCGGCACCCAGGTGTTCGAGCCGATGCACCGCTTCCGGGTCCGGGCCCCGGCGGACACGCTCGGCGCGCTGCTGCCGGTGCTCGCCCGGCGGCGTGCCGTGCCGGGGACCACGGAACTGCTCGGCGATGCCTGTGTCCTGACGGGCCGGGTGCCGGCGGCCCAGGTGCACGCCCTGGAGCAGTCGCTGCCCGGACCGACCCATGGCGAGGGCGAGTGGGAGTCGGAGTTCGACCACTATGCGGCGGTGACGGTCGGTGCGCCGCCGGACCGCCCGCGCACCGACCACGACCCGCTCGACCGCGAGACCTATCTGATGCGGGTGCTGCGGAGGATGCCGGGGCAGGCGGCGGAGGTGAACTGACCGGAGGGGGGCATCCGTCGGCGCCGGGTGCGGTCCGGACCACGCACGTGCGGCTCCCGCTCCCGGCACACCGCGGCCCGTCGGGCGCGGGGTCCTGTGCGCCTCCCGGGTGAGGACGGACGTCGTCCCGTGACCGCCCGGGGCCCGGTGCCGTTGCTGAGGGCATGATCTCAACACGACGTATCGTCGCCGCGGTCGGTCTCGCCGTCGGCGTCACGGGTCTGGCCGCTCCGATGGCCGCCGCGGCCCCCGCCGGAACCGCGGACCCGGGGAGCGCGAACCCGGTCACCGTGCTCGACTCACTGGCCCGCAGCGACATCCCGGCGCAGCACAAGGACGAGATTCCGCGGCCCTCCCGGCAACTCGAGGGCCTCAACGAGTTGCACCGCGCCACCGACCTGGCCGCCCCCGCCACGGGGTTGCTGCCGTAGTACATCCGGCGCGACGACGCCCTGGGCCCCCGGCGGGAACGCCGGGGGCCTTGTCGTGCCCGGGGACGGACCCAGGACGGACCGGGGACGGACCAGGGACGGGATCGGGCTCAAGTGCGGGCAATATGGCCCCGGTGTCCTAGCTCAGACACCAGCCGCAAAGTAGGTCGCGGGTAGCCGGACTCGCCCCGTTTCCGGGTCCTGGGCGCCGTCGTTGGTCTGATGGAGTGATCGAGGCCAAAGGGGCGGGCGTGCGGCAAAGATGGTCGCCAGAGGAGCTGTTGGCGAACTGGACGTTGGTAGACGGCGACTGGGACCTGGTGGCGAACAAGAGCGGGGCGACCCGGCTGGGCTTCAGCCTGTTGCTGAAGTTCTTCGAGCTGGCGGGCCGGTTCCCCGATGTGCTGGATGAGGTCCCGCCGGCCGCGGTGGAGTACGTCGCCGTTCTGGTGAAGGTCCCGGCCACCGACTTCGTGAAGTACACGTTGGTCGGCCGGACTGCCGAGTACCACCGCAAGCAGATCCGTGAGGCCCTGGGGTTTCGGCCGTCGACGGTCGCGGACGAGAAGTCGCTGACCGAGTGGCTGGCTGTGGAGGTCTGTCCGGTGGAGCTGGTGGAGGACCGGCAGCGCGAGGCTCTGCTGGTGGAGTGCCGGGCCCGGAAGATCGAGCCGCCGGGCCGGACCCGGGTCGAGAAGGTACTCGCCGCGGCGCGGGGCAGGTGGGAGAAGACGTTCTGCGTCCGCACGATCGGCCGCCTGGGCGAGGCGGGCACGGCTCGGCTGCTGTCCCTGGTGGCCGAGGACAACGAGGCGGGTACCGCCCTGCTGGCCACGCTCAAGCGCGACCCGGGCGCGGTCGGCCTGGACTCCCTCCTGACGGAGATCACCAAGCTTAACGACGTGCGCATGCTCGGGCTGCCTGACGGGCTGTTCGCGGACTGCTCGGAGAAGCTGGTAGCCGCTTGGCGGGCGCGGGCGATCAAGATGTACCCCTCGGACTTCCGCGACACGAGCGAGGACGTACGGATCACCCTGCTCGCGGCGCTGTGCTCGTCCCGTCAGGCAGAGATCACGGACGCTCTGGTTGACCTGCTGGTCGCTCTGGTCCACAAGATCAACGCTCGTGCCGAGCGGCGGGTGGAGAGGCAGCTTACCGCCGAGTTGAAGAAAGTCCGCGGCAAGGAGGGCATCCCCTTCAAGCTGGCGACAGCTGCCGTCGACAAGCCCGACGAGGTCGTCCGCCGGGCCCTGTTCCCGGTGGTCGGGGAGAAGACGCTGCGCGAGCTGGTGGCCGAGGCAAAGGCGAACGAGAAGGTTTTCAAGGCCAAGGTCCGCACCACGCTCCGGTCGTCGTACAGCTCGTACTACCGGCAGATGCTGCCGCCGCTGCTGAATACGCTGGGCTTCCACTGCAACAACACCGCCTACCGGCCGGTGATGGACGCGATGAAGCTGCTGAAGAAGTACGCCGACATCGACGGCAAGACCCGCTTCTACGACGTCGGCGATGAGGCACCCATGGACGGTGTGGTGCGCAAGGAATGGCGCGAGGCGGTCGTCGACGACAAGGGCAAGGTCGAGCGAATCCCCTACGAGCTGTGCGTCCTGGTCGCGCTGTGGGACGCGGTTCGCCGCCGCGAGATCTACATCGGGGGTGCCGCCCGCTGGCGAAACCCTGAGGACGACCTGCCCGGCGACTTCGAGGCCACCCGCGCTGTGCACTACGCCGCGATCCGTCAGCCGCTGAACCCAAGGGCGTTCATCGCGGACCTGAAGAAGCGCATGACCGCGGGCCTGGACCGGTTCTCCGCCTCGCTCGCGGACGGCAGCGCGGGTGGGGTGAAGGTCACCATTCGCAAGGGCGAGCCGTGGATCACCGTTCCGAAACTGGAGCTGCTGGCCGAGCCCACCGGCCTGGCGGACCTCAAGGACGAGGTTGCACGCCGCTGGGGCGTCCTGGACCTCCTGGACGTGCTGAAGAACGCCGACTTTCTCACCGGATTCACCGAGGAGTTCTCCTCGGTGGCCGCGTACGAGCGCATCGAGCGTGACGTTCTCCAGCGCCGCCTGTTGCTGGCCCTCTTTGCCCTGGGCACGAACATGGGCATCCGCGCGATCGTGGCGACCGGCGAGCACGGCGAGAGTGAGGCCGCGCTGCGGCACGTCCGGCGGCACTTCATCACGGTCGACAACCTGCGGGCCGCCGTCACCAGGCTGGTGAACTCCACCTTGGCCGCCCGAGACACGGCATGGTGGGGCCGCGGCACCGCGTGCGCGTCAGACTCGAAGAAATTCGGGTCCTGGTCCTCGAACTTCATGACCGAGTACCACGCCCGCTACGGCGGCAACGGCGTGATGATCTACTGGCACGTCGAGCGGAAGAACGTCTGCATCTTCTCCCAGCTCAAGAGCTGTTCGTCGTCCGAGGTCGCCGCGATGATCGAGGGCCTGCTGCGGTACTGCACGGACGCCGAGATCGAGTCGAACTACGTCGACACCCACGGTGCGAGCGTCGTCGGGTTCGCCTTTACCGAACTGCTCAACTTCCGCCTGCTGCCGAGGCTGAAGAATATCGGCAGCATCCGCCTGTACCGCCCGGACGACGCCCCGCCCGGCTGGCCCGCGCTCGGCGCCTCGCTGACGCGGCCGATCCGCTGGGAGCTGATCGAGCAGCAGTACGACCAGATGGTGAAGTACGCGACCGTGCTCCGGCTCGGGACAGCGGAGGCAGAGCAGGTACTGCGGCGCTTCACCCGCGGTGGCCCCAAGCACCCCACCTACCAGGCCCTCGAAGAACTCGGCCGCGCCGTGCGCACGATCTTCGCCTGCGACTACCTGGCCAGTCCCGGCCTGCGCCGCGAGATCCACGGCGGGCTCCAGGTCGTGGAGAACTGGAACAGCGCGAACACCGTGCTCCACTACGGCAAGGACGGCGCCCTGACCGGCCCAGACAAGGAGCACGCTGAGACGTCGATGCTCGCCCTGCACCTGCTCCAGTCCGCGCTCGTGCACGTCAACACCCTGCTTATGCAGCAGGTCCTGGCCGAACCGGTGTGGGCGAAGAAGTTGAGTGACGAGGACCGACGCGGCCTGACCGCGCTGTTCTGGTCGAACGTCAACCCGTACGGCACCTTCCGCCTGGACATGAGCAAGCGCATCGACCTGGGGCCGGCCACCATGCCCCGCCCCCGAACCCCGGCGGAGGCCGCCGACCGATCGAGCACGGAGATGCGATGAAGGACTTCGCCGACCTCACCGACCCCTAGATGAACGAATCCGCGCGGCGGGCACCGTGGGCCGGTCACGGTGAGCACATCGCCGGGCACCCCCAGGACTGCCGACCAGACGGCGGCGGACTCGGCACCCGGGACGGTGAGGGATGGTTCCGGCGCTGGGTCCGGGTGTATTGGCTCGGCCTCACCGCCCGGGCCATTGGCCCTTGTCACATGTTTTTGAGGTCGTCGGCAACGGTGGAGGTCGAGGTGTGGAGGATGGCGTCGAACGCCTCAAGGATGGGGGTGTGGAGGTAGGCGCTTTGGATCCGGATGCGGTCGGGGCCCGGGGCAAGGTCGGTGTTTCGATCTGCCTCGTGCCGGCGTGCCTGGTGGAGATCGGCGATGCTGAGCCCGAGTTCGGCGTCGGCGAAGGCGGCTTCGATGCTTCCCGGTTCGGCCTGCTCCAGCGCGGTGGCGTCGATGGTGAAGCCGAAGGGCGTGTTCTCGTCGCGGGGCATGTCCGCGGTATGTCCGGTGGTGCTCACCAGGCCTAGGGCGAAGTAGTCATCGCCGAGCGTGCGGTGCAGGTGCTGTCCCATGGGGAGTCCCGTGAGGTGACCGTTGAAGGCCACCGGTGTCTTCTGGATGTGGGCGTTGTGAGCCGCCAGCACGACGCGGGTCCCGGGTTCGAAGCGTCCCAGGTGCCACAGGACCGACTCGGCCATGTAGACGTCGCGGGCTGAGGTGTCGGCGGTCAGCCCTTTGCCGGCGAAGAGGTCGGCCATGGCGCGGAAGGTGTAGTCGGCGTGGCAGGCGCCTTCGAGTCGGCGCACGGCGATGTCGTAGCTGTGCTGGTCGCCGCGGGAGACATACAGCGGTTCGACGGAGCGGAACCGGATGAGCAGGCGCGTCAGGGTCGCGCTGAGGGCGTCCTGTTCGGCGGTGGCCAGACGTCCCCACGCGGGCGCGGCGACGGCCGCGGAGCCACCGGCGAACGATTCGGCGATCCGTATCGCCTCCTGGACGACCGGCAGGGTTTCGGGATCGATCCGGCGCAGGTAGTCGGCGACCGGGGCCAGGGCGGGAAGCAAGGACCCACCGGCCGCCGGGATGTCAATGCCTGTGAAGCGCACCGGTGTTGAGGTGGTTCGGTTGTGCCGGCGTATCCAGCGCAGCGGCTCGTCGACTCCCACGGGGATTGTCCCGGCGAGGTGCGCCGACAGGTCGTCGTCCGTTCCTTCACCCTGGGCCCACGCGTCAAGGGGGAAGCCTTCGCTGAAGCCGTACTCGAAGGCCAGGACGGTGAATCCGCAGCGCTCGGCCAGGAACCGCAGGATGCGCTCTCGCATGGCTGCGAACTCGTTGATGAAGTGGGAACTTTCGCCGATCGCGACGACACGTGCGTCGCCGATGATGGCGCGCAGCGGCTCCAGATCGTCGAGTGGTGCCTCGGGATCGAGGTGGTCGAGGGGGACGGCGTGGGTGCGAAGCCAGTTGGCGATCGGGTTGTGGTGGAGCGAAGCAGGCATGCTGACAGCTCGATTCTCGGTGCTGGAATGGTGGATCGTGGATAGGGGGCGGGTTACCGCGCAGGTCGTCCTGGGCCGGGTTCGTTCAACGGTCCGTGGCGCTGGGGGTTGTTGGGTCCAGATGTTCGGTTTCCACGTGCCCGGGTGCCGCGTTCTCCAGGTCGTCGATGCTGCCGGACATGATCGTGCGGATGTGTTCGGTGATGTGCTGGAGCGGCCAGTCCCACCAGGCCAGGGCGAGGAGGCGGTTGATGTCGGTTTCGCTGTAGCGGCGGCGGATGAGGCGGGCGGGGTTGCCGCCGACGATGCCGTAGTCGGGGACGTCGTCGACGACGACGGAGCCGGAGGCGATGATCGCTCCGTGGCCGATGCGGACGCCGGGCATCACCGTGGCCCGGTAGCCGAACCAGACGTCATGGCCCACCGCGGTGTCGCCTCGTCCGGGCAGGCCGGTGATGAGGTCGAAGTGTTCGGCCCAGGAACCGCCCATGATCGGGAAGGGGAACGTGGAGGGGCCGTCCATGCGGTGGTTGGCGCCGTTCATGATGAACCGCACGCCCTCGCCCAGTGCGCAGAACTTGCCGATGACCAGCTTTTCCGGCCCGTAGTGGTACAGCACGTTGCGGGTCTCGAAGGCGGTCGGGTCATCGGGGTCGTCGTAGTAGGAGAAGTCTCCGACCTCTATCAGCGGCGAGGTGATCAGCGGTTTCAGCAGCACCACTCGCGGCTGCTCGGGCATCGGGTGCACCACGGTCGGGTCGGCGGGAACAGGCGGCATTACGAATTTCATCCTTCCTGAGCGATGTCTGCGGGGCCGGAGGACCTCAGCACGTGGCGGCGGACGTATCTGTCGCCTGTAAGGCCAGATGGGCGCCCCGCCAGTGCCGACGCAGCCCGCGGTCATGGCTGACGATGACGAGCGTGCCGTCGTACCCGCTCAGAGCGGTTTCCAGCTCCTCGGCGAGGGCGGGCGAGAGATGGTTGGTAGGTTCGTCGAGCAACAGGACATCCGATGGCGCACTGAGTAATCGCGCCAGGGCCAGACGCTGCAGCTGCCCGGTGGACAGCCGGCCGACTGGCACCGCGAGCTGTTCGCGGTCGAACAGACCGAGGGACAGTAGTTGTCCGGCGTGTCCGGCGGCCTCTCCTGTCCGGCCACGGGCGAAGGCGGCCAGCACGGTCTCGGCCGGTTCCTCAGGCCGCGGTTCTTGGGGGAGGTAGCCGATCCTGCCGCGGCAGGTGACGCTTCCGCTGTCGGGAGTGATGTCCCCGGCCAGGACGCGCAGCAGGGTGCTCTTGCCCGCTCCGTTCGGTCCTGTGATCAGCAGGCGCTGGCCCGCCGTGACGGACAGGCAGGTACGGGCAAGCCGATCCGTGACGGCGATGTCGGCGGCGTCGAGTACGACGCCCTGTAGGCGGCGGGTCCGCAGTACGGGGGTGAAGCGCAGTGGCTCCGGCGGGGGCGGAACCGGGTCGGCAAGGAGGCGGCGCAGCCGTTCCTCGGCGTTGCGCACCCGGCTGGCCAGCGATTGCTGCACGCGGCCGCCTGCCCGGTTGTAGGCCAACTTGTTGCCGTCCTTCATCGGACGGCCGGGGGCCACCTGGCGGGCGGTGGTCGCGGCTGCCTCGCGGAGCCGGTCGATGTCGGCCCGCCACTGGTCGTACGCCTGGGCCCAGCGCTGCCGGGCAGCCGCCTTCTCGGCGAGGTAACCGGTGTAGCCGTTGCCGTACCGCACCACGCGACGCGTGTCGCCGTCCACCTCCAACAGGCTGGTCGCAACCCGTTCGAGGAAGACGCGGTCGTGGGAGACCGTCACGGTGGTGCCCCGCCGTGCGCGCAGGTGCTCTTCCAGCCAGCTCAGGGCACCGTCGTCGAGATGGTTGGTCGGCTCGTCCAGCAGTAGCACCTCCGGCGCCGCCGCCAGGCAGGCCGCCAGTCGTAACCTGACCCGTTCTCCGCCGGACAAGCTGCCCACCGTACGGTCACGGCCCACCAGCCCCAGGCCCAGTCCGTACAGGGCACGTTCCACGCGGGCGTCGGCGTCGAAGCCGCCGCGCACCTCGAAGACCGTGAGCAGTTCGCCGTATTCGGCCATGCCGGACTCGTCACCGTCGGCCATCGCGGTCTCCAGACGGCGCATTCGCTGCTCGACCGCACGCAGATCGCTCAGCCCCCGGTCGATGACCTGCTGGACCGTCGCCTGCGCCGCCAGTTGCTCGTCCTGGGCGAAGTAGCCGACCCCGCCGGTGGCCTGGACGACCACCTCGCCCTGGTCGGGCCGTTCACGCCCGGCGAACAGGCGCAGCAAGGTTGTCTTGCCCGATCCGTTCTCACCGATGACCCCGGTGCGCTCGCCCGCGGCGAGCGAGCAGGTCACCGAGTCAAGAACGAGCCTGCCGTCGAAGGACTTGCTGATGGCGAGTGCAGTGAACTGTGTGGGCATGCAGAGACTCCAAAGCATTCGAGAACGAGGCGGCCGTCGAGGGTTGCGCGGCCGGGCGAACGCTTCGGAAGAGCATCGATCACTCCACTAGTGCGACAACTGCTGCTTTAAGATCTTGCCATAGCGACGACGCCCGAGCAAAGGTATTCAGCGATGACTCCCACAGACCCAGGACCGGAAGCCACCCCTCCGCCGCCGACCCGCCGCCGACCCGGGGGTCGCACCGCCCGTATTCGTCAGCAGGTGCTCGACGCAGTCGTCGCCGAACTTGGCGAACACGGTTATGACGGGCTCACCACCGACGCCGTCGCCGCCCGCGCCGGCGTGCACCGCACAACGGTGTACCGGCGCTGGGGGGACGTCGGCGGCCTGCTCGCCGACGTTCTCGACGCGGCGTCCGATGACGACTGGCAGCCACCGGACACCGGCTCATTGGAAAGCGACCTGGCAGCACTGAACCAGGAGATCCACACAGCCCTGACTGCACAGCCACCGATCATGGCAGCACTGATCGCCGCCTCGTTCCGCTCCGAGAAAGCCGCCGAGGCCCAACAGCGGCTCTGGGAGGACCGGTACGCCCGCTGCGAAATCATCGTCAGCCGGGCCGTCCGGCACGGCGAACTACCGCCGCACACTGACGCCCGGCAACTGCTCATCGCGGCCACCGCACCGCTGTACCACCAACTGGTGCTCCTCCGCACGACATCCGACCCGCAACTGCCCGGCCATGCAGCCAGAACCGCCGCCCTCGCCGCAGCCGCCGGCGCCTTCGCCGAGCCCCCATCAGCATGCAGTGTCTGAGCAAGACTTCGCCGGCTCCGCACTGCTTGCAGTAGTTCGTTTCGTAGGCGGTCGCTCATGAAACACCCAGCCGGGACGTCGGTCACCTGCGGCGATCATGTTTCATGAGTTGTTGCAAACAACTGGACACCTGAAACACCCTCATGAAACAGTCCGGGGTCGTGAGCGACGACTTCAAGCGCGTGGAATCGCACGACTGCCCGATGTCCACCTGCGCCGCCCCGGCGGGCTCCCCGTGCCAGACCGGCAAAGGCAAGGTGGCCATCCAGTACCACACAGCCCGCTTCCGCCTCGTGCCCCAACTCGCCAAGGCCCTGAGCGTGCCGACTCCCGCCGTACGTAAGCCAGGCTCGGCGTGGACCGAACTGCCCGGGCCCGTGCGCGCCGGCGCCGAACCGGTCGGCCACGTCCGCCTCGGCTACGCCCGCGCATCGACCGCCCGGCAGTCCCTCGACGCACAACTCGACTCGCTCGGCGAGGCCGGGGTCACCCGGGTCTTCTCCGAGAAGATCTCCACCCGCGCCACCAAGCGCCCCGAGCTGGAGGCCGCCGTGAAGCTCGCCGGGGAGATCCGCTCCTCCGGCGTCGCCGTGACCCTCGTCGTCCGCGAACACAAACGGCTCGGCCGCGGCATCGAACTCGCCATGCTCGCCGAGGAGCTGAAGGCGAGCGACGTCGGCCTGGAGTTCCTCACCGGTGAGCTGAAAGGCTCGCACGACCCCTCCGGCATCGTCTTCACGGTGCTCGCGGCCATGTCCGGGATGGAGCGTGAGTACATCCGCGACCGCACCCTCGAAGGCCACGAGTCCGCCCGTAAGCGCGGCAAGACCATCGGCGGCGCTGGCGTCACCGACGACGACATGCTGTCCATGGCCCTCCACCTGCGCGACCAAGAAATGAGCCTGCGCGACATCGCGGCCCGGCTCGTCATCACCACCGGGAAGAAGAAGGGCCAGCACCCCTCGCCTGCCACCGTCATGCGGATGCTGCGGGAGCACGACGAACAGGCCGCCACAGCGGCGAGCACGTGATCATCCGGCTAGTTTGCGGCTGGTGTCTGAGCTAGGACTCCAGGGCCAATATGGAGGACAAAATTGTTGACAATCGTGACGTACAGGAAGAACGTCTGCTGGATGGCGTGCTTGTGGGGTCCGGTCTCGATGAACACGCCGGTGTCGATGGCGAGATCGGCGGCGCGCAGGATGTCCTCGCGGGTGTCGGTGGCGAAGGCGATGTGGTGCAGCCGACCGCTGGAGCCCGTCCAGTCCTCGGTGTAGACGACGTCGTAGGACTTGTCGGTGAAGGTCAGCCAGCGGGCCGCGATCCTGCCGCTGTCCAGCCGGATCTGCTCGGTGGGCCGGGCGCCCAGCATCTGTTGCTGGAACTCGGCGTTGGCGAGCACATCGGAGGCCAGGAAGTTGATGTGGTCCAGGCGGCGCACGCCCACGCCCCGGTCGGGCTTGGCCTGCGGCTGGTTCTTCAGCGCGGGTCTGAGAGCGTCGGGGGCCCGGTAGTGCTCGCTCTCCCAGTAGAGCGCGTGCTCGTGCCCGTCGGGGTCGGTGGTGACATAGAGCGTCTCGGAAACTCTGTGTGTGCCTGAGGGTTTCAGGCTTTTCGGGCGCGGCGTGGCCGTGTGCCGTCACGGTGGGGTCCGAACCTCGGGGTGAGGGGGTGGACTTCGGTGGCGTGCGTGTGGTGGAAGCCGGTCCGCTCGGCGGCGCGGGTGCGCTGTCGACAGGTTTCGTGTGAGAGCCGTCTCCCGCTGCCTGGAAGGGGTTGTTCCGGGCGGCGGGGGGCGGGTGCTCCATGACCTGGCGCCTGCCCCGGGAAGGGGGTGGGTGTCTGGGTGTCATGCCCCGCCGGACGCTTTACCGCCCCGGTGGGGGTGGTGGCGGGGACCGTACGTACTTCTGGCGTACGGCGGGTGGTCTTCGGTCGGCGGGTCGGTGTGGGGCGGGCTTTGGCCGGGGTGGTCTTTGGTCCGGCCGGCTGGACGGGGAGGGTTTGTGCGCGGTGGGCGTGGCGCATGCGGCGGGTGGTCTTCTTCGGTCGGCGCGCCACGGTGACGGGGCCGTCGACGGTGGTGTGGATGGTGCGGGTGCCGGTGGCACGCTGGGTGAGGGTGTGGGTTTGGGCGAGCAGGCCGCGGGAGACGATGCGTCGGGCGGCGGCGTGGTCGCGGTCCAGGGACAGGTCGCAGCCGGTGCAGTGAGCCCATTTCCATCCGCGTTCGCCGAGCCGGTCGGGGGCGGGGTGGTGGCCCAGTGTTGCCAGGCACCGTGGGCACAGGGCGGAGGTGCCGCGCGCGGGAACCGCGGCGACGGTCAGGCCCCTCTTGGCGGCCAGGTGCCGGATCGCTTCGGCGAGGGTGCCGCGGATCTGCCCGGACAGCCGGGCGTTGCCCCGGCGCCTGCCGCGGGTTTCCAGGGTGGCCAGGTCTTCGAGGTAGATCACGGACGCGCCGAGCGCGGCTGCCTGGTCGACGGCCCAGCGGGCGGCGGACCAGGCCAGCGCGTCATTGAGGTGGCGGATGCGGGCGCAGACCCGTGCATGCTCGCGCTCCAGCGACGCCGTCCGGTCAAGGAGTTCGTCCCGGGCGCGGTGCGCGGTGCCCAGGCCGGTCGTCAGTGCCCGGTAGTGGTCGCGTTTGGCTGCAAGGTGTTCGCGGTGGGTGCGCAGCCGGTGCAGTTTCGCGCTGATCGCGGTGGCGTCGTAGATCAGGGGACGGCCGTCCGTGAGGACCCGTGCCGTGGCGCCGCCCCCGGTCAGGCGGCCCACCGTGCCGGTCAGCAGGGTGTTCACTCCCCAGTCGAAACCGACCGCCACGGTATGTCCGGTGGCTTCGCCGGTGGCCACCGGCCGTGAGTGCGGCAGGTCCACCGCGATACGCCCGGTGCGGGTGGGGCGCAGGGTCGGGGAGTGCAGGGCCGCGTCCGCCTCGACGGTGACCGGCAGACGCAGGTCGATGACGTGCCAGGCCCAGTCGCGGCGGGAGGCGGGCGCGGCACAGAGCGGGAGCTTCACCCGCAGCCGGGCCCCTGCATCGCCCACGCGTTCCAGGGAGGTCTGCTGGCGGTCCATCGCCGCCAGCAGTACCACAGCGGCCACCGCCGGGGGCTCCTCCAGCTCGCACAGGCCCGCGGGCAGGCACCCGTCATGAGCGCGGGCGAAGTCGCGGATCTGCCGGGTCCGGTTACGGATCTCAGCCGCACTCGTCCCGGCGGGCAGCACCTCCCGCAGGGTCGTCCACTCCGCCCGGGTACGCCGGGAGGGATCGGCGGGCCACGTCGCCAGCAGCGCCCCGACCACGGCCCGATGATGCAGGGCCAGACGCAGCGCGCGGGCAGCCTGCTCCTCACCAGCCCGCCGCACCCGGTCCGACACATACACCACCATCCCACCAGCCCCAGCACACTCAGCAGGAGCAGGAGCAGGAGCAGGAGCAGGAGCAGGAGCAGGAGCAGGAGCAGGAGCAGAAGCCGGGCCAGGAGTGTTCCAGCCCAGGCGGCGCAGTGCCATCCAGCCCTTGGCCGGCAGCGCCTTGCCCCGCTCGTCCACCCCAGCGGCCAGCACCTCCAGCGATGTCTCGTCCCACCGGGCCGCGACCAGCCGGGCGGTGAGGTCCCGGCACAAGCCGGCCAGGAAACCCACCCGTTCGTACAGCACCCGCTGCCCGACCCTGTGCCCGCCGTCCTCGACGACGGCCCGGAAAGCGGTACACGTCGCCGTCGCCGTCAACCTAGCCACAGCCACCCCCCGCCCGCACAGCTTCGGCTTCGGGCGCAGCAGGGCCTCCTGGACCTCCGATGCCCCTACCGGACCCAGAAGCGCCCATTCTCTCGCCGGCCTCGGCCAGCAACCGCCGCCGCGCCTCCCGCGAGCGCAGCCCGTACATCCGTCCAGCGAAGGTGGCCACCAGGGACATGAAGTCGTCCAGCAACTCTTCCATCCCCCCGGCCGTACCCCTGGCATGCAGGACCTCGACCGCCACCCCGCGATGAGCCAGCACCTCGATCAGCCAAGCCGCACCGAACCGGGCCAGGCGGTCACGATGCGTGACCCGTACATGAGTGAACTCCCCCGCCGCAGCCCGCTTCAGCAGCCGGTCAAGCCCCGGACGCGACTCCCGCAACCCCGAGGCCCCGGTCCCGGACCACCGCGACCACCACACCCGAAGCCGAGGCCCGCAGCTCCGCCTCCTGCGCAGCCAGCGACGACTCCTGCCCACTGGTACCCGAAACCCGAACATACAGCGCCTCACGCCGCTCGACCGACGCCGCACTCCCCGCCAACGCGTCCAACGCCTCAACGGAAAAACGCCGTTCCCGGCCCACCCACACCGCCGCAACCTTGCCCTCGTTCGCCCACAGCCGCAGTGTCCCCGGGTGCACACCCACCCTGCGCGCGGCCACCGCCAAACGAAGAAGCTCCATGACCACGGACCCTACGACCGCCGCATCACCAGACAGCCCGAACCAGCATGAACCCCACACCATCGCATGACACGCCATCAGGCTGTCTACAAATCCACGACAACCCTGCTACGCAGCATCAACCAGGATCCATAAGCGAAGCACGCAACAGTTGAAGAGCCTGCCGATGCCGGGCTCGTCCTCGACCCAGCGGCCCGTACCGCCCGCCTCCTCGATCGCCCTCACTCGGCGGTGGAGGGCCTCCTCGCCTGAGGCGCGCAGGGCGAGCCGGCCGAGTCCGGGCCGGTCGCGGGCGGTGACGGCCAGGCTTGTGGTGCTCATAGTCGTCGAAGGTCCGCAGATAGACCGTGTCACCGTGCCGCCCGTTCACCGTGAGTCCCAGATAGTCGGTGAAGAAGGCGACGGTGGCGTCCGGTTCCCTGCCCCACATGCTGGAGCAGAAGGCCCTCGGGATCACTCCCGGCCAGGCCGGCGACCTCGGCAGCTATGCCACCTTCGGCATGCTGGTGGGCGCCCTGACGGCAGGCACGGTGGCCGACCGCATCGGCCGCAAGAAGCTGATGGTCGTCTGTCTGACGCTGTTCTCCCTGGCCTCCGCGGTGTGCGCGCTCTCGGGCGGCGTCGCGGTCTTCGGCCTCGGCCGCACCCTGGCCGGCGTCGGCCTCGGCGGACTGCTGCCCACGGCGATCAGCATGGTCTCCGACTACGCCCGGGGCGGCCGCGTCGCCCTCACCGTCGGCGCGCTGATGACCGCCCACCATGCGGGCGGCATCCTCTCCGCCTATGTGGCCAAGTGGCTGGTGGAACCGGCCGGCTGGCGCGCCGCGTTCTGGGTGTGCGTCCTTCCGCTGCTCTTCGCCCCGGTGCTCGCCAAGGCCCTGCCCGAGTCGCTGAGTTTCCTGGTCGCCAAGGGCCGTGCCGAGGAGGCCCGCGCCCTGGCCGACCGCTATGAGATCGAACTGCCCGCAGCCGCGGGCCGGACCGCCCCGGGCGACCGCTGGAACGCCCTGGCCGAACTGTTCCGCGGCCGCGAGTGGGTCCAGACCCTGCTGTACTGGCTGGCCTCCTTCGGCGGACTGCTGCTCGTCTACGGCGTCGCCACCTGGCTGCCCACCCTGATGCGCAACGAGGGCTACAACCTCGGCTCCGCCCTGACCTTCGTGGTGCTCTTCAACCTCGGCGGCATCGTGGGCATGCTGATCGCCGGCCGCGCCTCGGACCGCTTCGGCGCCCCGCGTATCTCCGCCATCTGGTTCGCACTCACCGCCGCCGGGGTCTTCCTGCTCAGCGCACGGATGCCGCTGGGCGTGACCTTCCTGGTCGTCTTTCTCACCGGGGTGTTCCTCAACAGCGCACAGACCATGATCTACGCCACGGTGTCCATCGGCTCGCCCCCGGCCAACCGTGCCACCGCCGTCGGCTGGACCTCCGGCATGGGCCGCTTCGGCGCCGTCTTCGGCCCCTGGCTCGGCGGACAGCTGCTCGCCACGCACCACGGCGACTGGGGCTTCACCGCCTTCGCGCTGGCCGGAGTGTCGTCCATGGTCTTCATCGGGCTCGCCGCGCTGCGCTCCTCCCGGCGGGGCGGGGTCCGGGTGTCGCCCGCCCCGGCGGTCCCGTTCCCGCGAGGGTGACAGAAAGTTACTTGAGTCAGGCAACGATATGATAGGCTGGTGAGTATGCGCACTCCACAGCCGTCCTCAGACCCCGCCTCGCCGGAAGTGAGCGAGATCGAGCGAGCGCTTTATCGCGTCAGCTATCTGAGCACGCGCACCCGGCAGCACGACCGGCTGATGGCACTGGCCGGGGTGCCGCTGGACCGCGCGGCGGTGGTGCTGCTGCGGCAGATCTCCGACTCGGAGCCGCTGCGCCCGGGGGAGCTGGCCCACCGGCTCGGCGTGGAGGCCTCCCATGTGACCCGGCAGGTGCAGCAGTTGGAGAAGGCGGGGTATGTCTCCCGGGTCCCCGACCCGGACGACCGCCGCGCCCAGCGCATCGAGCTCACCCCGCTCGGCCAGGGGGCCAGCAAACGGATCCGGGACGCGGGCGTCCGTGGGATGCAGGCGGCGCTGGCCGCATGGTCGCCCGAGGACCTGGGGCAGTTGGCCGTCCTCTTCCACCGTATGGTCGACGACTTCCTCGCCTACGCCGAGACGGAGGCCGAGGCCGCCCCGGGTTCCCTCGCGGACGCGCTCCCCGAGGCCTGACCCGCCGCTCCGCCGACGGGCGGCCCCGGCCCGCCGCTCCCGCCCGGCACGCGTCGCCGCCACCGCGGCACTCACGGTGATCTTGCGGGTCGGAGGCGTTCGGCCTACGGTCACGGTGTCATGGGGCCCACCCGGGTGCGCTCCGCGCGCACCCCCGCCGGAAGCCGGACCGTCGTCCGGCGCGCGCGACACCTGCGGACGAAGTGCCCGTCGCACGGGGATCATGTGCGAGGGCCACCATGGCCCCGACGAGGCGCCCGAGGCGCCCGCCACACCTACGGAAGGCAGCAGCACCATGGCGCAGGAAGTACGCGGCGTGATCGCCCCAGGCAAGGATGAGCCGGTCCGGGTCGAGACCATCGTCGTACCGGACCCGGGGCCCGGTGAGGCGGTGGTACGGATCCAGGCCTGCGGCGTCTGTCACACCGACCTGCATTACAAACAGGGCGGCATCAACGACGAGTTCCCGTTCCTGCTCGGCCATGAGGCGGCCGGGATCGTCGAGTCGGTGGGCGAGGGTGTCGGCGACGTCGCCCCAGGCGACTTCGTGATCCTCAACTGGCGCGCGGTGTGCGGCATGTGCCGGGCCTGCCGACGCGGACGCCCCTGGTACTGCTTCGACACCCACAACGCCAAGCAGAAGATGACGCTCGCCTCCACCGGCCAGGAACTCTCCCCGGCCCTCGGTATCGGCGCCTTCGCGGAGAAGACGCTGGTGGCGGCCGGGCAGTGCACCAAGGTCGACCCGTCGGCCGCCCCGGCCGTCGCGGGCCTCCTCGGCTGCGGTGTGATGGCGGGCATCGGCGCCGCCATCAACACCGGAGGCGTCGGCCGGGGCGACTCGGTCGCGGTCATCGGCTGCGGCGGCGTCGGCGACGCGGCGATCGCCGGATCGGCCCTGGCGGGCGCGGCGAAGATCATCGCCGTGGACATCGACGACCGCAAGCTCTCCACGGCCAAGGAACTGGGCGCGACCCACACCGTCAACTCCAAGGAGAACGACCCCGTCGAGGCGATCCGCGAGCTGACCGGCGGCTTCGGCGCCGATGTGGTCATCGAGGCGGTCGGCCGCCCGGAGACCTACCGGCAGGCCTTCTACGCCCGCGACCTGGCCGGCACCGTCGTCCTGGTCGGCGTTCCCACCCCCGAGATGAAGCTGGAGCTGCCGCTGCTCGACGTCTTCGGTCGCGGCGGCGCCCTGAAGTCCTCCTGGTACGGCGACTGTCTGCCCTCCCGCGACTTCCCCATGCTGATCGACCTGCATCTGCAGGGGCGGCTGCCGCTGGAGAAGTTCGTGACCGAGACCATCGCCCTCGACGAGGTCGAGAAGGCCTTCGAGCGGATGCACCACGGCGATGTGCTGCGTTCGGTGGTGATGCTGTGATGACCGCGCGCATCGACCATCTGGTCACCTCCGGCACCTTCTCCCTGGACGGCGGCACCTGGGACGTCGACAACAACGTCTGGATCGTCGGCGACGACCACGAGGCCGTCGTCATCGATGCTGCCCATGACGCCGACGCGATCGCCGAGGCCGTCGGCGACCGCCGGCTGCGGGCCATCATCTGCACCCATGCCCACAACGACCACATCGACGCGGCCCCCGCGCTCGCCGACCGGACGGGCGCGGCGATCTGGCTGCACCCGGACGATCTGCCGCTGTGGAAGATGACCCACCCCGACCGCCTCCCCGACCACTGGCTGGCCGACGGCCAGGTCATCGAGGCGGCGGGCACCGACCTCACGGTCCTGCACACCCCCGGCCACGCACCCGGCGCGGTCTGCCTCTACGACGCGGGACTCGGCACGGTGTTCACCGGCGACACCCTTTTCCAGGGCGGTCCGGGCGCCACCGGACGCTCGTACTCCCACTTCCCGACGATCGTCGAGTCGATCCGTGAACGGCTGCTGACCCTGCCGCCCGACACGGTGGTTCGCACGGGACACGGCGACACCACCACCATCGGCGCCGAGGCACCCCACCTGGAGGAGTGGATCGCCCGCGGCCACTGATCCGGCCCCGCACCGGACCACCGCCCGAAGCGACGTCTCGAGCGACGTCTGAAGGCGCCCCGAGGCACGCCCGATGACGCACCTGAGGGAGCGTCATCGGACGACGGGCGGAAAACACGACAGAAGATGTCCGGCTTCCGCGCCATCCTCCTCGGAGGGG
Organism: Streptomyces nodosus; assembly: GCF_008704995.1. NCBI lineage: Bacteria > Bacillati > Actinomycetota > Actinomycetes > Kitasatosporales > Streptomycetaceae > Streptomyces > Streptomyces nodosus. The sequence continues at coordinate 7,273,050 of NZ_CP023747.1, forward strand.
TTCCACGAGCGCGGAGGTCGGACATATGTCGAGGTCGTTGGAGGGCAAGGTCGCCCTGGTCGCCGGGGCGACCCGGGGCGCGGGTCGGGGGATCGCCGTGGAGCTGGGCGCGGCCGGAGCCACGGTCTATGTGACCGGGCGCAGCACCCGCGAACGGCGCTCCGAGTACGACCGGCCCGAGACCGTCGAGGACACCGCAGAATTGGTGACCGCGGCGGGCGGACACGGCATCGCCGTACCCACCGACCATCTGGTCCCCGCCGAGGTGCGTGCCCTGGTGGACCGGGTCGACGACGAGCAGGGGCGCCTGGACGTCCTCGTCAACGACATCTGGGGCGGCGAGAAGCTCTTCGCATGGGACACCCCGGTGTGGGAGCACGACCTCGACGGCGGGCTGCGTCTGCTGCGGCTCGCCGTGGACACCCACGCCATCACCAGCCACCATGCGCTGCCCCTGCTGCTGCGCCGACCCGGCGGTCTGGTCGTCGAGATGACCGACGGCACGGCCGAGTACAACCGCGACACCTACCGGGTCTCCTTCTTCTACGACCTGGCCAAGGCGGCGGTGCTGCGCATGGCGTTCGCGCTCGGGCAGGAACTCGGGCCGCGCGGGGCCACCGCCCTCGCGCTGACCCCCGGCTGGATGCGGTCCGAGCTGATGCTCGACCTGTTCGGGGTGGCGGAGGGGAACTGGCGCGACGCCCTGGAGCGCGAGCCGCACTTCGCCATCTCCGAGAGCCCGTACTTCGTCGGCCGCGCCGTCGCCGCGCTCGCCGCGGACCCCGGGGTGTCCCGCTGGAACGGGGGCTCCCTCTCCAGCGGGCAGCTCGCACGGGAGTACGGCTTCACGGACCGGGACGGCAGCCGGCCCGATGCCTGGCGTTATCTGGTCGAGGTCCAGGACCCCGGGCGACCGGCGGACGTGAGCGGCTACCGGTGAGGTGACGGGGCGTCCGGATGCCGGTACCCGCGGGGCGGACACGGCCCGATGCGGCGGCCGGGGCCTTAGGGTGGGCAGCGATCACGTCGTCGGGGGAGACGGCGCCGTCGCGCCGTGCTCGTGCGGTCCGCGGCGTCCTGCCCCGCCCCGAGGGAAAGCAGGAGGCGCATGGAGTACGTGAAGCTCGGTTCGACGGGTCTCGACGTGTCCCGGATCTGCCTGGGCTGTATGAGTTTCGGCATCCCCGACCGCGGCAACCACACCTGGACCCTCGACGAGGAGGCGTCCCGTCCCTTGATCCGCCGGGCCCTGGAGGCCGGCATCACCTTCTTCGACACGGCGAACGTCTATTCGGACGGTACCAGCGAGGAGATCGTCGGACGGGCGCTCGCCGAGTATGCCCGCCGTGACGAGATCGTGCTGGCGACCAAGGTGCACGGCCGGATGCGGTCCGGGCCCAACGGCGGCGGGCTGTCCCGCAAGGTGATCATGACGGAGATCGACCACAGTCTGCGCCGGCTCGGCACCGACCATGTCGACCTCTACCAGATCCACCGCTGGGACCCCGTCACCCCGGTCGAGGAGACCATGGAGGCCCTGCACGATGTGGTCAAGGCCGGCAAGGCCCGCTACATCGGGGCGAGTTCGATGTACGCCTGGCAGTTCTCCAAGGCCCAGTACACGGCCCGGCTGAACGGCTGGACGCGGTTCGTCTCGATGCAGAACCACTACAACCTCCTCTACCGCGAGGAGGAGCGCGAGATGCTGCCGCTCTGCGCGGACCAGGGCGTCGGGGTGCTGCCCTGGAGCCCGCTGGCCCGCGGTCGCCTCACCCGGGACTGGGACGAGATCACCGAACGCAGCCGCACCGACGAGTTCGGCGGGCGGCTCTACCAGGAGGGCGACCGCGCCACGGTCGAGGCGGTGGCCGCGGTCGCCGCCGAACGGGGCGTCCCCCGTGCCCGGATTGCCCTCGCCTGGCTGCTGCGGAAGAGCACGATGGCCGCGCCCATCGTCGGGGTCACCAAGCCGGGTCACATCGACGACGCGGTGGCGGCGGTCGGCCTGGCGCTCACCGACAAGGAGGTCCGGACGCTGGAGGAGTCCTATCGGCCGCACCCGATCAGCGGCCACTGACCCCGCGCCGGGGACGGGCGGCGGGGCGGTCGTCCACGCCCCGCCGCCCCGAACCGCCCGCCGAGGACCAGGAGTTCCCGGTCACCCGCGCCTCACCCGAGGAGACCGCGAACGGACCGATGTCACCGAGGGACCGCGCTGTTAGCGTCGGTGACATGGAGCGGATGACGCGGTTTCAGGGGTACGGGGTTCTGATCACCGGTGCGGCGCGCGGCATCGGCGCGGCGACCGCGCGGCGGTTCGCGCAGGAGGGCGCGCGGGTGCTTGTCACCGATGTGGACCTCGCGCAGGCCGAGAAGACCGCGGCGGCGGTGCGTGGGTCCGGGGCGTGGGCCGAGGCCTTCCGCTGCGACGTCGCGGACCGTACGTCGGTGGAGGCGGCCGTCGCCCACGCCGTGGGCGCCTTCGGCGCGCTGGACGTGCTCGTCAACAACGCGTACGGCTGCACCCCGGACACCCCGCTCTTCGAGGACGACCCGGACGAGGTGTGGGCGCGGGACATCGACCTCACCCTGTCCGGCGCCTACCGCTGCAGCCGCGCGGCCCTCCCGCACCTGGTGGCCTCGGGACGCGGAGCCATCGTCAACATCGGCTCCGTGAACGGCATCCAGGACTTCGGCAACCACGCCTACAGCGCGGCCAAGGCGGGCCTGATGTCGCTCACCTGCACCCTCGCCGGGCATGCCGCCCCGCGCGGCGTCCGCGTCAATCTGGTGGCGCCCGGCACGGTCCGCACCACCGCCTGGGAGGGCCGTGAGGCGGAACTCGCCGCCGCGGGGGAGCTGTATCCGCTGGGCCGGGTCGGCGAACCGGAGGACATCGCGGCCGCCGTCGCCTTCCTCGCCTCCCGGGACGCCGCGTGGATCACGGGCACCACCCTGTGCGTGGACGGCGGTCTGCTCGCCGTGAACACCGCCTTCCGGCAGGCGGTACGGCAGCAGGCCACTCGCCCCGAGCCGCTGTAGCCCCCGTCGACGGCCGGAGCCCGCCTCACCCGGGCCGCCGTGCCCCGCCGAGGGCATGCGCGGCGGCCCGGCCCCGGCTCAGGATCCGGTGGTGACCAGCGAGGCGAACACCGCGCGCAGTTCGCCGCCGTCGGGGGCACGCCAGCCCGCGGTGACATGGCCGGAGGCGTCGGACGGGGGACCGTCGGCGGGCCGCAGTACCCGTGTGACCCGGAGGGTCGGCCGCCGGTCGCCCTCCAGCGTGACCCGGGTGCCGTCGGGCCCCTCGGCCACGGCCGCCGGCACCGCCCCGGCCACGACCTCCGTGCCGGTGCCGTCGAAGTGGACCACGACGGTCGGGTCGGGGGTGTCGCTCAGGCTCTGCGCCTGGGGTTCGGCACGGTTCTGCAGCAGCGCGAGCAACTCGGCGACCAGGACCGGGTCGTGTGCACCGTCGTAGATCCACCGCCGCCCCAGTACCCCGTGCTCGGAGGTGCCGATGAGCGCCTCCTCGGCTCCCTCGAGGGGCGCGCCGCGGTAGCTGAGCGGCACTAGGCAGGAGACCGGCTCTCCACCGGACACATCGGTGACCACCAGGAACTCGATTCCGACCTCACCCTGCGGGTCGTCCAGCCGGAACCCGCCGTTCCTGGACAGCACCGGCGCGCCGTCCGTACCGGGATACCAGGGCCGGGAGGGAAGCCAGGCGGTGAGGAGCTCCAGTTTGGTGGGGGTCAAGGTGGTCCTGTGGATGATCGCCATGCCGGGTGAACGTGCGCCGTCGCCGTGAGATTCCCCTCGGGCCGGTGGAAGGTGCCGGCGTCCACCACGGCTGACGGAACGTCAACCGGCCCCGGGTCAGACGAACAGGTGAAGGAATGCGTCTGCTCGGACGCGCCGGAGGTACACCGGCGGCCCACCGGGAAGGGGATCCTCCACCCCTCCCCACTGGATCATGCGATGAACGACTTTTCCGAAAAGGCCACCGCCCGCAGCGCCCTCACCCCCGCCGACGGACAGCCGGGCGCCGACCCACGGCCTGCCGGGGACACGGCGCCCACCCCGCACGCGGAGCCGGACATCAGCGTCGTCGTCATCGTCTACAACGACGCCCCGCGCCTCCCGGCCGCCGTACGCTCCGTCCTCGACCAGACGCTGCGCCGGGTGGAAGTGATCATCGCCGACGACTGTTCGACCGACCGGTCCTACGAGGTCGCGCGAGAACTCCAGGCCCGCCACCCCGGCCGGGTGCGGGCGATCCGGCTGGACCAGAACAGCGGCGGCTGCGGAGAGCCCCGCAACCGGGGCATGGCCCTGGCCCGCGGCCGCTATGTCATGTTCCTGGACAGCGACGACACCCTCGAACCCAACGCCTGCCGCAACCTGCTGGAGGCGGCCGACCGCACCGGCGCCGATCTGGTCTCCGGCCTCTGCGTCCGGGTGCACACCGACAGCCGGCACGGCAAGAGGACCCCCTGGTACCCCTGGCTGTACCGGTCCACACGCACCGTGGAGTCCGTCGCGGAACTGCCGGACCTCTTCGTCTTCGACACGCTGTCCACCAACAAGTGCTACCGCCGCGCCTTCCTCACCGAGCACGGGCTCACCTTCCCCCGCGGCATCCACTACGAGGACCTGCTGTTCTCGGCGCAGGCCTATCTCGCCGCGCAGCGGATCACCCTGATCCCCAACACGGTCTACTTCTGGCATGTGGCGGAGAGGAGCACAGCCAAATCGATCAGCAACCGCCGCCATGAGATCAACAACTTCAGCGACCGGCTGGAGATCCACCGCCATATCGACGCCGTGCTGGACCGGCGCGGCCTGGACGAACTCAAGCTGCACAAGGACATCAAGTTCCTCAAGCACGACCTGGTCCTCTATCTGCGCGATCTGCCCTTCCTCGACGACGGCTACCGGCACCGCTTCGCCGCACTGGCCCGCGGCTATCTCCAGGACTTCCCGGAGGAGGCGTACGCCCGGCTGGACCGGGTGCACGCCATCTGCGCCTATCTGCTGATGCGGGAGGACTGGGACCATCTGATGTCGGCCGTGGACACCCTCATCAACCGCACCAAGATCTCCGCACCGCTGGCCGAGCGCGACGGCCGCGTCTACTGGTGCGACCGGCATCTGGACGATCCCCGGGCGCGCGACGTCATGGACGTCACCGCCCTCGGTTACCACGGCAGAGCGCTCACCGGGATGTTCCTGCGCAATCTGCTCACCGGTTGCGCCGTACGCGGCGGCCAGGTGCTGCTCGAGGGCGCGGTGGTCAATCCGCTGGGCAGCATCGCCCCGGACGCCCGGCTCACCGCCGAGCTGGAGTTCCGGGCCCGCCGCCGCAGCCTGCGCACCTTCCGGTTCCCGGTGCGGACCCTGCGGCACCGCGGCGACACCGTTACCTGGCGCGCCACGGCCCCGCTGTCCGGCCGCTTCCGGCCGCTGGGCGTCATCGACGAGGTATGGGACGTGCGGCTGCATCTGACGGCGGACGGACAGCGCACCACCACCCGGATCACGGCCGGCCGGGTCGACCTGGAGAACGCCGGCTCCGTGCCCGTACGTCCCCTGCTCACCCGGCTGGTGGCCGACCGGCTCGAACCCCAGGTGTCCGCCAAGGGCCACCTCGCCTTCCGGCTCACCCAGCACGGCACCGCCGCCCGCCGCGGACGCGCCCTGGTGGACCGCAATCTGCACGGCACCGCCGCCAGGACCGCCAAGAGCACCTACCGCAGGCTGCGGGCCGTCAAGAAGGACCTGACCTCCGGCACCCGCAAGGTCCAGGGCTACCACCGGATGCTGCGTCTGCTGCCCGTCCGCAGGGGCACCGTCGTCTTCGAGAGCCACCTCGGCAAGCAGTACAGCGACAGCCCCCGGGCCATCTACGAGGAACTGCGCCGCCGCCGGGTCCCCGTGACCGCCATCTGGTCCCACGCGGGAACGCGCACCGAGGGCTTCCCGGACGACGCCGAACTCGTCCGCCGCTGGTCCTGGCGCTACCTCAGGGCGCTCGCCCAGGCCGAGTACTGGATCGACAACCAGGGCTTCCCCCTCAGGCTCGCCAAGCGCCCGGAGACCACCTACATCCAGACCTGGCACGGCTCGGCCCTGAAGAAGATGGGCTTCGACGAGCCCGGCCACCGGGTGATGTCCGAACAGGAACAGCGCACCTACCAGCAGGCCCTGGACCGCTTCGACCACTTCGTCGTGCGCAGCGAACACGATGTGCGCACCCTGGCGCGGGCCTACCGCATTCCCGAGCGGAAACTGCTGCGCACCGGTTACCCCCGCAACGACCCCCTGGTCCGGGCGGCCCGCGACCCCCGGGCGGCCGAACCGGAAGCGAGCAGGCTCACCGAACGGCTCGGCATCCGCCCGGACCGCCCCGTGGTGCTGTACGCGCCCACCTTCCGCGCCCGCGCCGGCGGCGCCGTGAAGACCTTCGCCTTCCCCTTCGACGTGGAACGCTTCGCCGACCGCTTCGGGGACCGGTACACGCTGCTGGTGCGCTCCCACTATCTGAACCGGGTCGCCCTCCCGCCGTCGGTGACGGACCGCGTGACGGATGTGACCGGCGAACCGGACATCACCCCGCTGCTGCTGCTCTCCGACGCCCTGATCACCGACTACTCCTCGGTGATGTTCGACTATGCGCTGCTGCGCCGGCCGATGGTCTTCTACGCCTACGACTGGGAGGAGTACTCCCGTGATCTGCGCGGCACCTACTTCGACCTGCCCGACGAGGCCCCGGGCCCGGTCGCGCACACCGAGGACGAACTCTTCGCGGCACTGGCCGACCTGCCGGGGCTGGCCGCCCGGTACGAGACGAGGCTCAAGGAGTTCGTGGACCGGTACGCCGAGTACGACCGCGGTGACGCCACCACGCGCATCGTGGACCGCTTCTTCGGCCCCGGAGGAGGGACCCGATGACACGGCGTGAGATCTTCTTCGTCGCCAACGAGGTCAACGAGCTCGGTGGCGTGGGCCGCTGGCAGACCCAGATGGCCCGGCTGTTCGCGGAGCGGGGCCATCGGGTCCGGATCATCGGGATCTGCCCGCCCGAGATGCCGATGGACCTCGGTGAGGACCCTCCCTTCGAGACGGTGACCCTCCACGCACGGCGTCCCCCCGGCCGTCGGGGACCGCATCTCCTGCCCGGCCGGCTCGACCCGGTCGTCCGGCGGCAGCAGGCGCGCCGGCGTGCCGCCGCCGCGCGCATGTCGCGGATGTTCCGTGCCGCCCGGCCCGGGGCGGTGATCATCGTGACCCAGGTCTGGGCGATGGAGTGGGTGGCTCTCGCGGACACCGCCGGTCACTCGGTCATCGGCATGAGCCATGAGTCCTTCGACGCCTCCCGCCGCTCCTCGCGCTTCGCGCGCGTACGGACGTACTTCCGGGATGTGGACCGGCTGCTGCTGCTGACCCGTCAGGACGCCGACCTCTGGGCGGGTCAGGGCCTGAACAACGTGGGTTTCCTGCCCAATCCGCTGCCGGTGCTGCCCGGCGTCCCCTCGCCGCGCACCGAGAAGGTGGTGGCCAGCATCGGGCGGCTCAGCCATGCCAAGGGGGTCGATCTGCTGCTGGACGTCTGGGCCGAGGCCGCTCCCCGGCAACCGGGCTGGCTGCTGCGGATCCACGGTGCCGGTGACCACGAGGAGGAGCTCCGGCGGCAGTGCACACGACTCGGTCTGGACGACTCCGTGGAGTGGGCGGGACAGACCGACGATGTGACCGGGGCGCTCGCCCGGTGCTCCCTGCTGGTGCAGTCCTCCCGGGGCGAGGGCTTTCCCCTGGTCCTGCTGGAGGCCATGGCCTGCGGGGTGCCGTGCGTCGCGTTCGACTGCTCCCCGGGGGTGCGCGAGATCGTCGAGGACGGCGAGGACGGGCTGCTGGCCCGGCACGGCAACACCACCGAACTCGCCGCTCATCTGGTGCGGTTGATGGCCGACGAGAACCTCCGCGACACCATGGGGGAGCGGGCGCGGCGCAATGTGCTGCGCTTCGCCCCCGAGGTGATCACCGATCGGTGGGAGGAGCTGTTCGCCTTCCTGGAGCGCTGAGGCCACGCCTCTCCGTTCGAGAAGTGAACGCCGCCGCGACGGGGGAACGCTCTTCGGCCGGTGGACGATTCGGCTGTGAAACGGAAGCGTCAAGACTTGTGACCGACTTCCGCGAGAGATGCCGGAACCCTTGACGTGCCTGCGTGTTGAGGTTTAACTCACGTCCTAAATTAAGCCATGAGGAGCCATGGGAGCCGCACGGGTGCCGCTGCCGCGGGTCTCCTCGGGTTTTTCGACTCCCGGAAAGGGACACCAGGAGCCATGCGCAGAATCCGAGCCGCGGCCGTAGGCGCCGTCACCATGTCTTTCGCTCTTGCCGTCTCGGCCTGCGGAGGCGGTTCGTCGACGGGGGGCGGGTCCAACGACTCGCCGAAGACGCTCACCTACTGGGCCTCCAACCAGGGCGCCAGCATCGAGATCGACAAGAAGGTCCTCCAGCCCGAGCTCGACAAGTTCGAGAAGCAGACCGGGATCAAGGTGAAGCTGGAGGTCGTCCCCTGGTCGGACCTGCTGAACCGGATCCTCACCGCGACCACCTCCGGCCAGGGCCCCGATGTGCTGAACATCGGCAACACCTGGAGCTCCTCGCTCCAGGCCACCGGGGCGCTGCTGCCCTGGGACGCCAAGAACTTCGACAAGATCGGCGGCAAGGACCGCTTCGTCGACTCGGCGCTGGGCTCGACGGGCACCGAGGGCCAGGACCCGGCCGCCGTGCCGCTGTACTCGATGGCCTATGCGCTGTACTACAACAAGAAGATCTTTGCCGATGCGGGTATCTCCAAGCCGCCCGCCACCTGGGCCGAACTGGTCGCCGACGGCAAGAAGATCCCCAAGAACATCGCCGTCCTCGGCGCCGAGGGCTCCAATCTGTCGGAGAACATCCACCAGGTCTTCGTCTTCGCCAAGCAGCACGACGCCGACTTCTTCACCGCCGACGGCAAGCCCGACTTCACCAACGACAAGGTGGTCGCGGCCGTCAAGCAGTACGTCGACCTGATGGCCAAGGACAAGGTCATCCCGACGGGTGACGCGGAGAACGCGCAGAACCAGTCCGTGAGCGACTTCGCCAAGGGCAAGCAGGCCATGCTGATGTGGCAGTCCGCGGCCTCCAACCTCAAGGCCCAGGGCATGAGCGAGGACCAGTACGGCATCGCGCCCATACCCGTGCAGTCCGGCACCCCCGGCACCGGCACCCAGGTCAACTCGATGGTCGCGGGCATCAACCTGGCCGTCTTCAAGAACTCCCACAACCTCGACGGCGCCACCGACTTCGTGAAGTTCATGACCAGCGACGAGGAACAGAAGATCCTCAACAAGGCCTACACCTCCATCCCGCCGGTCAAGTCCGCGCAGGAGGACCCCGCGTTCACCGACGCGTCCAACGTCGTCCTCAAGGAGACCCTCGCCACCAGTGCGGCGGCGCTGCCCCAGGTCCCCGACGAGTCCCAGTTCGAGACGGTGGTCGGCACCGCCGTCAAGGAGCTGTTCAGCGACGCCGCCGGAGGCCGCGCGGTGACCACCGACTCGGTGAAGGCCAGGCTCCAGAAGGCCCAGCAGCAGATGCCGGCGAAGTGAGCGCGGACCCCGTCATGACCTCCACGACCGCCTCCGCCGATCCCGGCGAGCGGACGGCGCGGAAGGGTTCTCCCGGTGCGGCGCGCGAACCGCGCCGCACCGGGCGGATCCGCCGCATCGGACTGCCCTATCTGCTGCTCCTGCCCGCCCTGGTGCTCGAACTCCTCGTCCACCTGGTGCCGATGGTGATCGGCATCGTGATGAGCTTCAAGGAGCTCACCCAGTTCTACATCCGCGACTGGGGCGCCGCGCCCTGGTCCGGACTCGGCAACTACCGGATGTCGGTGGATTTCGACGCGCCCGTCGGTGAGGCGCTGCTCCACTCCTTCTTCGTCACCGTCTGCTTCACCCTGCTCTCGGTCGGCCTGTGCTGGCTGATCGGCACGACGGCCGCGATCTGTATGCAGGACACCTTCCGCGGCCGGGGCCTGCTGCGGGCCCTGTTCCTGGTCCCGTACGCACTGCCCGTGTACGCGGCCGTCATCACCTGGGTGTTCATGTTTCAGCACGACAACGGCCTGGTGAACCACGTCCTGCACGACCAGCTGCACCTCACCGACAAGCCGTCCTTCTGGCTCATCGGCGACAACAGCTTCATCGCGCTGCTCGTGGTGTCGGTGTGGAAGGGCTGGCCGTTCGCCTTCCTGATCGTGATGGCCGGGCTGCAGAACATCCCCCGGGAGCTGTACGAGGCCGCCGCCCTGGACGGCGCCGGGATGTGGCAGCAGATCCGCCGGATCACCCTGCCGTCCCTGCGCTCCGTCAACCAGGTACTGGTCCTGGTCCTGTTCCTGTGGACGTTCAACGACTTCAACACCCCGTTCGTCCTGTTCGGCAAGGCCGCCCCGGAAGCCGCGGACCTCATCTCGGTGCACATCTACCAGGCCTCGTTCGTCACCTGGAACTTCGGCACCGGATCCGCCATGTCCGTCCTGCTGCTGCTGTTCCTGCTCGTCGTCACGGGTGTCTATCTGCTGCTGACCTCCCGAGGAAGGAAGACGGCCGATGTCTAGCACCGGGCAGGCGCCCCGTTCGCCGATGGCCCCGCCGCGGTCCTTCCTCTGGTCCCGGCGGATCTTCCTCACCCTGCTCGCCGGCTTTGTGCTGGTGCCCGTCTATGTGATGGTCTCCAGCTCCCTCAAGCCGCTCGCGGACGTGACCGGGAAGTTCCGCTGGCTGCCGAGCGGCCTCACCGTCCGGCCCTACATCGACATCTGGTCGACGGTGCCGCTGGCGAGGTACTTCGTCAACTCGCTGATCGTGGCGGGCGCGGCGACCCTCTGCTCGGTGGTGATCGCGGTCTTCTCCGCCTACGCGGTCAGCCGCTACAACTTCCGCGGCAAGCGCGTGTTCACGGTCACCGTGCTGTCCACCCAGATGTTCCCCGGGATCCTCTTCCTGCTCCCGCTGTTCCTGCTCTACGTCAACATCGGCAACGCCACCGGCATCGCCCTGTTCGGCTCGCGCGGCGGACTGATCCTGACCTACCTCACCTTCTCGCTGCCGTTCTCGATCTGGATGCTCATCGGGTACTTCGACTCGGTGCCCCGGGACCTGGACGAGGCGGCCCTGGTGGACGGCTGCGGACCGATCGGCGCACTGCTGAGGATCGTCGTGCCGGCCGCCACCCCCGGCATCGTCGCGGTCGCCGTCTACGCCTTCATGACCGCCTGGGGCGAGGTGCTGTTCGCCTCCGTGATGACCAACGACACCACCCGCACCCTCGCCGTGGGCCTCCAGGGCTACTCCACGCTCAACGACGTCTACTGGAACCAGATCATGGCCGCCTCGCTCGTGGTGAGCGTCCCGGTGGTCGCGGGCTTCCTGCTGCTGCAGCGCTATCTCGTCGCCGGGCTCACCGCCGGAGCCGTGAAGTGACCGACACCCCCCATTCCGAAAGGACTTCTGTGTCCGAGCGCATCGACCTCGCCGCACTGCCGCACGACTTCCTGTGGGGCACGGCCACATCGGCGTACCAGATCGAGGGAGCCGTCGCCGAGGACGGTCGTTCGCCGTCGATCTGGGACACCTTCTCGCACACCCCGGGAAAGATCGCGGGCGACGACCACGGGGACATCGCCTGCGACCACTACCACCGCTGGCCCGAGGACCTCGGGCTGATGAAGCAACTGGGCACCAACGCCTACCGGTTGTCCGTCGCCTGGCCCCGGGTGGTACCGGGCGGCGACGGCCCCGTGAACCCCAAGGGCCTCGACTTCTACGACCAGTTGATCGACGCCCTGCTGGACGCGGGCATCAAGCCCTCCGTCACCCTCTACCACTGGGACCTGCCCCAGGTGCTCCAGGACCGCGGCGGCTGGCCCGAGCGGGCCACCGCCGAGCACTTCGCCGCCTATGCGTCGGCCGTCGCCGCACGCCTGGGCGACCGGGTCACCCACTGGGCCACCCTCAACGAGCCCCTGTGCTCGGCCTGGATCGGCCACCTCGAGGGCGTCATGGCCCCCGGCCTCACCGATCTGACCGCCGCGGTCCGCGCCTCCTACCATCTGCTCCTCGGCCACGGCCTCGCCGCCCAGGCGATCCGCGCCGCCGCCCCCGGGGCCGAGGTCGGCATCGTCAACAACCTCAACACCGTGCACGCCGCCTCCGACCGGCCCGAGGACCAGGCCGCGGCCCTCCGCATGGACGGCCATGTCAACCGCTGGTGGCTCGACCCGGTCCACGGCCGCGGCTTCCCGGCCGACATGCGCGAGGTCTACGGCGTCGAACTCCCCGAACGCCCCGGCGACCTGGAGACCATCGCCGCACCACTGGACTGGCTGGGCCTGAACTACTACTTCCCCGACACCGTCACCGACGACCCGGACGGCCCCGCCCCGCACGCCCGTTCGGTGCGCCGCCCCGGAGTGCCCCGCACCGGCATGGACTGGGAGATCGACGCGAACGGCATCGAGACCCTGCTGCTGCGCCTGACCCACGAGTACGGCCCCCGCAGGCTGTATGTCACCGAGAACGGCTCGTCCTTCCCCGACGTGGTACGCCCCGACGGCACCGTGGACGACCCCGAACGCCAGGACTATCTGATCGGGCACCTCGCCGCCTGCGCCTCGGCGGCCCGCAAGGGCGCCCCGCTGGCCGGCTACTTCGCCTGGTCACTGCTCGACAACTTCGAGTGGGCGTACGGCTACGACAAGCGCTTCGGCCTCGTCCATGTCGACTACGACACCCAGGTCCGCACCGTCAAGGGCAGCGGACACCGGTACGCGGACATCGTCCGCGCCCACCGGGGCCAGGCCCGCGAGGCCGCCTGAGCCGTGAAGGACCCGCGGTGGGCGCGGACTTGAGCAGCCCGCACCCACCGCCCCCACGGCAACGGCCGGTCCGCATCCCGGGGATGCGGACCGGCCCGTTACGGTCGGACGCCGTCACCACCTGCCGTGGCCGCCGTGACCGTGGCCCCAGCCGTAGCCGCCGTGGCCCCAGCCATGACCCCAACCACCATGACCCCAACCGTGGCCGTGACCTCCGTGGCCCCAGCCATGGCCCCCGTGGCCGCCGTGCGTCTGGACGGACGCGGCTGCGACGGTGGGGGGTGCCACGGTAGGAGTACTGGCCATCGCGACACCGCTGCCCGCCGCGCCGGCCAGCAGCATCGTGCCGACGATCAGCGCGATCCTGCGTCGGATGCTCGTCATCGCGTCTCTCCTTCGTCCGGCGGGCGGGGAAGCCCACCTGTGTCCCGTTGGTGATGTCAGCCTGCGGCAGGACCGCTGAGAAGAGGCTGAGAGCAGCACAAACCGCCGCGGCAGCCCCGGTGCGGCCCTTGCGGACGGGCTCGGCGCGCGGGCGTGCCGGTCTCTTCGTAGGGTGGACGGAGAGGGGCCGAGCCATGCGAGTGCTGGTGATCGAGGACGAACGGGGGCTCGCCGCGGCGATCGCCCACGGGCTTGCCGCGGAGGGCTTCGTCGCCGATGTCGCCCACGACGGCGTCGACGGCCTGTGGAGAGCCGTGCACGAGCCGCACGACGCGATCGTGCTGGATCTGATGATCCCGGGCATCTCCGGCTACGAGATGCTCAAGCGCCTGCGGGCCGCCAGTGTCTGGACGCCGGTCCTCATCCTCACCGCCAAGGACGGCGAGTACGACGAGGCGGACGCCCTCGACCTGGGCGCCGACGACTATCTGAGCAAGCCGTTCTCCTATGTGGTGCTGGTCGCCCATCTGCGGGCGCTGCTGCGCCGCGGGGCGCCCGCCCGGCCCGCGGTGCTGGAGGCCGGAGACCTCGCCCTGGACCCGGCACGCCGTCGCTGCCACCGGGCCGACCAGGAGATCTCCCTGACCGCCAGGGAGTTCACCCTGCTGGAGTTCCTGCTGCGGCACGCCGACGAGGTGGTCAGCAAGACCGACATCCTCGACCACGTCTGGGAGGAGAACTTCGACGGCGACACCAATGTCGTCGAGGTCTACATCGGCTATCTGCGGCGCAAGATCGACGCCCCCTTCGGCCGCCAGACGATCGAGACCGTGCGCGGCGCCGGATACCGGTTGCAGGGCAGTGGGAGGTGACGGGTGCGCATTCCCGTTCCCGCGTGCTGGGCGCGGCGCTCCCTGCGGCTGAGACTGACCGCCGCGGCGGCCCTGATGATCGCGGCGGCCCTGGTGGGCGCCGCCTGCCTGCTGGTGGTGTGGCTGCGGATGAGCCTGCTCTCCGGGCTGGACCAGACCGCGCTCCAGCGGGCCCAGGTGATCGCCGGCAATGTGGACAGCGGCAGCCTCGCCCATGTCCTCCCGGCCTCGGGGGAAGGCGACACCGCCGTCCAGGTCGTCGACCGCGCGGGCGCGGTGCGCTCCAGCTCGCAGAACCTCGCGGGCGAGCCCGCGCTGTTCGCCTTCACCCCGATCACCACCGGAGCACCCCAGGGGCACACCGTGCACGGGCTGCCGCTGAGCGGGGGCGGCAGCTGGCGCGCGGTCGGCCTGCTCGCGGGAGCCGCCGACGATCCCGTCACCGTGTATGTCGCGGTCCCCACCCAGGCGGTGCACCACAACCTGGCCCAGCTCACCGCGGTCCTGGTCATCGGCGTGCCGCCGGCGGTCGCCCTGCTCACCGGTGTGGTCTGGCTGCTCACCGGGCGGGCGCTGCGGCCCGTGGACGCCCTGCGCGCCCAGACCGCCGAGATCACCGCCTCCGATCTGGGTCGCCGGCTCGACGTCCCACCGGCCGACGACGCCCTCGGCCGGCTGGCGCGCACCCTCAACGACCTGCTCGCCCGTCTGGACACCTCGGCACGGCTCCAACGGCAGTTCGTCGCGGACGCCGCCCATGAGCTGCGCTCGCCGCTGAGCAGCCTGCACACCCAGCTGGAGGTGGCCGTCCGGCACCCCGGTTCCGCCGACTGGCAGGCCCGCGGCCCGGCGCTGATCGAGGAGAGCGAGCGGCTGTCCCGGCTGGTCGACGACCTCGTCCGGACGGCCCGCCTGGACGCCCGGCCCCGGATGCGCAAAGGCCCGGTGGACCTGGACGAGATCGTCTTCCGCGAGGTCCGCCATGCCCGGCTGCGCACCTCCCTCGTCATCGACCGGCGCGCCGTCAGCGCGGCCCGGGTGTACGGGGACGGGGAGGCGCTGGCCCGCGTGGTGCGCAATCTGCTGGACAACGCCCTGCGGTACGCCGTCGAGCGGATCGAGGTGAGCCTGCGCGTCCACGACGGCACGGCGGTCCTGGTGGTCGCCGACGACGGTCCCGGGATCCCGGCGGCCGACCGCAGCCGCGTCTTCGACCGCTTCACCCGCCTGGACGGGGCGCGGGCCCGGGACACCGGCGGCAGCGGCCTCGGACTGTCGATCGTCCACGATCTGATCGCCGCCCACCATGGCCGTGTGCACATCGAGGACAACGGTCCCGGGGCCCGGGTCGTGGTCGGTGTGCCGGCCATGGAGCTATGAGAGGGTTCCGGCCGTACGGGGCGCCCTCCGGACCGGTGGAGACGGCATGCGCATGCCCCGGACCGAGGTGCCGCGGGGCCCTTGTGCCCGGCGTCCGGAAGCGGAATGTCACCGTCTGGTCGCAGTGTGTCCCGCGCTACAACCAGCGGGGCCCGCGGCGGGTCTATCCGACAGGAAACGCGGATGGACAGGGACGTGCCCCGCGCCGGGGCGCGGACCCGAGGACGAGAGGCCCGCCATGGGGGACTTACGCAGACGAGGAGTCGCCGCGCTCGCCGTGACCGCGCTGGTGACTCCGCTCACGCTCGCGCTCGGCACGGCGCCCGCGGGCGCCGCGAGCTGCACCACGAAGACCGGCCCGTACCAGAAGAAGATCGAGAAGTTCCTGGGCCGCCCGGTCGACGGCAAGCAGTCCGCCGCCGACTGCAAGGCGATCCGGGCGTTCCAGAACAAGCACGGCATCACTCCGGCCATCGGCTACGCGGGCCCCGTCACCTGGGGCGTGGTCGACCTGATGATCAAGCAGAAGGCCGTCGGGAAGAAGCCCGGCAAGGACGGGAAATGCCCTGTGAACAAGGGCCGTATCGCCTGCGTCAACCTGACCCTCCAGCTCAGCTGGATCCAGGACGGCTCCCGGCTCGTCTACGGTCCCGTACCGGTGCGCACCGGCCGCGACCACTACGAGACCCGCACCGGTCTGAAGAAGATCTACTGGCGGCACATCGACCATGTGTCGAGCATCTATCACGTGCCCATGCCGTACAGCCAGTTCTTCGACGGCGGCCAGGCCTTCCACTCCGCGAACCTCAGCATGTGGAACCCGCCCGGCTCGCACGGCTGCGTCAATATGACCAAGACCGACGCCAAGAAGTACTGGTCGCTGCTGAAGACCGGCGACCGTGTCTTCGTCTACGGCCGTAAACCGGGCACCTGACGGCCCCTTCGGCCGTCCTCCCGGCGGCCGGAGCGTGCGGCGGGGCCGGTGCGTGTGGCCCGCACGGACACCCGTGCGGGCCGCACGCGGACGTGTACGGAGGGCGATGTGTCCGGTTCGCCGGGACGTGATCAGCTTCACGGTCCGGAATGCCGGTTGGCGCCTGATTGCTCACATCGCCTTCACGGCGGGCCCCGTATGCTTCACGACATGTCCACCACTCCTGAACCCGCCGCGGAACGCTCCGCCGACGAGGTGAACGAGGAGATCCGGGCCCTGTGGTTCCGGAGCGGCGGAAGGCTGAGCAGCCAGGAGCGTCGGGAGTACCAGCGGCTCGTCCTGGAATGGGCGGAGGCCTCCCCGGACCCCACGAAGGCGGCGTGACGGGCGGCCCGCTCGCCCTGATCCTCTTCGGCCCCTGTGCCGCGGCTCAGCTCCAGGTGGCGGAGTAGGTCCGGCGATAGGCCTCGCGTTCCTGCGCCGAGCGGAAGCGGAGGGTGGCGGCCAGCGCGACCAGGCTGCCCGCGGCGATCAGCAGGCCCGGCAGCACGTTCCGCGAGTCGGTGAACCAGGACAGAAGACCGTCGAACCTCCCGGTGGTGCCGACCTCCTGGATCGCGCCCGGAGCCGCCGACCCGGGGGCCATGGCCGCACCCTGGGGGGCCGGGGCGGACGACGCGGGGCCGCCGCCGCTGCCCTCCGATGTCTCCGGCTGTCCGACGAGCCGGACCCCGAGGTCCGACATCGCCTTCGTCACCGGCTGGAAGAACGTGGTACCGCCCGACCGGCAGTCCCCGCTGCCGCCCGAGGTCACACCGAGCGCGACGCCCTCGGAGAACAACGGGCCGCCGCTGTCGCCCGCTTCGGCGCACACCGTGGTCTCGATGAGGCCGGTGACCGCGCCCTCGGGGTAGTTGACCGTGGCGTTGAGCGCGGTGACCACACCGTCATGCAGACCGGTGGTGCTTCCGCTGCGGAAGACCCGCTCCCCGACCACCGGATCGGCCGAGCCCGTGATGCGCACCCCGCGCCCGTCCCCGATGGCCACGATGTTCTCGCCGGGGGCGTCCCGCTCGTTCTCGTAGCGGATGAGCGAGAAGTCGCCGGCGCCGGGGAACTCCGAGGCCACCGTCCGGCCCAGCGATGTGCGGCCCTCGGCGTCCGAGAACCAGAGCGTGCCGTCGGGCCCGCAGTGTCCGGCGGTCAGGACGAACTCGCTGCGGCCGTCGCTCACATTGAAACCGGCCGAGCAGCGGCCGCCCGTGGAGAAGACGGGCCGGGCGCCGTCCAGCCTGGTCGTGAAGGTGCCCTGGACGCGTTCCATCCGTACGAACGCGCCGATGCCCCGGGCGAGTTCCGTCATCCGGGACCAGTCGGACGCGGAGACGGTGCGGTCGGCGCGCACCACCACCTCGTTCGCCGCATAGTCGAGGGCCCATGCGGTCCCCGCCACTCTCGGCGCCGAACTCAGTTCGGCCGTGGCCGACTTCAGCCGGTCCATGCTGTGGTGCACCATGGCGGGGCGGGCCCCGGCCGCCGTCACCCGGTCGGCCGCCGCCTGGTCGGTCACGGCGACCATGGGGGTGCCGTCGTCGGCGATCCAACTGCCCGCGGTCCGTGCGGTACCCAGCTTCGACACCAGGTCCGCTGCGGTCCGGGACGCGGCCCGCGCGGAGCTGTCCCCGGAACCCCGGCCGCCGGAGGGTTCGCTCGCCAGGGCCTGGGTGACCATCAGACCGCCCAGCAGCACACCGCCGATCGCCGCGATGCGCGTCCCCCGCCGGACGATCCGTCGTCGTGCATGCCCCATCCCTGGCTCCCGACCCCGAACAGCGCGGCGTCACCGCCGCGAGGCACTGCGGTCTCGAGCGCCCTCCCTCCATACGTGCGCCCGCGCCACGGCGTTCACCGGTGCGCCGCGCACCTCACGCCGCGGGCGAGGGCGAAACGCGCCCTAGACTTGCCGCGCATGGACGAAGCCCTGCTGGACCGGCTCGCGACCGGCGCCTATCTCCTGATCACCAGTTACCGACGAAACGGCACCGCCGTCGCCACCCCGGTCTGGGTGGTGCGGGACGGCGACGCACTCGGTGCCTGGACCGCCGCGGACTCCTGGAAGGTGAAACGGATCCGAGCCCGCGCGGAGGTGCTCATCGGCCCCTGCGACCTGCGCGGACATCCGACCGGCGACCAGGTGCCGGCCACCGCCGAGATCTGCGACCCGGCCACCACGGTCCGCTATCGCGCGCTGATCGCCCGCAAGTACGGCCTGATCGGACGGCTCACCCTGCTCGGCAGCCGGTTGCGCCGCGGGGTGAAGGGCACTGTCGGCATCCGCCTGACGCCCACGCCCTGAAGCGGCGGGCCCGAGGGGCTCGGTCCGGCCGCTCGGGCCCGTGGCGGGCCCGGGCCGGTCAGTGGTGCTGCCCGCCCGCCCCGGCGTGCTCCTCCCGGCCGGGCGCACCGCCCATCGTCCGCAGCATCCTCAGGCCGCCGGTGCGCAGGAAGCGTACGAGCAGGACCGCGGCGAGCAGCAGAAAGGCGATGTTGAACCAGGTCGTGTAGTTCCAGCGGACACCCTCCCCGGGGATCCTGGCGCGGGCCTGGTCCGGCACCAGACCCAGTCCGCCGAAGACGAATTCGACGACATAGCCCGCGACCGCCATGGCCGCATAGAAGGTGCCCAGCAGGAACAGGGACATCCGGGCCCCGTAGTACTTCCGGTAGATGGTGAGGATCGGCAGGATCAGCAGGTCCGCGAAGATGAAGGCGATCACCCCGCCGAAGCTGATGCCGCCCTTCCACAGCACCACCGCCAGCGGCACATTGCCGATCGAGCAGACGAAGGTGGCGATCGCCACCAGTGGCCCGACCAGCGGCCCGATCAGCTTGGCCGCGAGCGGGTCGTCGGCCAGGAAGAACGTACGCCAGAACGCGTCCGGCACCCAGGCGGCGATCGCGCCGGCGATCAGCAGACCGGCCACCAGATCGCGCAGGATCGCCGCCCACTCCATGACGAAGATGTGCGACACGGAGGTGAGGCCCGCGCGGGAGAGCAGTCGGCGGAACAGACCGCCCTCGCCGCCCAGCGACATGTCCATCGCCGCGTGCCCCTCCATCGAGCCCGCCAGTCCCCGCTCGGCCTGTTCGCGGGCCCGGCGCAGCAGCCCCTCGCGCAACAGGACCCGGAAGAGCACGGCCAGGACCACGATCATCAGTGGTCCGCCCACGAACTCCGCGAGGGTGAACTGCCACCCCATCAACAGCGCCAGGATCACGCCCAGTTCGACCACCAGATTGGTGGAGGCGATCTCGAAGGCCATCGCCGCGGTGAAGTCGGCGCCCTTGCGGAACAGAGAACGCGCCAGCGCGACCGCCGCGTAGGAGCACGAGGAGGAGGCCATGCCCAGCCCCGCGGCCAGGGCGAGCGTCCGCGGCCGGTCGTCGCCCAGCAGCCGTACGACCGTCGACCGGCGCACCACCGCCTGCACCACGGCGGACAGGGCGAAGCCCAGGATCAGCGCCCAGGTGATCTCCCAGGTCATCGACCCGGCGATGGCCAGCGCGTGCCGGATCCCGTGCCACATGCGGGTGCCCCTCTCCACGACGGCCCGAAGCGTGCACACTTTATGCCCCTGGGTGGCATTAAGGGGCTATGCCGCATTCATCGTGAATGCCGGGTTGTGGTGCCCGGAGCCGGTTCGGTGCGCGCGAGCGTGCGGCTCTCAGGTGCGTGCCTTC
This sequence comes from Streptomyces nodosus, assembly GCF_008704995.1. Classification (NCBI taxonomy): domain Bacteria; kingdom Bacillati; phylum Actinomycetota; class Actinomycetes; order Kitasatosporales; family Streptomycetaceae; genus Streptomyces; species Streptomyces nodosus. Next base: position 7,293,292 of record NZ_CP023747.1, read on the forward strand.
GTGGCCGGCGGTTCACCGCGCACCGGCAGCGCGGTCGCGGGCAGCACGAGGTCAGCCCGGTGCCGGGTCGACGCCACCAGGTCCGCGTTGCGCTGGTCCGTGCCCAGCACCCACGCCACCGCCGTGTCATGGTCCTTGCCGAACTCCCTGTGGCGGGCCACCAGCCGCGCCACGCGCTCCCGTTCGTCGATCTCGCAGAACCACACCTCGTCCAGCTCGGGCCGCACCCGCGCCCAGGCGCCCGTCTCCAGCAACAGGTAGTTGCCCTCGGTCACGATCAGCCGGGCCGTCGGCGGCACCGGTACGGCCCCCGCGAGCGGCTGTTCCAGCACCCGCTCGAAACCCGGCGCATAGACGGTCTCCTCGTCCTCGTCGCGCAGTCGCCGCAGCAGCGCCGCATACCCCGCCGCGTCGAAGGTGTCGGGCGCGCCCTTGCGGTCCCGGCGGCCGAGCCGGTCGAGTTCGGAGTCGGCCAGATGGAAGCCGTCCATCGGCACCCGCGCCACCCAGGGCGGTCCCTCGCCGTTCAGCCGCCGCACCAGATGCCCGGCGAGCGTCGTCTTGCCCGCGCCGGGAGCGCCCGCGATGCCGAGGATCACGCGCCGATCGGGGCGCGCCAGGGCCGCCGCTCGCTTCAGGAGATGGTCGAAGGTCATGGGGTGAGCCGCCCGCCGGTCAGGTGTGTGGGTTCCCGTCATTGGACCAGAGGCCGCGCCGGACCGCGAGAACGGGGCGCCGTCACGGGGCGGTCCACGGACGGCGCCCGGTGCCGTCGCCGGGGAGCGAGGACGGAATGTGGCGATCGCCACCCTCTGCGCGGCGCATTTCGGGGAAAGTGGCTCCTATGACAGAGCTCGGTCTTCCGGACGGTATCCAGGCCTGCCTCTTCGACCTCGACGGGGTCATCACCAGAACCGCCGTCGTCCACGCGGCCGCGTGGAAGCAGACGTTCGACGACTTTCTGCGCCGACGGGACGGGGACGCCTACCGCCGCTTCGACGCGGTCGCCGACTACGACGAATATGTCGACGGGCGCCCCCGCGCCGACGGGGTGCGCACCTTCCTCGCCTCCCGGGGCATCCGTCTGCCCGAGGGCGAGCCCGGCGACCCACCCGGCCGGGAGACCGTCCACGGCCTCGGCAACCGCAAGAACGACACGCTCCTGGAACTGATCCGCACCCGGGGCGTCGAGGCGTACGACGGCACCGTCCGCTATGTCGAGGCCGTGCGCGCCGCAGGACTGCGGACGGCCGTCGTCTCCTCGAGCGCCAACTGCCGTGACATCCTGCGCTCCGTGGGTGCCGAGCACCTCTTCGACGTACGCATCGACGGGATCGTCGCCGCCGAACGGCGGCTGCCGGGCAAGCCGCGGCCCGACACCTTCCTGGCCGCCGCCCGGGACCTCGGTGTCGAACCGAAGGCCGCCGCGGTCTTCGAGGACGCGCTCGCGGGCATGGACGCCGGGCGCTCGGGCCATTTCGGTTATGTGGTCGGCGTGGACCGCACCGGACAGGCGGAGGCCCTGCGCGCCCACGGCGCCGACATCGTGGTGCAGGACCTCGCGGAACTGGGGGAGCGGGCGTGATCACCCAGACCTCGTACCCCGTCGAGCCCTGGGCGCTGCGCGAGCGGGGGCTCCATCTGGACGTCCTCCCGCAGAGCGAGTCGGTGTTCGCGCTGTCCAACGGGCACGTCGGCTGGCGCGGCAACCTCGACGAGGGGGAACCGCACGGGCTGCCGGGCACCTATCTCAACGGCGTCCACGAGATCCATCCGCTGCCCTACGCCGAGGCGGGATACGGCTACCCGGAGTCCGGGCAGACCGTCATCAATGTCACCAACGGCAAGATCATCCGCCTGCTGGTGGACGACGAGCCCTTCGATCTGCGCTACGGCCGGCTGCGCTCCCATGAACGCGTCCTCGATCTGCGCGCCGGCACGCTCACCCGGACGTGCGAGTGGACCTCACCGGCGGGCACCACGGTCCGGGTGCGCTCCACCCGGCTGGTCTCCTTCACCCAGCGTGCCGTCGCCGCGGTCGCCTACGAGGTCGAGGCCGTCGGCGGACCGGCGCGGATCGTCGTGCAGTCGGAGCTGGTCGCCAACGAGCAGCTGCCGGGACACGACGGCGATCCGCGTGCCGCGGTGGTGCTCGAGGCGCCGCTGGAGGCGGAGGAGCACTTCGCCAAGAGCGGTCGGCTGCGGCTGGTGCACCGCACCCGCAGAAGCGGTCTGAGGGTCGGCGCCGCCGCCGGCCATGTCGTCGAGGGGCCCGACCCGACCACCACCGAGAGCGAGGCGGCCGGGGACCTGGCCCGCCTCACCGTCACCTCGACCCTGGCGGCGGGGGAGCGGCTGCGGGTGGAGAAGGTCGTCTCCCACGGATGGTCCGGCACCCGTTCGCTGCCCGCGATGAGCGACCAGGTCGACGCCGCGCTGGCCGCCGCCGGCAGCGTGGGCTGGGCCGGTCTCGCCGCCGAGCAGCGCGCCTATCTGGACGCCTTCTGGGCGCGCTCGGACGTCGAGGTGGAGGGCGACGAGCAGATCCAGCAGGCGGTCCGCTTCGCCCTCTTCCATGTGCTGCAGGCCGGGGCGCGGGCCGAGCAGCGGGCGATCCCCGCCAAGGGGCTGACCGGCTCCGGCTACGACGGCCATGCGTTCTGGGACACCGAGATGTTCGTGCTGCCCCTGCTCACCTACACCTCGCCCGACGCGGTCGCCGAGGCCCTGCGGTGGCGGCAGAACACCCTGCCCGCCGCCCGGGCGCGCGCCGTCCAACTGGGGCTGCGCGGGGCCGCGTTCCCCTGGCGCACCATCGAGGGGGCGGAGGGCTCTGCGTACTGGCCGGCCGGCACCGCCGCGTTCCATGTGAACGCCGACATCGCGGACGCCGTGGTGCGGTACACGGCGGCCACCGGGGACGAGGGCTTCGAGCGTGACACCGGGGTCGAACTGCTGGTGGAGACGGCCCGATTGTGGCGTTCGCTCGGCCATCACGACCAGCACGGCGCCTTCCACCTCGACGGGATGACCGGCCCCGATGAGTACAGCGCGGTCGCGGACGACAACACCTACACCAATCTGATGGCCCGGGCGAACCTGCTGGCCGCGGCCGACGCCGTGGAACGCCATCCGCGGCGGGCCGCGGAACTGGCCGTGGGCGAGGAGGAGACGGCGGCATGGCGGGACGCCGCCGAGGCGATGCACATCCCCTACAACCACGATCTGGGCGTGCATGAACAGCATGCCGGGTTCACCCGCTACCAGCGCTGGGACTTCGCCGCGACCCGTCCCGACCAGTACCCGCTGATGCTGCACTTCCCGTACTTCGACCTCTACCGCAAGCAGGTGATCAAACAGGCCGACCTGGTGCTGGCGATGTACACCTGCGGCCCCCACTTCGACGCGGAGCACAAGGCGCGCAACTTCGCCTACTACGAGCCCCTCACCGTGCGGGACTCCTCGCTGTCCGCGTGCTGCCAGGCGGTCGTCGCGGCGGAGACGGGCCATCTGGGGCTCGCCCACGACTATCTGCGCGAGGCCGCGCTGATGGATCTGGAGGACCTGGAGCACAACACCCGGGACGGTCTGCACATCGCGTCCCTCGCCGGTACCTGGATGGCGCTGGTGGCGGGCTTCGGGGGGCTGCGCCACCACGGGGAGAGCATCGGCTTCGCCCCGTGTCTGCCGGAGCGGCTGGGCGGTCTCGCCTTCACCCTGCAACTGCGGGGCCGCCGGCTGCGGGTGGAGATCGGCCGCGGCACGGCCACCTACACCCTGCTGACGGGGGAACCGCTGACCATCCACCACCACGGCGTAGCGCTGGTGCTCGACGCGGACAAGCCGCACACCCTCGACATCCCGCCGAGGAGACCCCGCCCGGCCCCCGACCAGCCACCGCACCGCCGCCCCGACCGGGCGTGACCCGGGTCAGCCGCCGGGTCCGGGCTCCTTCACCGGCAGGGCGGACCGCATCGTTCTGAGGGCGAGCAGCAGGACGCCGATATCGTCCAGATAGACCGGATCGGGCAGCAGGTCGGCCGGCAGCAGCAGATACAGGACCGCGCCCCAGAAGATCCAGCGGGGGCCGGTCGGCAGTCCGGCGCGGCGCAGGGCGCGCCGGGTGCGGACCAGCCGCAGCAGCAGGGCGAGCGCCACACCGAGGACCGCGGTCGCGCAGACCGCGGCGACGGCGATCACGGTCCAGGTCGTGGAGTCCATGCACAGCTCCGGGCATTCGGGGTCGTTCTCATCCTACGGATGCCCGGCTCCGCGGTGGATCGTGCCCGGAGCGACCGGAATGCCCCGCACGGGCGCGGTGCAGGCGACGGTGCCGCCCCGGTCCCGCCGCGGGCCGTCAGTGGCCGGCGCGTGCGGTGCTGCTCTCCAGCAGGGCCTGGCTGACCGCCCGTATGCTGCGGGCGATGTGCTGGAGCTGCATGACCTCGGCGGCGTACAGCCTGATGGTGTGCTCGATGACCGACTCGGGCAGACCCAGCGCGGGCAGCTCGGCCCGGGCCGTCTGCAGCGCGGTCCGGGCGACCCTGACCTCGTGCTGTACCTGGATCTGCGCATGCCGGGCGAGCAGGACGGGGTGCCGGATCAGGATCGGATAGCTGGCGTAGCGGGCGGGCACCAGTTCGCGCAGCCACTTGGCCGCCGAGCGCTCCCAGTCGTAGCTGCCGGGCGTTTTGACCTGGCACGGCCAGTCCGCGCTGATCGGCGAGTACGTCGTCAAGGCCATGATGTTCACTTCCGGGTCATGTCGGCTCGGGGTGGTGAGGCAACGGGGCTGCTGAGGCCCGGAGTCGGGCCTCGGGACACCACCCGGAAGAAGTATTTATATATACCTATGCGCAGGGCAAGGGCATGAAAAGTTTCAGCAGCACATCGGGGTGAAGATCCGGTGTGAGCGGGGTTCCGCGCTGGTGAAAGGGCGGCATCGCGTACGAATGGTCGCGGCTCCCGGGAGCGGCAACTCCGGCCGGGCGGTCAGTCCTTGAGGAAGAACCGGTGCTGGTCGGCGATCTGCTCGTACTCCTCGAGGCGGGCCTGGGTCCGCCCCGGATCCGCGTCGGTCATGGCCTGGAGCAGCGCCGCGGCCATCAGCCCGGGGGCGGCGTACGAGTCGAAGACCAGACGGGAGCCGGTGCCCGTGGCGAAGACGACATCGGCCTCCTCGGCGAGCGGCCCCAGCCCCAGATCCGTGATCAGCGCGACCTTGAGCCCCGCCTCGCGGGCGACCCGCACCACGTTCAGGGTCTCCTGGGCGTGCCGCGGCATCCCGAACGCCAGGACCCAGCTGCCGCCCGCCTCCCGTGACTGGAGCAGGGCGTCATAGGCGACGCTGCCGCCCCGCGTCACCAGCCGCACATCCGGGTGGATGCGCCGGGCCCCGTAGGCGAAGTACTCGGCGAGCGAACCGGAGATCCTCAGGCCCAGCACCGTCAGCGGCGCCGACCGGGACAGTGCCCGGCCGAGGCGGATCACCTGGTCGGGGTCGGCGAAGTCCCGCCGCAGGTTCTCCAGGTTCTGGATCTCATGGTCCACGGCCGCCTGCAGTTCGTTGCAGCGCTCCTCGGCCGGCGTGCCGGGGCTGCTGCCCCGGGTGCCCAGGGCGATCGACTGGAGCTTCTCCCGCAGCGCGGGGTAGCCGCTGAAGCCGACGGCCGCGGCGAAGCGGGTCACCGAGGGCTGGCTGACGCCCGCCCGCTCGGCCAGGTCCGTGATGGACAGGTACGCCGCCTCGGTGATGTGCTCGATCAGGAACTGGGCGATCCGGCGATGCCCGGGCGACAGCCGTTGACCGTCGAACATCTCTCTGAGCCGGGATGCCGGCGAGGCGACCGTCACCGGGACGGTTCTGCCGGCCGTGATCGCGGATGCCTGCGCGCGGGCCTGCTGCGGCGATGGCACCGGACCTCCTTCTCCATGTGCCCGGGAGATGACCCGGAAATTTCAACATAGCCCACGGACCCGCACCGGCCAGGGGTTCTCGGCCGCCCGGTACGAGGGGCGGGCAACGGGCCGCGCCCCGACAGGCGGGCCCGTCGCTCCGGCCGTACCGTCGTGCACGGGGGTGGCGCGGACGGGTACGCCCGTGCCGGTCGTCCGAGGAGAGGAGTGGCCGTGAACACGCCCCTGTCGCACACACTGCCCGTAGAGGTGGTGGTCAGTGACTGTTCCGCCGCGGATGCCGGGAGCCTGTTCGCCGAGCTCTGCCGGCGCTTCGGTTCGGACCGCGCCGCCGACGAGACACCGCACGAGTCCGCCGGAGCCCGCCCCACCATCTGGGCCGGGACCTTCGACACCTCGGTCGCGCACGGCACGGCCGGGCCCATGGCGTCGTCACCGCCGCTGTCGGGTCCGGTGAAGGCGGAACTGCAGGGTGAGCCCCTTGCGGTGGAGCGCCTGCGACACGCCCTGGACGAGATGTTCCTGGTCCGCCAGCTGGGCGTGGTCGCGGGAGACCAGGAGGTCGATGTGGAGCTGCGACTGGAGAGCCGCCCGCGGACCTGAGAACACGGGTGGAGAGGGCTTCCGGAGGCGTCAGGCGCCGGGCCGGGCCTCAAGGCACCGGTGGAGCGAGGCCGTCATCGCGGAGACGAAGGCGTCCCGGGTGCGGTCCGGGACCAGGTCGAGGGAGAGATAGGGGTTGAGGTCCTCCAGCTCGACCAGCAGTAGCCCGCCGTCCCGGGTACGGCAGGCGTCCACCCGCTGGATGCCGTGGTCCAGGGTGTTCCAGTCGACGAAGCGCCGCGCGAACGCCAGGTCCGCCTCCGTGGAGTCATAGGGTTCCAGGACCCAGCGCCGCTCGGGGTCGGGGGCGTGGAGGGCGTACTGGAAGGCGTCGTCGACGTAGTAGAACGACACCTCGTAGCGGAAGTCGATGCGCGGCTGGACCAGGATGCCGTCCCAGTCCAGATCCTTCAGCTCGTCCCGGGGCACATAGCGCAGGCCGATGGAGTCCGCTCCGGCCCTGGGCTTGACCGCGTAGGTGTCGGTGTCGGGCAGCCGGTCCAGGTCCCCGGGCCGGTCCGCGGTGGGTATCACGGGATGCCCCGCCGCGGTCAGATCCAGCAGGTACTGCTTGCCTGCCATGTCGCCCCGGCCGGTCAGCGAGTTGTACACACGGGTGCCTCGCGCCGCGGCCCGGGCGCGGAAGGCGTCGTACTGCGCCTGGTGACGGAGCACGGGCCCGCTGTTGCGCACCACCACGGCGTCGAAGCCGTCCATCAGCGGCTCCGCGTCCAGCGGATGGCACAGGGCGAGGTCGAAGTCCGCGCGCAGCCGGGAGGTGAGGTCGATGTCCTCGTCGCAGTAGCGCCGCCCGCGGGCCGGGTAGGCGAGGTCGGTCACATACAGCAGACGGGGACGGACGGGCATCTCTTCTCCTCGGTCGGTGGCCTGGCCACCGGATCCATGGTCCGGGCTCGAACGATCCTGCCGGAGACCGGCCATGGGGTGCACGGCGGAACCTGGTCGCGTGGAGGATAACGAAGCCGGTGGCGCGGTCCGTCGGCGGCCGGGGTGTGCGTGCCCCGGCCGGGCGGGGCACGCACACCGGGGTGCGGCGCGCACGTCGAGGTGTGCCGTGTGACGGGCGGGTGGGGATGACAGACTGATCACATGGAAGAGCGAGAATTCAGCAGGTCGGGACAGCATGCGTCGGTCGTCGGCCTGGGCACCTGGCAACTGGGCGCGGACTGGGGCGACGTCGACGACAAGGACGCCCACAAGGTGCTGGAGGCGGCCGCCGAGTCGGGGGTGACCTTCTTCGACACCGCCGATGTGTACGGGGACGGGCGCAGCGAGCAGACCATCGCCGCCTTCCTGCTCGGCAGGCCCGATCTCCATGTGCTGGTGGCGACCAAGATGGGCCGCCGGGTCGACCAGCTCCCGCAGAACTACGTCCTGGACAACTTCCGTGCCTGGAACGACCGTTCACGGCGCAACCTGGGTGTCGACCGCATCGATCTGGTCCAGCTGCACTGCCCGCCGACGCCCGTCTACTCCTCCGACGAGGTGTACGACGCCCTCGACACCCTGGTCGAGGAGGGCCGTATCGCCGCCTACGGCGTCAGCGTGGAGACCTGCGAGGAGGCGCTGACCGCGATCGCGCGCCCGAATGTGGCGAGCGTGCAGATCATCCTCAACCCGTTCCGCATGAAGCCGCTGCGGGAGGTCCTCCCGGCCGCGCGGGAGGCCGGGGTGGGCATCATCGCCCGGGTGCCGCTGGCCTCCGGACTGCTGTCGGGCAAGTACACCAAGGACACGGTCTTCGCCGCGAACGACCACCGCTCGTTCAACCGGCACGGCGAGGCATTCGACCAGGGGGAGACCTTCTCCGGCGTCGACTTCGCCACCGGAGTGGAGGCGGCCGCGGAGTTCGCCGCGCTCGCCCCGGAGGGCTTCACCCCGGCACAGCTGGCGCTGGCCTGGATCGTCCAGCAGCCCGGCGTCACCACGGTGATCCCCGGTGCCCGCTCCGCGGACCAGGCACGCGCCAACGCGGCGGTCGCCAAGCTGCCCGCGCTGCCGCAGGGGACCCTCGACGCGATCCAGGACCTCTACGACCGGCGGATCAAGGAGCAGGTCGAGGGACGCTGGTAGGTTCCCCGGAAGTCGGCCGGTCGGCGGGACGCCCCCGACCGGTCACCTCCGGCGGCAGCACCTCGGCCCTTCGCCCCGCCGGTGGGCCGGGCCGGTGGATCCGTCAGGCCGTCAGACCGTGGGCGGAGCGTGAGGTGCGGGAGGTGCCCGATCCGGCGGTCCGGCCGCGCGGCGTCCCGGGGCCGGCGGCCCGCACCCGGTAGGTGGTCTTGGACCGGTCCACCACCGGATCGCCGAGCACCAGATGCCCGGCCGCGTACAGTGCGTCGCACTCGTCGGTGGGCAGCGCCATATGACGGCCGCGGGGCCGCAGACAGCCCCAGCGGCGCCGCCCGTTGGCATGCACCATCAGGAAGACCGGTACGCGCGGATCCGTGATCAGACGCAGCACTTCGGCGGCGCCGGAACTCAGCCGAGAGCGCGTCATGGTCGGTCAGCCTTTCGGAACACGGGCGGAAACCTCCCGCCCGCGAGCATGATCTTCACCCCGCATTGTTGCCGAGGGTACCGACATGCGCATCCACCTTGCCGTGATGCCCTCCGTTGTCCGGAGTTGGACCCCGGGCGATGTGACGACCTTCACCCCCGATGTGGCGGTAAGTGGCCTCTTCCGCAGGGGAGCAGGAGGCGGGCGAGATCGCTCACCTCGGTCCGAACCGCTCCGCCCACCCCATGAGGTCCGCCACCGTGGTATTGCCTCCGCACACCACCAGACCCAGCCGGGCCCCGTCGCCGACCCGCTCGCGCACCCGGCGGGCCGCGGGCAGCAGACAGCCCGCCGCGGGCTCGGCCCACACCTTGGCGTGCTCGGCGAGTTCGAGGCTGCCGCGCACCGCCTCCGCGTCCGGGACCACCAGGACCTCGGTGACGAGGGCCGACACATGGTCGTACGTCAGCCGGGAGACGGACGGCGCGCTGAGCGTGGTCACCACCGAGGACAGCTCCACCGGCAGCGGCCCGCCCGCCGCCAGCGCCCGGGACATGGCCTCGGCGCCCTCGGTCTCCACACCCCAGACCCGGACCCCGGGCCGCAGCGCGTGCAGGGCCGCCGCCACCCCGGAGATCAGCCCGCCACCGCCGACGCTCACCAGTACGTCCGTCAACTCGCCCGCGTCCTCGGCGAGTTCCAGACCCACGGTGCCCTGCCCCGCGACCAGCACCGCATCGTCGAAGGGATGCACCAGGGTCAGGCCCTCGTCCCGCAGCCGCCCGGTGAGCGCGAACGCCTCGTCCATCCCGTCCGTGAGCCGCAGCGTCGCACCCGTGGCCTCCACCAGCTCCACGGACCGTGCGGGCGCCGTCCTGGGCATCACCACCGTCGCCTTCACCTCCAGCGCGGCGGCCATCACGGCGAGCGCGATCCCATGGTTGCCGCCGCTGACGGCCACCACCCCGGCCGCCCGCTCTCCCTCGCTCAGCGCCAGCAGCCGTGCCGTGGCACCGCGCGCCTTGAAGGACCCGGTCCGCTGGAGCAGTTCCAGCTTGGCGGTCACCGGCACACCGAGCAGCGCGGAGAGGCCCGGGCTCTCCACCGTGGGTGTCCGCACGATATGCCCGGCGATCCGCTCCCCGGCCGCCCGAATGTCCGCGATCCCGATCAACGCCCCTACCTCCCAGAACAGTTCCGTTCAGCACGACACGGCTGTCACGCCGTCCCCACCCTCCGGCAGCCGCGGGCCTCGCTGCAAGGGCCCGGGGCCGGCCGGCGGGCCGGTCGGTAGCCTGTGATCACCGGAGCACGAACAGGGAGGCAGACGTATGACGCGCCCCATCACCGTGGGAGTGGACGGATCGCCCGAGAGCGTGGCCGCCGCGGCCTGGGCGGCCCGCGAAGCGGTACGCCGGGACCTGCCGCTGCGGCTCGTGCACGCCTGGCAGTGGCAGCCCTACGAGATGGCCCCGGCCGCCGACCGGGAGAGTGTGGCGGGCTGGGCCGGCGAGACCGTGGAGGAGGTCCGGCGCACACTCGCCGATCGGCACCCGGGGCTCGGCGTGGCCTGTGAGGCCCTGGAGGGGCCACCCGTCGCGACCCTGGTCGCCGAGGCCACCGAGGCCGAGGAACTGGTGCTGGGCTCCCGCGGATACGGCGCCGTGATGGGGTTTCTGCTCGGCTCCGTGGGGCGGCAGGTGATCGCCGAGTCCGTGCGGCCCGTGGTGCTGGTCCGCTCCGACGACCGGGCGTCGGCGGAGGCGGCGGGACGTGAGATCGTCGTCGGCCAGCACGGGACGCCGGAGGACAGCGCGCCCGCGCTGGAGTTCGCCTTCGCCACCGCCGCCGCCCGGGGAGCGTCCGTCCGTGCGGTACGGGCCTGGACCCTGCCGCCCGTCTTCGCCTACAGCCCCGCCTCGCTGAAGCTGCTCGACGAGATCGGCGGCCTCGAACCGTACGAGAAGGAGGCCCTCGACGAGGCGCTGCGGCCCTGGCGGGAACGCCATCCGGGGGTGCCGGTCACCACCCAGGTGGAGATGGGCAGCGCGGGCCAGGTGCTGCTCTCCGCGGCCGACCGGGCCCAACTCGTGGTGGTGGGGCGGCACTCCTCCCGGCCGGTGGGGCCGCGGATCGGCTCGGTGGCCCACGCCCTGGTGCACCACGCCCCCTGCCCGGTGGCGGTCGTACCGCCCGCCTGACCGCGACGCCGGTCCCGCCCGGCCCACCGGAACGAAGCCGCCCGCGGCCCACGCACCCGCCCGTGCACGCCGGGCCGTACAGCGGCCCGGTGGGGGCCGGGCGGGCCGGGGCCCGCGCGCCGGTCACGGGCGCGCCGGCCCGCGTGTACCGGTCGGCGTGTGGCGGGCCGGATTTCGGCCCGGCGGGAGCCGGGAACGGGCCTGACGCGTCACCCGGTCTCGGCTCGTTCGCCGGCCCGTGTGCGAGGGGCCGGGCGTCGGCGCATCGCGGTCCGGGCGGGACGAACGGGTCCCCGGCCCGCCCGTCCGGGCGGGCCGGAGACGCCTCGGTCCAGGGGACTACGACGCGGTCCGTGCGCCCCCGAGAGTGCGCTCGAGGAGCGCCAGCAGTTCCCGCCAATGGCGTTCCGCCGCCTCGGCGTCGTAGCTGGCGGTGTCGGACTGGGTGTAGCCGTGCTGCGCCCCGGGGTAGACCTCGCAGCGGTGGCGCACCCCCGCGTCGGTGAGCGCCTGCTCCAGCCGCTGCATCTGCTCCGGCGGCATCGAGCGGTCCTGGTCCGCGTGGCCGAAGTAGGCCTCCGCGGTGATGCGGTCCACCACCCGGTGGGGACTGTCCGGGGCGTCGGTCGCCAGCTGCCCGCCGTGGAAGCCGGCCACCGCGGCGACCCGGTCCGGGTGGGCGCCGGCGGTGCGCAGGGCCAGCCGGGCGCCCATGCAGTAACCGGTCACTCCGACCGGCCCCTTAGCGGCCTGGGGGCAGTCGGCGAGCAGACGCAGCCAGGCCTCGGAGTCACGTTCGACCCGTTCCGGGGTCAGTTCCTGCATCATCGGCATGATCTGCTGGAAGAGGTCCGGCCGCGCCGAAGGGTCGATGAACTCGGGCAGGTCGACCACGGGTGACCGACCGTGCCGGTAGAAGACGTTGGGCACCAGGACGGTGTAGCCGTGCTCGGCCAGCCGGTCGGCCATCTTCTTCAGATGCGGGCGCAGCCCGAAGGCGTCCATGTAGAGCAGAACCGCGGGGTGGGGGCTGTGGTCGTCCGGGTACACCAGGTAGGCATCGGCCGTGCCGTCCTGGGTGGGGATGTCCACGGACGTCCCACGGATGGAGCTCATGCGCTGTTCTCCTGCCTCTCGACGTCGGGCCGGGCGGTCGGCCGGCCCTTCGGCCGTCATCATCGCAACGCCGGCCCGCCGACACCGCATCCGGTTCATCTGGTGCGGCGGAACACGTCGTCGGAGTCGTCCCAGGTGGCCGGGTCCTCCGTCCCCCGCTGCCCGGGAACGCGGGCCGACTGGTACATGGCGTCGATCTCGGCGGCATACCGGTGCGCGATGAGGTCCCTGCGCAGCTTCATCGAAGGTGTCAGCAGCCCGTTGGAGACGGCGAAGGGCTCCGACAGCACCCGGAAGACCCGGATGGACTCGGAGCGCGACACCGTGGCGTTGACGGCGGCGACGGCCCGGGCGATCTCCTGCCGCAGCGCGTTCTCCTCGCGCGCCTCGCGTCCCGGCAGGTCCCCGCGCGCGGCCTGGGCGCCGCGCCAGTGCGCCAGGAACTCCGGGTCGAGGGTGACCAGCGCGCCCACACAGGGCCGGTCGTCGCCCACGACCACCGCCTGATGGATGAGCGGATGCATCCGCAGTCGCTCCTCCAGGGCGGCCGGGGCCACACTTCTGCCGCCGCTGGTGACGATGATGTCCTTCTTGCGGCCCGTGAGGGACAGATATCCCTCGGGGTCCAGCTCCCCCAGGTCGCCCGTGGCCAGCCAGCCGCCTCGCAGCACCGCCTCGGTGCCGTCCGCGTCGTTCAGATACCCCCCGAAGACCGAGGGGCCGTGCACCAGGATCTCCCCGTCCGGTGCCACCCGGAGGTCGACGCCGGGCAGGGGCCTCCCCACGGTGCCGGACTTCTCCCGCCCGACCGGCTGTGCGGTGATGGCCCCGCCGGTCTCGGTGAGCCCGTACCCGTCGTGCACCGGGATCCCGATGCCGGCGAAGAACAGTCCGAGTTCGCGGTTCAGGGGTGAGCCCCCGGACACGGCGCCGCACAGCCGCCCGCCCAGCGCGGCACGCAGCTTGCGGTACACCGTCTTGTCGTACACGGAGTGTTGCAGCTTCAGATCGAGGGCGGGGCCCGGGCCCATGTCCAGCCGCTGCTGCTCGACCGCCAGGGCGTGGTCCTGCGCCGTGCGCACCGCCCGCTCGAACTGGGCGCCCCGTCCCGACTGCTGGGCCGTGCGCAGAAACGTCTTGTAGAGCTTCTCGAAGACGGACGGAACCGCATGGAGGTAGGTGGGACGGAACGTCTCCAGGGCGGTGGCCAGGGTGTCCGCGCGCAGTTCCGGTTCATGGCCCATCAGCAGGCCGCCCCGCAGGCACAGCCCCTGCACCATCAGCCCGTACACATGAGAGAGGGGCAGCACGACGAGGAGGGCGGGCTGTTCGCCGGGCGGGGCGGCGGTGTGCCGCCAGCCGGCCAGCAGGGTGTCGCAGGAGGCCGCCAGACCGCGGTGGCTGAGCAGGCAGCCGCGGGGGCGTCCCCCGGTGCCCGAGGTGTAGGCGATCACCGCGGTCGAGTCGGGCGGTACGATCCGGCGCAGTGAGTCCACCGCCGCGTCCGGAACCGAACGGCCGCGCTCCACCAGCGCCTCCAGCGCCCCGGAGTCCAGCTGCCAGACGTGCCGCAGCTGCGGCAACGCGCCGCACGCCGATCCGACGGTCATCGCCCCGTGTTCGTCCTCGACGAGGACGGCCACACTGCCCGAGTCCTTGAGGATCCACTCGACCTGCTCGTGCGAGGACGCCGGATGGACGGGCACGACCTCGGCCCCGACCGCCCACTGCGCGCAGCTGAAGACGGTCCACTCGTACCGGGTGCGCGCCATGACGGCCACCCGGTCGCCGGGGCGGATCCCCGAGGCGACGAGCCCCTTGGCCAGGGCGACCACCTCGTCCCGCAGCTCGCCCGCCGTCACGGTGCTCCAGGCCCCGTCGCCCGGCCCGGTGCGGCGGGCGATCTGGGGCAGACCGGGGTCGCGGCGCGCCGTGTCGAAGAGAGTGTCGGCGAGCCCGCCCGTGATGGCGGGCGGGCTCGCCTGCTCCGGGGCGGCAGGCCCGTAGCTGGTGAAGTCGTGCATGAGAGCCGCCCTCAGAGTCTTTCCTGCGGTGGTGTGCCGATGGATGCGGGTCGGCGGCTCGAATCTAGCTCAGCCCGCCGCCCGGGGGACCGGAAACGGCCAAGGAGGCGCCCGATGTCACCACTGGCCGGCTCCGGGGCCGGTGAGGGGGGCCGAGGGCCTCCCGTCCGGACCCACCGGGATGTCCCCGGCGATCATCACACGGTGCATGATCCGGGGATGCTCGGGGGTGACCAGATCCGCCGGGGCGAGATGGACGGTGGCCCGGTTGTCCCAGAAGGCGACGCTGCCGGGTTCCCAGCGGAAGCGGACCGTGTACTCGGGACGGGTGGCCTGTTCCAGCAGCATCTGCAGCAGATGCCCGCTCTCGGCGCGGGAGAGGCCGAGGATCTGCTCGAGGTAGTAGCCGTTGACGAACAGCACGCGTTCGCCCGTCTCGGGCAGCACCCGCACCAGCGGATGGTCCGTCGCCACCTGGTGGCCGAGAAGATGACGCAGATAGGCGTCGTCGCCGGGCCGGGGCTGATAGCCCACGCCCAGCCGGTGTTCGGCGCGCAGTCCGTCGACGAAGGCCCGTACGGGCTCCGAGAGACCCGCGTAGGCGGCCGCCAGATTGGACCACTGGGTGTCCCCGCCGTACGGCGGCACGGACTCGGCGCGCAGGATGGTGGCCGCGGGCGGGTCGACGCGGGCGCCGTGGTCGCAGTGCCAGCCCCGCAGCAGCGAATGGCGTCTGCGCCGCAGCCACTCGTCGTGCTCCATGCCGTAGCGCCCGCCCAGCTCCAGCCGGTCGGCCGTGGTCTCGACCTCGGGAAAGTCCGGCGGTGAGACGCTGCCGCGCCTGGTGGGGGCGACGGGCCGGCCGAACCGCCGTGCGAGCGCGACATGGGCGGCGTGGTCCAGCTTCTGGTCCCGGAAGAACACCACCTTCCAGCGCAGCAGTGCCGTCCGGATCGCGGCCACCGCCGCGTCGTCCGGATCGCCGGCCAGATCGACCCCGGTGATCTCCGCGCCGATGCGTCCCGCGACGGGCCGCACCTCGACCTTCGTACCGCTGTCCGCCGTCATACCGCCTCCGTCCGTCGTGCCTGCGGACCCTCGGGGCGAGCATGCCCGGCCGGGGACCGTGCGAAAGATCACACGGCTCCCCCGCGGATGCCGGTACAGCACGGGGACGAGGGCGCTTTACCGGTGCTTTTGCCGTTTCCTTGCAGTTCCATGGGCGGATGACTACACACCTGTAGTCATGATGGTTCGGCACAAGTAAGGCATGCCTTCGCTAACCTGCGCGACCGTCGGCGGGGGGCATACCGGGGAAGGGCCGCAATGTGGGATGACGCGTTTCCGAGCTTTCTCATCGGACTGAGAGAGGGGCTCGAAGGCGGACTCATCGTCTCCATCCTGGTCGCGACCCTCGTACGGGCGGACGCCAAGTCCCGACTGCCCCAGGTGTGGACCGGCGTACTGGCCGCCGTCGCCCTCGCCATGAGCTTCGGCGCGGTGCTGACCTTCACCGCCGCGTCGCTGTCCGCCACCGCCCAGGAGGCGTTCGGCGGCTCCCTCAGCGTGATCGCCGTCGCGTTCGTCACCGCGATGGTGTTCTGGATGCGCCGCTCGGCGCGCCATCTGTCCGGCGAGATCAAGGAGAAGGTCACCGGCGCGCTCGCGATGGGTGCGGGCATGCTGATCATCACCTCGTTCCTCGCGGTGGGCCGCGAGGGCCTGGAGACCGCCCTGTTCCTGTGGACCACGGCCCGCGCGGCCGGAGAGTCCACCGGACCGATGATCGGCGCGGCGATCGGCCTGGTGCTCGCCGCCGCCCTGTGCTGGGGCCTCTACCGCCGGGTGCTGAAGATCAACCTGACCAGATTCTTCACCGCCACCGGCGTCGTGCTCATCGTGATCGCCGCCGGAGTGCTCGGCTACGGACTGCGCGACCTCCAGGAGGGCGGGGTGCTGCCCGGCGGCACGGCGTACGCCGTGGACCTCGGCGGCAGCATCGACGCCGGCTCCTGGTACAGCACCCTGGTCCAGGGCGTGTTCAATCTGACACCGACCATGACCTGGCTGCAGGTCGTCGCCTACGCCCTCTATCTCGTCGTGGTGATGACGCTGTTCGTCCGGGGCGTCCGCGGTGACCGCACCCCGGCGGCCCGTCGCGGATCCGCCCCGAAGCCCGCGAAGGGCGCCGGGACCGAGCCGGCCGCCGGTGCGCGCCGCCGCCCCGCCTGGGTGGTCCCGGTGGCCGTCGTCGCCGTCCCCGCCGTCCTCGCGGGACTGATCGTCGCCCTCGGCGGCGCCGGGCCGGCCGGCTCCCAGACCGTGGCCGTCTCCGAGACCGAGTGCGGCAAGGGGTTCACCGCGCCCGCGCCCGGCCGGCAGACCTTCCGGATGCACAACACCGGCGACAAGACCTCCGAGGTGTACCTCGTCGACCCGGCCACCGATGCGGTCTACGGCGAGATCGAGGGGCTGGCCCCCGGCACCACCCGCGACCTCGTCGCCACCGTCGCCGGCGGAAGCTACGCCTGGCGCTGCGTCCCCACCGGCGGACGGGCCGTCACCTCCCGGGCGATCCGGGTCTCCGGCGCCGCCGGCGCCACGGCGGTCGTCCCGGTCTCCGAGAGCGACCTCACCGGTCCCCTGAAGACGTACCAGGCGTACGTCGACCGGGGCCTGGCCGTCCTGGTCACCCAGACCCGCGGGCTCAGTGACGACATCGCCTCCGGCCACCTCGACGCCGCGCGCACCGACTGGCTGACCGCCCACCGCACCTACTCCTCGCTGGGCGCGGCCTACGGCACCTTCGAGGACTTCGACAAGAAGATCAACGGCCGGGCCGACGGACTGCCCGGCGGCGTCGCCGACCGGGACTTCACCGGCTTCCACCGCATCGAGTACGGGCTGTGGCACGGACAGTCCGCACAGCAGCTGAAGGCCCCCGCCCGGCAGCTCGCCGACGCGGCGGCGGGACTGCGCACCGCCTTCCCCACCCAGCACTTCGACCCGGGCGACCTGCCGCTGCGCGCCCACGAGATCCTGGAGAACACCCTCCAGTTCGAGCTGACCGGCGACACCGACCAGGGCAGCGGCACCGAACTGGCCACCGCGGACGCCAACCTGGCCGGAACCCGCGAACTCCTCACCGTGCTCAGGCCGTTGCTGACCAGCCGCGCCCCGCGGCTGCTCCCCACCGTCGACGCGGACATCGCCCGGCTGCAACAACTGCTCGACGCGGCCCACCACGGCGGCTCCTGGACCCCCGTGGACCGCCTTGACGCGACCACCCGGGCCCGCCTGAACGGTGCCACCGGGCAGCTCCTCGAAGACCTCGCCCCCGTCCCGGACCTTCTGGAGATCCGGAAGTCCGCCCGATGACCGCACCGCACGCCCAGCACGCACACACCGGAGGGAACCACCGCATGCCGTCCGCCGAACCGCCCGTCACACAGGGCGGCTGCCCCGCGGGAGCCGGCCGTCGCTCCTTCATGAAGACGGCCCTGGGCGCCGGGGCCGCCGGTGCGGTCCTGGCCGGCGGCGGCCTCGCCCTCAGCCAGACCGGCGCCACCGAGGCCCGTGCCGCGGACGACGGCGACGCCCCGAAGGTTCCCTTCCACGGCGTCCACCAGGCGGGCATCATCACCCCCGCCCCGGCCGAGGCCGCCTTCGTCTCCTTCGACGTCATCGCCGAGAACCGCAAGGAACTCACCGATCTGCTGCGGACCGTCACCGAGCGGGCCCGTTTCCTCACCTCCGGCGGCACCCCGGTGGACCTGGGCGTCGGTGCACCGCCCTCCGACAGCGGCATCCTGGGCCCCGAGGTCCCCGCCGGCGGGCTCACCGTCACGGTCGGTGTCGGCGCCTCCCTCTTCGACGACCGCTACGGCCTCACCGGGGCCAGACCGCGCCGGCTCACCCCGATGCGTACCTTCCCCGACGACAACCTCCGGGCCGTCGAGTGCCACGGCGATCTGTCGCTGCAGATCTGCGCCGCCCGTCAGGACACCGTGCTGCACGCACTGCGCGACATCGCCCGGCACACCCGGGGCGCCCTGCAGATCAGATGGCGCGTCGACGGCTTCCAGAACACCCCCCGCCCCACCGGCGCCCAGCGCAATCTGCTCGGCTTCAAGGACGGCATCGCCAACCCCGACGTCGGCTCGGCCCGCGAGATGGACCAGCTCGTCTGGGTGGACCGCGGACAGGACGAGCCCGCCTGGGCGGCCGGCGGCAGCTATCAGGTCATCCGGATCATCCGTATGCTCGTCGAGTTCTGGGACCGGGTCTCGCTCAGCGAGCAGGAGAAGATGTTCGGCCGCCGCAAGGACACCGGCGCACCGCTGGACGGCTCCCGGGAGACCGACGTCCCCCGGTACGCCAAGGACCCGCACGGCACGGCGATCCCGCTCGACGCCCATATCCGCCTCGCCAACCCCCGTACCGCCGCCACCGACGACTCCCGCATCCTGCGCCGGGGTTACAACTACGACCGGGGCGTCGACACCGTCGGCAACCTCGACATGGGGCTCGTCTTCTGCTGCTACCAGCAGGATGTGCAGCGCCAGTTCGAGGCCACCCAGACCCGGCTCGTCGACGAGCCCCTGGTCGACTACATCTCCCCGACCGGAGGCGGCTACTTCTTCGCCCTGCCCGGGGTGAAGGACTCCTCGGACTGGCTGGGACGCGGTCTGCTGACCGCCTGACGGCAGCCCTCGGCCGGGTCTCAGCCGGCCGGCGGCCGCCAGCCGAGGGCGGGCCCCAGCACGGTCGCGATGTCCGTGAGGATCTGCACATAGTCCTCGTGCGCGAAGGTGAACGGCAGCGCGAACGCCACCTCGTCGACCTCACGGAACGCGGCATGCGCGGACAGCTGTTCGGCGATCCGCTCGGACGGCCCCACCAGATCCGGCGCGAACAGCATCCGCGCCGGCCCCTGGGGCGCCGCGGTACGCGGCATCCGCCGTGCCACGAACTCCTCGTACCTGGCGCGCTGCCCGGCCGAGGCGCCGTCGGTCGGGATGACGACCAGCCCCTGGGAGACCCGGGCGCGCTCGCCGTCGGGGTGCCGGGACCGGAACGCCCGGATCTGGGAGAGCTGCACCTCGGCGAAGTCCTCGGACTCCTCCGCGCGGACCACGCTGCTGGTCAGCAGGTTCATCCCGTGTTCGCCCGCCCACCGGGCCGAGCGCAGACCGCCGGCGCCGTACCACAGACGCCCGCCCAGCCCCGGGGAGTGGGGCTGGACCCGGTCGGAGTACACCTCGAAGCCCTCGACCCCGCGGAAGCCGCTGGCCGGCTCGCCGCGCACCAGGTCCAGCAGCCGCTGCACCCGGCCATGGCCGAAGTCCTCGAGGTCGGCGGTGCCGGGGTAGAGCGCCTCCTTGAGATGCTCGTAGTGCGTCGGCGGGCCGACACTGACCCCCGGGTTGAGGCGGCCCCCGGAGAGGATGTCCACGGTCGCCAGATCCTCGGCGAGCCGCAGCGGGTTCTCCCAGCCGAGAGGGATCACGGCCGTGCCGAGCTCGATCCGCCGGGTGCGCTGGGACGCGGCGGCGAGGACGGCGAGGGGCGAGGAGATCCCGAACTGCAGATGACGCTGACGCACCCATGCGCTGTCGAATCCGAGCCGCTCGCCCAGTTCGAGGAGTTCGAGCGTCGACTCGTGCCCCCGGCGCGGATCGGCCTCGTCGAACAGGCCGATGGTCAGAAAGCCCAGCTTCTGCAGCGGTTTCGAGGCCGGCGGCACAGCGCTCCTCCAGGATCCACGGCGTGTCTGCGGTACGCCGATGCTGCGTTCGATTCTCGCAGCAGACCGTCACAGGAGCGTGACGGGAGTGTGTACCGGACGGCCAGGGGACGGAGGCGAAGCGTGGTGCGCCGGGGCGGGCTCCGGGCGCGCACCCGGAGCCCGAGCGAGGAGTGAGCCGGTGTCAGGCGTCGCGTCGGGTCAGGGCCACCCCGGCGGCGGCCAGTGCCACCAGCGTGTACAGACAGAACAGTGCGAACCCGGTCCAGGGCGCGAGGGTGTGGGGCTCCTGATGGATGTGGATCAGCCCCTGTCCCGCCGTGCTCGGCAGATAGGGGTTGACCTTGGCGAGCCAGGAGGACGGCAGGGCCTGGGCGAGCGCCGGAAGCACCAGCAGCAGCCCGAAGACGGTGGCGATCCCGCCCGCCGTGCTGCGGACCAGGGCACCGAACGCCACCCCGATCAGCCCCACCACGGTCAGATACAGCCCCGCTCCCAGCACCGCGCGCGGCACATCGGGCGCGGACAGCGACGTTCCCAGACCATGGCCGGACAGCGCCGCCTGCCCTCCGAGGAAGGCCGCCAGCGAGGCGATCGTCATCAGCACCCAGGCCACCGCCCCGTACACCAGGGTCTTGGCCCACAGCACCGGAAGGCGGCGTGGCACCGCGGCCAGCGAGGAGCGGATCATCCCGCTCGCATACTCGCCGCTGACCACCAGGACACCGAGCACGCCCACCGCCAACTGGGCCAGATACAGGCCGCGCAGACTGACCAGCGTCGGATCGAAGGCGAGCCTCTCCTCGGGTGGCAGACTGTTCCAGCGGGCCGCGGTGACATAGCTGAACACACAGCCCAGCCCGACCATCGCGACCACGGCGGCGAGCAGCGTGAACAGGGTGGAGCGCAGGGACCGCAGTTTGATCCACTCGGAACGGATCACCCGCAGCTGGGTGACCTCGCCCCGCTCCGAGTCGGGGATCGCCGATGCCGTCGTCATGCCGCCAGTCCTCTCCCGGCCGCCCCGACCAGTCCCGGCTCCGGTGCCTGGTACTCCAGGGAGTCCCGGGTCAGTTCCATGAACGCCTCCTCCAACGACGCCTGCTGCGGCGTCAGTTCGGCCAGCGCGACCCCGTGCAGGGCGGCGATCCGCCCGATCCGCTCACTGCTCAGCCCGGTCACCTGCAGCACACCCGGCTCCTGGGCGGTGACCACCACGTCCGGGCCGGTCAGCAGACCGCGCATCCGGTCCGCCTCGTCGCTGCGCACCCGCACCACGTCCCGGGCGGCCCGCGCGATGAACTCCGCCACCGAGGTGTCCGCGATCAGCCGCCCCCGGCCGATCACGATCAGATGCTCGGCCGTCAGCGCCATCTCCGACATCAGATGCGAGGACACCAGGACCGTCCGGCCCTCGGCGGCCAGGGACTTGAGCAGATTGCGGATCCACAGGATCCCTTCCGGGTCGAGACCGTTGGCGGGCTCGTCGAGGATCACCGTCGCCGGGTCCCCCAGCAGGGCGCCCGCGATGCCCAGCCGCTGACCCATGCCCAGGGAGAAGCCGCCGACCCGCTTCTTGGCCACCGCGCTCAGCCCGACCAGGTCGAGCACCTCGTTCACCCGTCGCCTGGAGATCCCGGTGGTCGCGGCGAGGGCCAGCAGATGGTGGTACGCGCTGCGCCCGGTGTGCACGGAACGCGCCTCCAGCATCGCGCCCACCTCGTGCAGCGGCGCCCGGTGGTCGGCGTAGCTTCTGCCGTTCACCCGGCCCCAGCCGGAGGTCGGCGCGTCCAGGCCGAGGAGCATCCGCATCGTGGTGGATTTCCCGGCCCCGTTCGGACCGAGGAATCCGGTCACGACACCGGGGCGCACGGTGAAGCCGAGACGGTCGACGGCGACGCGCTCGCCGTAGCGTTTGGTGAGCTGATGGGCCTCGATCATGACGTTTCCTTGCGCAGAGGGGAATCTGAGGCCGTACGCGGACGGACGCGCCCCGGGCCGGGACCGTCCGCCGCGTCACCCCCAGGTGACGGGCAGCGCCTGCGGGCCGCGGATCATGGTCTGGCGGCGCCAGGGCACGCGCTCGGCGGGGACGTCGAGCCGCAGTCCCGGCAGACGGTCGAGCAGGGTGTGCAGCAGGAGTTCGAGCTGCAGCCGGGCGAGCACCGCGCCGGTGCAGTGGTGGGGGCCGTTGCCGAACGAGAGATGCGGGTTGGGGTCACGGCCCACATCGATGAGATCGGGTCCGGGGAAGACCTCCGGATCGCGGTTGGCGGCCAGATACGAGACATGGACGGCGTCGCCGGCCCGGATGCACAGTCCGTGCAGTTCGACGTCCTGGAGTGCGACACGCGCCAGACCGACCGCGGTGCGGTGCGGGATCCAGCGCAGCAGCTCGTCCAGCGCGGTGTCCCAGGACTCGGGCGTACCGCGCGACGACTGGAGGAGCCGGAACAGACCGGGGCGGGTGAGCAGCAGAAACAGCATCTGGCCGCAGTTGTGGGTGACGGCCTCCCCGCCGATCTGCAGCGGGCCCGCGAGCCCGACCGCCTCCTCCTCGCTGATCTCGCCCCGTCCCACCGCGGCCCCCAGCAGGGACAGCACATCCTCGCCGGCGCTGCCGCGGCGCGCCCGGATCGCCTCCGTGATCCATCCGTACATCCCCGCCTTGGCGCGCTCGGCGGCCTGGGCGCCGCCGGAGGTGGAGATGATCTGCCGCGTCCAGCCGTGCACCTGTTCCCGGTCGTCCGCGGGCACCCCCATGACCTCGCTGACCACCCGGAGCGGAAACGGTTCGAGGACCCGCTCGATCAGATCGGCGGGCGGGCCCTGCCGGACCAGTTCCTCCACCAGGGGGTCGAGGATCCGCTGGGCACGGGGCCGCAGCCGTTTCATCGCGCTCACGGTGAACGCGCCCGCCACCGCGCGGCGCAGCCGGTTGTGGTCCGGCTGGTCGGCGAAGGCGAGCGACCCGGGCCTCGGCTTGAAGTGCGGGGCGAGCCGGGTCACCTGACGTCCGACCACCTCCGCCCGGCTGAACCGGGGATCGTTCGTGATCGTTCTGACGTCCTCGTAGCGGGTCGCCAGCCAGGCCCAGCCCTCGCCGTGCGGAAGACGGATGCGGGTCAGCGGACCCTCGGACATCAGCTCCGAGAGAACCGGGTCGAAGACCGTTCCGTCCAGCTCGTGCGCGAGCCAGTCCCGTACCGGTGGGGGTTCCCGGCCGGTGAGTGCGGTGCTCTCCTCGGTCATGCACTCCAGCCTCTTATGCGCCTCACCGCCTGTCGCGCGGGACTGCTCCGGCCGGAGTCCGGGCCCGGGCGTCCGGCCCGGTGCCGAGCCGCCCCGCGCCCCGTGTCGCCCACTGGTCTGTACCAAAGCCTTGTCATGCTTACTTCACTCCTTGAATCTCGACCTGAAATAACTGCCGTTCCACCGACACCCCCCACCCGGCCGACATCGGCTCGGCCCAGGAGGAACCGTGCTTCTCCGTCATCTCAGAGCGGGCCGCCGCCTCGGCCGTCGTCGCACGGCGGCCGCGCTGGCGCTGGCCACCGCCGCCTCGAC
The DNA here is from genome assembly GCF_008704995.1 of Streptomyces nodosus. NCBI lineage: Bacteria > Bacillati > Actinomycetota > Actinomycetes > Kitasatosporales > Streptomycetaceae > Streptomyces > Streptomyces nodosus. The sequence goes on from NZ_CP023747.1 coordinate 7,316,986, forward strand.
GCTCACCCTCGCCTCCGGACCCACCGCCGCCGCGGCCGCCGCGGCGCTGCCCGCCGGCTGGGCCGGCGTCGTCAACAGCGGCAGCGGCAGGTGCCTGGACGCCCGCGCGGCCGGCACCGCCGACGGCACCGCGGTCCAGCAGTACACCTGCAACGCCACCACGGCCCAGCAGTGGAGTTTCACCGCCACCGGCGGCGGATACGTGCGCATCAACAACCACAACGACGCCGCCAAGGTCGTCGACGTGACCGATGTGTCCTCCGCCGACGGGGCGCCGCTCCAGCTGTGGACCTACGGCGGCGGTGACAACCAGCAGTGGCTGCCGGTCGACGAGGGCGGCGGCGCCTACCACTTCGTCAACCGCCACAGCGGCAAGTGCCTCGACGTCCCCGGGGCCGCGACCGCGGACAGTGTGCAGCTCACCCAGTACACCTGCAACGGAACCCCCGCCCAGCGCTTCCAGGTGACCCCCGTGACCAGCACCCCGCCCGACGGAGTGGACCTCGGCCCCGATGTGGTCGTGTTCGACCCCTCCATGGCATCCTCGACGATCCAGAGCAGGCTGGACTCGATCTTCCGCCAGCAGGAGACCAACCAGTTCGGCTCCCAGCGCTACGCCGTGCTGTTCAAGCCGGGCGTCTACAGCAACGACGTCAATGTCGGCTTCTACACCCAGGTGCTCGGGCTCGGTCTGTCCCCGGACGCCGTGACGATCAACGGCGCGGTGCACGCGGAGGCCGACTGGTTCCAGGGCAACGCCACACAGAACTTCTGGCGCGGCGCCGAGAACCTCTCGGTCAGCCCGAAGGGCGGCACGGACCGCTGGGCGGTGTCCCAGGCCGCCGCGTACCGCCGGGTGCATCTGCGCGGCAACCTCGCCCTGGACGACGGCGGCTGGTCCAGCGGCGGCTATCTGGCCGACAGCAAGATCGACGGACAGGTGCGGTCCGGCAGCCAGCAGCAGTGGCTGACCCGTAACTCACAGCTCGGCAGCTGGACCGGCTCCAACTGGAACATGGTCTTCGTCGGCAGCCAGGGAGTGCCGGCGACCAGCTTCCCCAACCCTCCGTACACCACGGTCGACCGCAGCCCGGTCACCCGGGAGAAGCCCTTCCTCTACGTCGACGAGGCGGGCGCCTACAAGGTGTTCGTGCCGTCCGTGCGCAGCAACTCCACGGGGACCAGCTGGGCGTCCGGCAGCCCGGCGGGCACCTCGCTGCCCCTCGACCGCTTCCAGGTCGTCAAGCCCGGGTCGACGGCCGCCGAGATGAACGCCGCCCTGGCCGCGGGCAAGAACCTCCTGGTGACTCCCGGCGTCTACCACCTGGACCAGACCCTGAAGGTGACCCGCCCCGACACCGTGGTGCTCGGACTGGGCCTGGCCACCCTGGTCCCCGACAACGGCGTCACCGCGATGACCGTCGCGGACGTGGACGGCGTCAGCGTCGCGGGTCTGCTGTTCGACGCGGGCACCACCAACTCCCGCACCCTGATGGAGGTCGGACCCTCCGGAGCGTCGGCGTCCCACGCCGGGAACCCGACATCCCTGCACGACGTCTACTTCCGCATCGGCGGCGCCGGGGCCGGCCGGGCGACCACGAGCCTGGTGGTCAACAGCCGTGACGTCATCGGCGACCATATGTGGATCTGGCGTGCCGACCACGGCAGCGGGGTCGGCTGGACGACCAACACCGCGGACACCGGCCTTGTCGTCAACGGCGCCGACGTCACCATGTACGGCCTGTTCGTGGAGCACTTCCAGAAGCATCAGACCATCTGGAACGCCAACGGCGGGCGCACCTACTTCTATCAGAACGAGATGCCGTACGACCCGCCCAACCAGGCGGCGTGGACGAACGGTTCCACCCAGGGCTACGCGGCCTACAAGGTCGCCGACTCGGTGACCACGCACCAGGCGTACGGGCTCGGCAGCTACTGCTACTTCAACGTCAACCCCGCTGTGACCGCCGAGCACGCCTTCGAGGTGCCGGCCGCCCCGGGCGTCCAGTTCCACGACATGGTGACGGTGTCCCTCGGCGGCACCGGAACGATCCGGCATGTCATCAACGACCGCGGCGGACCGTCGAACTCGGCCACGAACGTGGCGAACCTGGTGGCCTACCCCTGACCCGGAAAGGGCCCGCCGGTCAGGAGTCCTGGCCGACGGGCCCGCACGGCGGCTACGCGCCGCTCGCCCCGAGCATCTCCTCACGCTCGACGATCTTCACGCGTTCCCGGCCCTGCTCCGCGCCGAGCGCCTTCTCCGCGGCGTCGAGGCGGTGCCAGCCCTCCCAGGTGGTGAAGCGGACGTTCCGCTCGGCCAGGAAGGCGTCCACGGCCTCGGGCGCGGGGGAGACCGGCGTGTGGAGGCGCCCGTTCGCACGGTCGTCCAGCAGATGGGCCACCGTCTCGTTGGCGTCGCCCTTGGTGTGGCCGATCAGACCCACGGGACCGCGCCGGATCCAGCCGGTCACATACGTCGACTGCAGATGCCCGCCGCTCTCCTCGACGACCCGTCCGCCCGCGTCGGGCACCGTCCCGGACGCGAGGTCCCAGGGCAGCTTCGGCAGGGAGTCGGACAGATAGCCCACGGCGCGGTAGACCGCGGTGACGTCCCAGTCGCGGAACGCCCCGGTGCCCTGGACCCCGCCGGTGCCGTCCAGGGCCGTGCGCTCGGTGCGCAGCCCGACGACCTCGCCGTCCTCGCCGAGGATCTCCACGGGCGACTCGAAGAAGTGCAGGAACACCTTGTGGGGCCGGTCGCCGACGTCCCGGATGGCCCAGTTCTCCAGCGTCTTGGCGACCATGTCGGCCTGCTTGTTGCCGCGTCGCGTGGCGATCGAGCCCTCGTCGTAGTCGATGTCCTCGGGATCGACGACGACCTCGATGCTGGGGGAGTGGTCCAGCTCCCTCAGCTCCATCGGGCTGAACTTCGCCTGTGCCGGGCCGCGGCGGCCGAAGACATGGACCTCCAGGGCCTGGTTGTCCTTCAGGCCGTCGTACACATTCGGCGGGATCTCGGTGGGCAGCAGCTCGTCCGCCGTCTTGGCCAGGACGCGGGCCACATCGAGCGCGACATTGCCGACGCCGAGGACGGCGACCTTCTTCGCCGTCAGCGGCCAGGTACGGGGCACGTCGGGGTGTCCGTCGTACCAGGAGACGAAGTCCGCCGCGCCGTAGGAGCCGTCCAGGCCGATGCCCGGTATGTCCAGGGCCCGGTCGGCGGTCGCGCCCGTGGCGAAGATCACGGCGTCATAGAACGCGCGCAGGTCGTCCAGGCTGATGTCGGTCGGGTAGTCGACATTGCCGAAGAGACGGATCTGCGGTTTGTCGAGCACCTGGTGCAGGGCCGTGACGATGCCCTTGATGCGCGGGTGGTCCGGAGCGACGCCGTAGCGGATGAGGCCGAACGGGGCCGGCATCCGCTCGAAGAGGTCGATGGACACACCGGGTTCGGTGGCCACCGCGGACTTCAGCAGGGCGTCGGCGGCGTAGATTCCGGCGGGACCGGCTCCGACGATGGCTACCCGCAGGGGGCGGGGCATGTTCAGGTTCCCTTCGAGGGACGACAGACGACTCGTCGGGAACCTTAAACTAAGGCGGACCTTACCTGGTATGCGGGTCTGCTCTATGGCCTCATAAGGTCGTCTTATGGGTCGACGAAGCGTCGCTTGGGGTGAGCTCCCTCTGCGAGCCCCCTCGGAGGGCGGTTCCCGGCGGTCATGCGGGGCGTGCCGCGCTGTGGATCGCGGTATTCCCGGCGAAGAGGATCGACTCCTCACGGATGGACGCCCCGGGGCCGGGCGCGTGGATCATCTGGGTGTCGCCCGTGTAGAGGCCCACATGGTCGACGGGGTCGTGGAAGAAGATCAGATCCCCGGGCCGGAGGTCGGTCGGGGACACCGCCGTTCCGGTGGCCGCCTGGTCCTGCGCACTCCGGGGGAGGACGACCCCGGCGGCCCTCCAGGCGGCCTGGACCAGGCCCGAGGCGTCGTACGAGCCCGGCCCCGCGGCACCCCAGAGGCAGGGCAGACCGATCTGCGCACGGGCGAAGGCCAGCGCCTGCGCCGCCTTGCTGTCATATCCCGAGGCCGGTGCCGTGCCGGCGCCGGCGGCACCGGCGAAGACGCCGTCGGAGGAACTGCTGGAAGAACCGACCGAGGCACCGACGGAGGCATCGACGGAGGTGCCGATGCCGGTCCCGGTGGCGCCGAACACGTCGGGGCGGGCGAAGGCGCCCGTGTCCCCGGACGCGGTGCCGAGGACGCCGGTGTCCACCGCCGGGTCGAACCGGCCGACGCCACCGAAGGTCCCGGTGTCGAGGAAACCGCCGGGAGCGCCGGGCGCCGCCTCCGCGGTGACCGCAGCGGCGGAGGTGAGCGCGGAGACCGGGATGTCCGGGTCGAGGGCGGTCGGCTGCCGCCACCGATCCGGCTCGCCCGGCAGGCCGGGTGTCCGGTCCACAGCGGACGCGGGGGCCCCGGCGGTCCCGAACTCGGGCGCTGAGGACACGGTCCCCTGCCGTGCCGCGTGCGCGGCCAGCATCGCGCGGGCGGCGGTCAGCTTCTGCCGGCCCTGCTTCTTGGCGTCCCGCAACGCGGACGGTCCCCGCTGGGCGGCGGACGCGGGCCGGGCGGGCTCGGGGTCACGGACCCCGGACCCGCCGTTCGGCACGGCGGGCAGGGCGGCGGCGGGTCCGGTGCCCCGCTCCAGGGCCGGTGTCCCACCGGACGGCCCGGCGGTCAGCTCCGGGCGGGCGCGGTCGGCCGTTCCCCGGGGAAGCGCGCCGGGCTCGTCCCCCGGCCGCCTCGCCGGATCCCCGGGCCGTGCCGCCCCGGACGGCCCGCCCGGCAGGCGGTCGGCGGGCAGCGTCGCGGGAAGGATCGGGCCCAGGTTCGCGCGTGCCGCGTCGAACCACTGTCTGGTCACACCGTCCAGCGCGGGATCGGCGCCCTCCCGGCCGGACGCGGGGGCGACGCGCTCCCGGGCGCTCGCCGCGCGGGTGGCGTTGAAGGTGCCGCTGTCGGTCTCGGCCCGGTTGTAGAGGTCGTGGACCCGCTGCCGTACCTCGGCCTGGCTCGGCGCGTCGTCCCCCGGCGGACGGCCGGCGTTCGCCATGGGGTCCCGGTCGCGCGGTCCGGGGAGGCCGGGGCCTCCGGGGCGCGAGGTTCGCTCCGGCGCCATGGGGACGTGCTCCTTCCGTGCACCGCCTGCCTGGTCGACCGGCGGGCCCGGACGGACGGTTCCGGAAGGCATGCCCCACGGCCCGTGCCCCGGTGGGCAGCCGGGCCGCTTCACCCCGTGGTCGGTCGGTTTCCCCCGGCTCCACCGGTGCTGGTCGGGCACCGGACTCGGCGGAGGCCGTGCGACCCGGCGAGGTTCGCCGGAGAAAGTCGTGCGGCCTGCCCGACAACCTAGCCAACATGTGAGGCTCGAGTGAAGATCGAAGCGTCAAATGTCCGATACACGGGGTGACTTTTCTCGGCGGACGCCGGTCACGCACCTCGGCGCCCCCGCAACTACGCCGTGGCGGCGGCCGCTTGCGGCAACGGCAGCGCGGCGCGTACCCGGCTGATGAGCGCCGGGAGGAAGAGCGAGCTGAGGGTGGCCGCGGTCGCCGCCGACAGCGCGATGCCCCAGGCGACCGGACCCAGGGGGGTGCAGCCGAAGAACTCGCTGAGCACCGGGGTCTGCACCAGGGCCGCCAGCGCGGCCAGGGAACCCGTGGCGGAGCCGATGATCGCCGCGCTCCGGCCGCCGGCCAGCAGGGTCTGGCCCAGCTGGGTGCCCACGAGCGCGACCAGGGCCACGGTACGGGCCCGGGCGGTGCCGCCGGTGAGCCGGGCGGCCAGCCAGCCGGCCGTGGCGCCCAGCGCCGTGCTCACGGCACGGCAGAGCATCTCCTCCGTCAGCGCCGTGCCGAGCGAGACCTCGGGCCCCTCGTGGAGCGTGCGCTCGGCGGCCTCGGGGCGGGGCGGGCGCAGGGCGACCGCCATGGCCGGCACCAGGTCCGTGAACAGATTGACCAACAGCAGCTGACGGGCCGTCAACGGCGAGGTGCCGGTGGTGGCCGCGCCGAGCAGGGTGAAGGCGATCTCACCGAGATTGCCGCCCACCAGGATCGCCAGGGCCTGCCGCACCGAGGCCCACATGGCGCGGCCCTCCACGAGCGCGGCGAGCACCGTCTCCAGCCGGTCGTCCGTGACGACCAGATCGGCCGCCGCGCGTGCGGCCGGAGTGGCCCGCGTACCGAACGCGATACCGATGTCCGCGAGCCGGATCGCGGGCGCGTCGTTGGCGCCGTCGCCGGTCATCGCCACGGTCCTGCCCAGGCGTTGGAAGGCCTGCACGACACGGACCTTGTGGACGGGGGTGCCCCGCGCCACCACCCCGACACCGGGCAGCAGTTCGTCGAGGGCCTGGTCGTCCAGTTCGTCGAGTTCGGCGCCGGTGACCACCCCCTTGCCGTCGAGCACGCCGAGTTCGGCGGCTGTCTTGCCCGCGGTGCCCGGATGGTCTCCGGTGATCATCACGATGTGCACCCCGGCGGCGGCCATCCTGCGCACCGCGTCGGCGGCGGTGGCACGCACCCGGTCGGCGAACGCGAGGAAGCCCAGAAAGTCCAGGTCGCGTACGGCCTTGTCGGTGAGCTTCTCCACGGTGGCGTCCCGGAGTTCGGCGACCGCGAGGATCCGGTGGCCCTCGGCCGCCAGCTTCTCGCCCGCGGCCAGCACGTCCGCGCGGCCCTCCTCGTCCAGGGGCAGGCCCTCGCGGGTCGCGCAGCGCTCGACGACCTCCTCCGGCGCCCCCTTCACCGACACCAGCAGCCGCCCCTCCATCCGGCCGAGGGTGGCGTGGAAGCCGCGGCTCGGCTCGAACGGCAGACTGGAGACATAGCACCAGGCGGACGTCTCCGTCGACCGCTCCACGCCGGCCTCCTCGGCGCCGCCGGTGACCGCGCCGTCCGTGGCGTGTTCGAGCCGTGCGCCCTGCTGTGGAATGGGCGTCGCCCTCAACCCGGCGGCGAGGACGGCGCGTTGCTCCTCGTGCAGGGACTCGACGGGCCTGCTCTCCCCGTCCGCGGCGACCGCGACCAGAGAGATACGTCCATGGGTGAGCGTGCCCGTCTTGTCGAAGCACAGCACATCGGTGCGGCCGGCCGCCTCGATGGTACGAGGATCCCTGACCAGCGCGCCCCGCGCCGACAACCGTCTGGCAGAGGCCAGTTGGGCCGCCGACACCAGGAAGGGCAGCCCCTCGGGAACGCTGGCCACGGCCAGCCCCACGCCCGCCCCCACGGTGTCCCGGACCGGCCGCCCGCGCAGGGCTCCGGCCACCGTCACCGCGGCGGCCGAACCCAGCGCCACGGGCAGGGTGCCGCCGGTGATCCGGGCCAGTCTGCGCTCCACCCCGACGGCGGGTGCGGCACCCCGGCCGACCGCCGCGGCCCGGCTCGCCTCGGTCGCGGTGCCGACCGCGACGACCACGGCGCGGCCCCGGCCGGCCGCGACGGTGGTGCCCTCGTAGACCATGGAGGTGCGGTCCGCGACGTCCGACACCAGCACCGGGGCGACGTCCTTGGCCACCGGGAGCGACTCGCCGGTGAGCGCCGACTCGTCCACCTCCAGATGGCGTGCCTCCAGCAGACGCGCGTCGGCCGGCACCACATCGCCGCCGCCCAGGGCCACCACATCGCCCACGACCAGGTTCACCGCGGGCACCGTGGTCTCCCGGCCGTCCCGCAGCACCCGGGCCATCACGGCCGACTCACGCCACAGCCGCGCCATCGCCCGGTCGGTCCGGTGCCGCTGGAAGCCGCCGAGGAACCCGGACAACCCGGCGACCGCCACGATCACCACCGCGTCGAGGACGGTGCCCAGCGCCGCCGACATGGCCGCCCCCGCGCCGAGCACGGGCGTGAGCGGATTGGCCAGCTCGCTGAAACAGGAGCGGACCAGCGAGGGGGTGGGTGCCTGTTCGTCGAGGGACGAGCCGCGTGCCCGTGCCTCCGCGGTCGTCAGCCCCTCGGCTCTGCCCCCGGTCCCGGCGAGCACCGTGGCCGGGTCCATCGCGGGCCAGGGATGACGGGAGACGGCGTTCAGCGGCAGGGGGCGGCGCAGCAGCCGTGTCGCCGACCAGACCCCGGTGGCGAGACCGAGGGCGGCGGCCACATTGAAGGACATCACTCCGCGTGCCGCGGGCCGCCGCGACTCCCCGGCCAGCGCCGCCGTCGCGCCCACGGCGGCGGACGCCTCGGCGAGCCGTACCCCGCGGTGCGCGGACTCCCGCGCACCGCGGCAGGCCCCCACGACCAGGACGGCCGCCGCCGGGTCGCCGTCCGGAAGATGCAGGTCGGCGCCCCAGGGTTGGGTACCGTCCGGGGCCGGGACGCCCACGCCGATGTCGGCCGCCCGGAGCGCGGGCCGGTCCCGGGAGATCAGCAGCACGCCCTCGCCGCCGCTCTGCAGGCCCCGTACGCAGTCGGCCAGCGGCTCGCCCGTGTCCCGTACCCCGTCGGCCTCCCGCACGGTCGGGTCGGTGATGTGCGCACCGGTGACCACCACGGTCAGTCCCGCGGCGTGCGCCGCGGGAACGAAGGCGCCGGCGGTGTCGTGCAACCGCGGCATCACACTGATCACGGCGAGCAGCCGGGGCCCGTGCGACAGTCCCAGCACCAGCCGGGCGCCGTCCCGTCGCAGCCGTTCCCGGGCCCGGGCCGCCGCGCCCCCGGCCGCCGAGGGCAGAAGCTCGACCGGCCCCAGAGCCCATGCGCCGTCCTGGGAGAGCCGCTCGGGCGCGGAGTCGTCGAAGAGCCGATGGGCCCGCGCGGCCAGCTCCCCCGCGGGCACGTCCTCGGCGTCGAGGGTGATGAGATCGGCCAGCAGATGGGAACCGGTGGCCAGCACGTCCGTGTCGAGGAGCACCACGCCGATCCGGTCCAGCGTGCGGAGCGCGTCGGGGTTCGGCACCAGGACTCCCCGGCGGGCCAGACCCCGGCCGAGGGTGCAGGCGAACGCCTCACGGGCCAGCAGCGGGGCCTTGGGGACCGCCGCGAGCGCGCCGCCCACGGCCTTCCTCAAACGCCGGGTGATGAGAAGGGACCCGGCGAAGGACGCCGCCCCGACCAGGAGCGCCTGGTCGGCGTAGCGCTCGACCGGCCCCCGCTTCAGCGGCGGCTCGCGGGGTGGCACGGCCGGCGCGGCACCGTGGGCCCCGGCGGCGGCACTGCCGGTCAGGCGCGGCTCGGCGGCGGCCCAGGCGGCGCTCTCCGCCCTCGCCTCCCTCACCCGCAGGGCGTGCCGGACGGCGTCCACACCGGCCCCCAGGAGACCACCGGAGCCCGCCTGGCCCAGCGCCGTCAGCCCGGCGATGAGCAGCCCCGCGTTGTCGTCGCCCACCGCCCGCTGCACCAGGGCCCTCAGCCGTGGCTGGCAGTCGACGATCGTGGCGAGCGACGCGAGCGAGGGGGGCAGGGGCGCCCGCCTGGCCAGGGCGCCGGCGGCGGCCAGGGGCACGGCCGCCAGGTGCGCGGCCACGGCCAGCGCCGCGCGCCGGACCGGCCCTCCGGAGAGGGGGTGGTCGGGCAGCGGACGCTCGACGCCGTGCTCCTTCTCCACGGCCTCGACCGCATCGATCAGGGCGGCGGCGATGTCCTCGGTGCCGGTGGGGGCCTCGGTGGCGACGACGGCATACCCGAGCACGGTGTTCACCGCGACCCAGGCCACCCCCGGCACCTCGGCGAGCCGCCGCTCCACGTCCTCGGCCAGCTTCGCCGCCTCGGCCGGGGAGAGCTGCCCCAGCCGCAGACCCCTTACAGCGATATGGGCACGGCCCTGGAAGTGCCGTACCCGTGGTTCCGTGTCGTTCCGCGGTGCGGTGGCGGATGACGCGAGGGCACGCAGCAGATCGCGTCCCGGCAGTGCCACTGCGCATCACCCGCTTTTCCGCGATCCTCCACTCCGGCTGTACGAGTAGCCCCGTCCCATGGGTTTGAATCCGATATCCGTAAAGACGGAAATGCCGGGTATCCCAGGAGTACAGGGCGCACGCCGTCGGACGCGCGCAAGAATCGAAGAAGCACAACCGACTCCGTGAGAGGAGGCCGGGGGATGGGCAGCACAGCCGAGACCACGCAGCAGCAGGGAGCTCCCACGAAGGAGCTCGAGGACATCCAGACGCACGAGGGTGCGGGTCTGCACCTTCACACGCGGAAGCTGCACCCCTCGCTGACGATCCCGTACATGACCATGGGTGATGTGACCAGCACGGCCAAGGACGTGACCCATTCGGCCAAGGCGGCGACGTCACGGGCGACGTCACGGGTGCCGGGCGCACCGGTGACCAAGGATCTGGTGTTCTACGGCGGCATCGGCGCGATGGCCGTGGCCGGGGCCCTGGAATGGCCGGTCGCTCTGGCCGTCGCGGGTGCCACCTATGTGCTGCGTGGCCGAAGAGCGCGCCAGGCCGGCGCCCCGGCACCGGCCGAACAGGAGGGTGGGACCGGCAGCTAGCGATCACACCCGAGACGTCCGCCGGTGACCGCGCCGACGGGCGTCCCTGTGCCGGGAGCCGGTGGGGCCGCGGTGTCGCGTGGTCACCGGCCGCCGCGGTGTGGTGCGGCGGACGGACCGGGGTGTGAGCGCCGGGCGGTGCGAGGGTCCCGCGTCAGGCGGCGTTCGGGGCGACGGTGGCGCCGGCGACGGTGGTGCGCCGCGCGTACGCGGTCCACAGCTCCATCACCAGACGCAGAACGATCGCCTCGGCGAGGGCGATGCCGATCTTGGTCGCCACGGATACGAGGATCTGGCCCATGGGGGTCGACTTTCTGTTCAGGATGCGGGGGGTTCGCTTTCCGACGATGCGCCCCTTTCCTGCGCGACGGGTGCCGTGCGGCGGTACGTCTCGCACATCTCGGGTGAACTGTCGATGAACCGGGCGGCCCGGTGGTCCCGGCCGCTCCGGAATCACGGGCGGGCACAAGGACGTGCGCGGCGCGGCGTCGGTCAGTACGGTTGCGTCCTGGTGCTCGATCCCGGGGTGGAGAGGGCAGGGACGCCCACGCCTCGGCGACCCGTGGAGGCGGCATGACCGGCAATGACGCGGAGACCCTGCCGCGCAAGGCGTACGAGCAGGAACTGCTGCGCCTGCAGATGGAGTTGGTGAAGCTCCAGGAGTGGGTGCGCACCGAGGGGGCCCGGCTGGTCGTGATCTTCGAGGGCCGGGACGCGGCGGGCAAGGGCGGCACCATCAAGCGGGTGACGGAACACCTCAATCCGCGGGTGGCGAGGATCGCGGCGCTCCCCAAGCCGACCGAGCGCGAACGCACCCAGTGGTACTTCCAGCGGTATGCCGAGCACCTCCCGGCGGCCGGGGAGATCGTGCTGTTCGACCGCAGCTGGTACAACCGGGCCGGGGTCGAGCACGTCATGGGCTTCTGCACCAAGGAGGAGTACCAGCTCTTCCTCCGGCAGTGCCCGATCTTCGAACGGATGCTGGTGGAGGACGGGATCCTGCTGCGCAAGTACTGGTTCTCGGTCAGCGACGCCGTGCAGCAGGAGCGTTTCCGCCGCCGGCTGGAGGATCCGCTGCGCCGCTGGAAGCTCTCGCCGATGGACCTGGACTCCATCACCCGCTGGGAGGCCTACTCACGGGCCAAGGACGAGATGCTGGTGCACACCGATGTCTCGGAGGCCCCGTGGTACATCGTGGAGAGCGACGACAAGCGCCGGGCCAGGCTCAACATGATCGCCCATCTGCTGAGCACCGTGCCCTACCACGAGGTGGCCCCGCCCGTGCTGGATCTTCCGGCCCGGCCCCCGTCGACCGGCTACGAACGCCCGCCGCGCGATCTCCAGACCTATGTCCCCGACCACGCGGCGAGCCTGCTGTGACGAGGGCCGGACCGGTGACCGGTCCGGCCACGGAGCGCCCCGTCAGCCGTGCGCGACGACGGCGACGGGCGCCTCGGCGTGATGCAGCACCGCATGGGTGACGGAGCCGACATGGGCGCCGAGGACACCACGACGGACCCGGCGGCCGACCACGACCAGCGACGCCTCGCGTGAGGCTTCGACGAGATGGGCGGCGGCGCTGCCCATCCCGGACTCGGCGACGACCTCCACGCCCGGGAACTTCTGCCGCCACGAGGCCAGCACCTCGGTCAGCGCCTCGGACTGCTGCCGCGCGATCTCGTCGTACGGGTCCACGCCCGCGGCGAGGCTGTAGGCGTAGTAGGACGGCAGGTTCCAGGAGTGCAGGACCTTCAGGGAGGTCTTCCGGCGGGCGGCCTCCTCGAAGGCGAAGGAGAGCACCGCCTCGTCGGGGGCGGCGATGTCGAGCCCGAGCAGCACCGGGCCGGCCGGCTCCGCGGCCCCCGCTGCGGCGCCCTCCTCCGGGGCACGGACCAGGACCACCGGCACCTCGGCGTGTGCGATCACCGCCAGGCCCACGGAGCCGACCAGGAAACCGCCGAACCCGCTCATCCCGCGCGAGCCCAGGACCAGCAGCTCGGCGTCCTTCGCCGCATCCGTCAGCACCTCGGCGGGCCGGCCGGAGCGCTGTTCCTCGGTGATCTCGACCTCGGGGTGACGCGCCCGCAGCGCTTCGGCCGTCTCCCGGGGAATCCGCTGGGTCCAGTGCTGGTGCGTCTCGGCGCCGAGCATCGGTGCCTGCGCCAGGGGGCCGGGTACGGGCTCCCAGACATGCACCACCTCGAGCGGCAGCCCGCGCAGCCTCGCCTCCCGAGCCGCCCAGTCGGCGGCGGCCCGGCTCTCCGGCGATCCGTCGATTCCAACGACAACGGTGCGGACCATCGTTCTGCCTCCTGAGCTGGTGAGGGGGTTGTGCGGTGCGGAAGAAGTGATGCCAGGATGCCGCCGCCCGCTCCACGGCCGCAGGGGCCGCATGTCCTCGGCTCGGGCCGACCGGCCCTGTCGCGGCGCGAGCCAGCCGCGTCACAGCACTAGGGACGCACCGAGTCGAAGGCGACGCTCAGATGGCGCGGGCCGCGCAGCACCGCGTTCTGCCGATAAGGCGGGGGATCGTCCACCAGACGGGGGTTGTCCAGCCGCCCCGCCAGTTCGGCGAGCGCGATCTGGGTCTCCAGTCGCGCCAGCGGAGCGCCGAAACAGATGTGGATGCCGCTGCCGAAGCCGAGGTGCTGGATGTCCCTCCGGTACGGATCGAACCGGTCCGGGTCCGTGAAGCGCTCCGGGTCCCTGTTGCCCGCGGCCAGGACGAGCCAGATCCTCGAGCCCTTGGGGATGGTGACCCCGCGCAGTTCGATGTCCGCGATACAGGTGCGCCGCGGGATGAACTGCACCGGCGGCTCGTAGCGCAGCAGCTCCTCCACGATGCCCACGGACAGGCCAGGGTCCTCGCGCAGCGCCCGCAGGAACTCCGGGTGGCGCAGCAGGGTCAGCATGCCGTTGGTGATCAGATTGACCGTGGTCTCATGACCCGCGATCAGCAGCAGCACCGCCGTGGTGAGCACTTCCATCGTCGTCATGAGGCCGTCCGGGCCACGGTCCGTCGCCAGCCGGGACAGCATGTCCTCACGGGGTTCCTTGCGCCGCTGCTCGACCAGACCGGCCAGATACATCCCCAGCTGGACCCGTGCCTCCTGCGCGGCGCGAAGGCGCTCCTCGTCGTGTCCGCCCGGGTCCGGGTCGAGACCGGCCACGATCGGGTCGACCCAGGCGCGGAAGCGCGGCTGGTCCTCACGGGGCACCCCGAGCAGCCGGCAGATCACGGTCACCGGGAACGGGTAGGCGAACCGGTCGACGAGATCGATCCGCTTCGCGTCCCCGAAGCCGTCGATCAGCCCGGAGACGATCTCGGTGAGGTCGTCGCGCATCGCGTCGATCCGGTGCGGGCTGTGCGGCGGGCCGAAGGGACGGTTGGCGATCCGGCGCAGCCGGTCGTGCTCCGGAGGGTCGAGCCGGATGAAACTCGGCGGCAGCCCCGTCTCCTCCGCCTCGCCCAGCTCGTCGCTCCCCGCGGCGGCGAGGTTGCCGGCGTCGGAGCTGATCCGCGGATCGTGCAGCAGGCTGAGGATGTCCCAGTACGAGCTGACGGCGTACGGGCCGCCGTCCTCCTCGTGCAGCACGGGCGTTCTGCGGAGCTCCTCGTACAGCGGATACGGGTCGGCCCGACTGGAGTAGTCGGTGATCCGGCGCAGGAGCGAGGCGTGCGTCATGACGGGTCCTTGGGTCGTGACGGTCCGAGGGACGGGGCGGCGGAGCACCGGCGGTCAGTGGCGGGCCGGGGTGAAGACCAGACGCCGGTCGACGGGGGAGTATCCGCTGAGGGTCACGGTCGGGCCGTGGGTCGGCAGCGAGGGATCGGGGAAGTCGGCCGGGATCGGCCGACGGCCCTCGGGCCGGCGGTCCACCGTCGAGTACTCCAGCGGGAAGGGCGCGGCCGTCTCGATCAGCTGCTGGTAGAACTGCAGCCACCGGGTGTTGTCGAAGCTCACGGCGGCGATGACCCGGCCCTGGTAGCCGTACGCCCCGACGAATCTGCGCTCGGCCAGCGACCCCTGAGTGATCATGATCTGGTCACCCATGGTCGGGACGCCGACGGATTTGATGTTCACCCCGAACTGCGAGGACCAGAAGGCGGGCACCCAGATGTGCGGACGGCGATCGGCACTGGGGCTGATCATGTTGTGCGCGGCCACCTCGGCCTGGCTGACCGCGTTGCCCCAGTGCTCCAGGGACAGGAACTGGTAGTTGAACAGCGGGTGCGGGGAGCGTGCCACATCACCGGCGACAAAGACGTCGTCGGTCACGATGCCCCGGAAGTCGAAGGCCCGGCAGCCCGCGTCGCAGGCGACGCCCCGGGGGCCCGCGCCGAGCCCGGATCCGGTCAGCCACTCGGTGTTGCGGGTCGCGCCGAGCGAGACGACCACCACATCCGTCTCGACCACTCCACCGTCGGACAGATGGGCGGCCCGCACCCGGCCCGAGGTGTCGCCCTCCAGGGCGGTCACCGTGACGCCGGTGCGCAGGTCCACGCCGTTCTCCCGCTGCAACTCCGCCGCCACCGCACCGACCACCCCGCCCAGGGCGCCCACCAGCGGCGCGTTCGCCCGCTCGGCCACCGTGACCGCGAGGTCCTGGTACCGGCAGGCGGAGGCGATCTCCGAGCCGGTGAATCCGGCGCCGATCACGAACACCCGGCGGGGCGCCGCCCCCAACCTCCGGTGCAGCGCCACCGCGTCGTCACGGGTCCGCAGCACAAAGACCCCGTCCAGCTGAGCCTCCGTCTCGTTCGGCCACGGTCTGGCCCGTACCCCGGTCGCGATCAGCAGCCGGTCGTACTCCACCTCGTCGCCGTCGGCCAGCCGTACCCGCCGGGCCCCCAGGTCGAGCCCGGCCGCCGCGACCCCCAGGCGCCAGTCGGCGTCGAGCTCCCGGCGCCGGGGCAGATCGGTGCGGTGCGGGGACGCCTTGCCCAACAGCACCGCCTTGGACAACGGGGGCCGGTCGTAGGGCTCGTAGGGCTCGTCACCGATCATGGTCAGCGAGCCGGTGAAGCCCTCCGCGCGCAGGGTCTCGGCGGCTGTCAGACCCGCGAGCGAGGCACCCACGATCACGATCCGGCCCTCGGTGCGGAGCCGTTCGAAGAACCCTTCAACGGTCATCGGACGTCCCCCGCACGGGCCCGGCCGACGGCGCGGCCCCGTCGTCCGTGCCGTCGGCGGTGATGGCGCCCACCGGGCAGGCGGCGACGGCACGCGCCAACTGCGCCCGCTGCTCGTCCCCGGCACAGGGGTCGTAGACCAGCGACTCCTCGCCGTGCAGTGCGAAGACGTCCGGAGCGAGAAACGCGCACTGGGCGTATCCCTGGCACTTGTTGAGATCGACGACAACTCTCATCGACGCTCCGCCCCTTCGGCGGCCAGGTCCGTCGGGACACCGCCTCCTCGGCGGGCACTTCGGACGGCGGTCATCCGGCCCTCGCCAGCTTCGGACGCCGTACGGGGCCGCGCACGCCGAGCCGGGCCGGAGGAGTGACGGGGGAGCGCCGGCGAGGCCGGCGACGGGCCGTTGCCTTCCGAAGGCTCCGGCGCCGTGGGCGCGGCCTTCCGTGTCCCGACGGCCCCTCGCTCCGGGTGCTCCCCTCAACTCACCCACAACAGAGAGGACTTCGACTTCCCGTGGAGGCGCTCGGCGCGGTGACAAGGCGTCAGCCGATCTCCCGATTACTCCAAACGTAGTCTTCTTCATATTGTCCGCATGTCCGACATGACGGAGATCGAGATCGTCTGTACGTTCAATCTCGCATCGGCTCACAGCCGACGTGTCTGAGACAGGAGAAGTGACATGGCAACGCGTTCCATCGCTGTAACCGCCGCAATTGCGGCCGGCGCGGCCTTGGTGGCCTCGGGTATCACGTACGCCTCCGCCGCTTCCGAGCCGGCGCAGGCGGCTCCGGTGGCCGGGCAGGCCGCCGCCGCCCCCGTCGCCGCCCAGCAGGGCGGCGACATCGACAACAACAAGGGAAATGAGGGCCGCGGCGGCGAGGGCCGTGGCGGCGAGGGCCGCGGTGGCGAGGGTGGCTTCGGCGGCGGCCAGGGCGGCTTCGGTGGCAAGGGCGGCTTCGGCGGCGGCCAGGGCGGCTTCGGTGGCGGCTTCGGCGGCGGCTTCGGTGGCTTCGGTGGCGGCTTCGGAGGCTTCGACGACGACTTCGACGACTTCGGAGGCGGCAGGATCCACGTCAACGAGCGCGACTACGCCGCCGTCCCCGACGGCTGCATCACCGTGGTCAGCGGACTCGGGGCCAACAGCTTCAACGTCCGCAACGACAGCAAGCGGCACATCGAGGTCTTCAACGGTGCCACCTGCGACAACGGCGCTCCGGTCGCCACCGTCGGCCCGCACAGCTCGGCCAACGGGATCCGCGTCCTGCGCCACATCCCCGGCGGTGTGAAGGTCAAGCACGGAGTGGTGGCCAGCTTCCGTGTGATCGGTCACCACCACCGCCGTGGCGGGGCCTTCTTCGAGAGCGGCGGCTTCGAAGAGGGCGGTGGCGGCGGCGGTCAGTCCGGCAAGTGATCCGGACAGGCCCCCCGTGAGACGAGAGAGGTGAGAGCGAGAACCCCGGCCCGCCGGAATCGGGCCGGGGTTCCGGTCTGGGTACCCCTGACCGGTGTGCCCGGGTCCAGACTAAGGCTTGGCCGCACGCCCTCGTGTCACCGGCGTGGCGTACCGGCCGAGGAGCTTCGGCGCGGGGTGGGCCGGCCGGGCTCAACCTGCCCGAGGTGCGTTTCTGTCCCTACGATTGTGTGTTCTACCAAAATGTGGGGGGATCTTGCGTCAACAGGTGGAGAGCCGTCTTGGCAGAGCCGGGGACAGCCGCCCGGCGGGGTGGGGAACAGGGCAGGACGGACCGCCGATCACCGCGCACCGGGGGGAGCCGGGGCGTGCGGGTGTACCGGGCGTCCGGCCGGCGCGCTTCATCGTGCGCACCCTGCGGGGGGAGTGGCACGGCATCGTCGTCGATCCGGTGCGGAGGCTGCTGCGCCGCGGGCTGTCCGGTCTCACCCTGGCCTGTACGGCGGCCTTCGGAGTGATCTTCTTCCATGCGATCGCCCAGCGGCCGACGGGGGAGGCGGCGGTGCGGCTGCTGGGCGGTGTCACGGCCGATCTGCCGCTGTGGCTGGCGCTGCTGCGCACCCCGGTGTCGCTGTACGTACCCGCCCTCGACCTCCCGGTGTGGGCGGGCATCACCCAGCTGTTCCTCGCCTTCGCCCTGGCCGAACTGACACTGGGCCGGGGCCGGACGCTGGCCGTGGCGTACGCGGCCACGCTGGCCGGCACGCTGACGGTACGGGTGATGATCGCGCTCGGGCCCGGCCGGTGGGGGATCGGTCTGCCGCCCGAGGCCGGGCAGGTGCTGGACACCGGACCGTCCGCCGCGGTGGTGGGCCTGTTCACCTATCTCGCCGTCGTCCGGCGGGCCCCCGTCGTGTTCACGCTGACGGGTGGCTCGATGGTGTGGGAGTCCGTCGCGGTGCCCAATCTGGCCGGCCGTGAGCATCTGATAGCGGTGGGGGCGGCCGTCGTCCTGGGGCTGTTACATGGGCAGGGCGCCAGGGTGCGGCGGTCGGCGGCCGCCCTGCTGATGCGGTCGGCCTCCCGAGGACGGAGCGCCGCTCGGGTGCCGGCGCCCGCCCCGGTGCCGCGGGCCCGCACCGGGGCGGGCGCGGCAGGTCCGGTGGGGGTACCGCTCCGGAAGGACCGGCTCGGGGACCCCTGGAAGGCGCGCTGAGGCGCGTACCGCGGCGGAGTCGCCCCCACCGGGACGCCGCACGGTCCCGGGACCACGGGCCCGGGATCACGGACCTCCGGCGTCCGCCGCCTTCGGCCCGTTCCCGGTCCCACCGGTGTCGTGCGGCCGTTACGGCTTGATGCCCACTCCGGTCCACAGGCTGACCTCGGCGTCGGTCGGCGCCTTGGCCGAGCCGGAGGCGCCCTGACCCGCGTCGGGGCGCCAGCGGTGGCCGACGGTGACCCCGGGGTCGAGCAGTTCGAGTCCGTCGAAGAAGCGGGCGACATCGTCCCGGGGGCGGAACTGTACGGGCGTCCCGGCACCGGTGTAGATGGCGGTGACCTTCTCCCAGGTCCCCGGGTCGAAGTCGGGTGTGCAGTGGCTCAGCGCCAGAGCGCTGCCCGAGGGCAGGAAGTCCAGCAGCCGGCGCACGATGCCGTACGGGTCCTGGGCGTCGGTGACGAAGTGCATCAGGGCGTTCAGGGACAGCGCCACCGGCCGGCTCAGGTCCAGGACCTCCGCCAGTTCGGGCGCCTCCAGCAGAGTCCGGGGCGCGTTGACGTCGGCCTCGATATAGGTGGTGCGGCCCTGGGGCGTACTGCGCATCAGCCGCTCGGCGTACTTGAGTACCAGAGGATCGTTGTCGGCGTAGACCACCCGGGCCTCGGGAACCACCGACTGGGCCACCTGGTGCAGGTTCGGCTCGGTGGGGATACCGGTGCCGATGTCCAGCCACTGACGGATGCCGTGCTCCCGGGCGAGGACCCGGGTGGCACGGTGCATGAAGGCGCGGTTCTCACGGGCGCACACAAAGATGCCGGGATAGGCGTCCGCGACCGTCTCGGCCGCCTGCTTGTCGACCTCGAAGTGGTCCTTGCCGCCCAGGTAGTAGTCGTACATGCGGGCCGAGTGCGGCCTGCTGGTGTCGATGTCCCGGGCGGCGTTTGAGTTGCTCATCATCTCCCTTTCGGTGGTGTACATCGGTCGTGGGGGGGGGCAGGCTGCGGCCTGGACCGACCCGAATCCCCGGCCCCGGAGGCTCAGCCGGCCGCCAGATGGTCGGCGAGGCCCATCTTGACCCCCGCGACGAACGCGGCGATCTCCTCCGGCGTATAGATCAGCGCGGGACCCGCGGGATCGGTCGACTGCCGCACCGCCACCCGGCCGTCCGCCAGTTGCTTGGTCTCCACGCACTGGCCCCCGTTGGGGCCGCTCCACGGACACTCCCAGCCCTGATCGCCCAGGTCCGCCGCGGGCATACCGTTGTAGACAAGGCCGTCGAGGATGCTCATGAGTACTCCTTGCGCATGCGGTGCAAGAGTGCCTTGCTGTCCATGGACGAGGTCAGCAGGGACATGCGGTTGTGCGCCTCCAGATGCGCGGCGACGTCGGAGCGCTGGTCCAGATACATGGAGGCGGAGAGGATCTCGCTGTACACGATGTCCGGCAGCTCCGGCTCCTCGAACCGGAAGTAGGTGAACGGCGCGCAGGCACCCAGATGGGCCCCCGCCGTGAACGGGACGATGTCGAGGCTGACATGGGCCAGCTCCGATACCTCCAGGAGCCGGTCGATCTGCTCCCGCATCACCTTTGGGCCGCCCACCACCCGGTGCAGGACGGCCTCCTCCATCACCACCCACAGCGTGGGCGCGTCCGGTGCCTCCAGCAGACTCTGCCGCCGCAGCCGCAGATTCACCCGGCGCTCCAGGCCGGGGTCGTCCTCGTTCGGGAAGCCCCCGCGCAGCACGGCGCGTGCGTAGGCAGGGGTCTGCAGCAGCCCTGTGACATAGTGCGGCTCGTACGTCCGCAGGGTCTTCGCGCCCGACTCCAGGCTCACATAGGCGGTGAACCAGTTGGGCAGCACATCGCGGTACGCATGCCACCAGCCCGGTTCATTGGCCTGCTCCGCCATGGCCACGAACTCGTCGATCTCCTGACGGCCGGCCCCGTAGGTCTCCAGCAGCTTCTCCACATAGAGAGGCTTGAGTCCGACCTCCGCCTTCTCCAGGCGGCGGACGGTCAGCGACTTCACCCGTAAGGCCTTGGCGGCGTCCTCCAGCGACACCCCGGCGCCCTGCCGCATCTCCTGCAGCCGCCTGCCGAGGATCATGCGCAGAACCGTGGGTGCACTGGTGCCGGAACCCGAACGAGTCTCGCTCACGCCCTACCTCCTGAGGGACCGTCAACACAACGAGTTTGACAGCGACTTGGTGAAGTTGCCAGACGCGCACCGTCATTCTGAAATTATCAGGGAGCGCGGTTGCAGCGTGAACTCGACTGTGAGCATAGTTACTTGTGTGAGCGACCCCACCGCCGGTGCGAAGACGCCGACGCCAACTCTCCAGGAAAACAAGGGAGTTGATGCGTCCTGGCGTTCGAATTGCAGGCCACGCCAGAAGGTCTCACTCAGACCGGTCCGGTGCTCACCTTCCCAGTCTGCCGCCCCATGGAAGGCGAACGCCGTGTCCCCCCACACGACTTCCTCCCCCCACCTCCTGGACCGCGCGGTCACCCACCGGGCCCACCGGCTGGAGCTTCCCGCGCACCGGTCCAGTGCCCGGGTGGCCCGACGTTCCGTGAACGCGTGGCTGACCGCATGGCGACTGCCCGCCGAGGTCATCTCCGACGCCGTCCTCCTGGTCTCGGAACTGGTCACCAACGCCGTGATCCATACGCTCAGCGCGCACATCCTGTGCGGTGTCCAGCGGATCGCGGATGCCGGCATCCGGCTGGAGGTGCACGATCAGGACGTCCGGGGACGGGACCTGCCGCGGAGTCTGCCGGGGGCCGAGGACGAATGCGGCCGGGGCCTGGTGCTGGTGCGGGAGATCGCGGACTCCTGGGGGGTCGACCGGTCGACGGTCACCGGGGGGAACGCCGTATGGGCGACCCTGACCTGCCCAGCCCTGCCCGCTCCGGGCAGGGGGGTCCGGAGCGGGATCCCTTCCCGCCGATGAGCCGCCGAGAGTGGGTGAGGGGCCCACCGGTGCCGTACCGGCGGCCCCTCGGTCCCCGGCTCTCCGGATGCCCCGGTGGGGCGTCGGCGCTCAGTGGGCGGCGTGCCGGCGCGAGCGTCGGGACCAGCGCATGCCGACCAGGACGAGGTCGGCCGCGAGGACCACGATGCCGATGATCAGGAGGTAGGCGAGCCCCTTCATCACCGCGCCGACAAGGCCCAGGACGATCGCCACGAGGATCAGAAAAAGGAAAAGAGCCATGGACGGACATCTCCTCCGGCCGGTGCGGCGGTGTGCGAGCGTTTCGCCCCGATCGGTGAGCCGGTCGGACCCCGGCGGGTCGCCGATCGGGTGGCCCACCGGCGGGTGAGCGGACGCCGCGCTCCGCGCCCGGACAGGAATGGGCTGTGACTGCACGTCTTCTTGTCGACTTTACTCCGCCCGACCTTGCCTGGCGCTTTTGACCTGGTCTTTTCGGCGGCGAAACCTCTGGAATCGCCGCCGTGGGACGGGTTTGGGGCGGCCCCGGCCGGGAACTCGCTGTCCGAATGTATGGGACAACGATCCACCCGGCCGGAGCACGCCCTCCGCGAGTTCCCCGCTGTCCGCCTCATCGACTGTTCGCACTCCGAGCGGTCACCGCCACGGCCGCCGTCGGGAGGACATCATGATCATCCTAGGGGTCGTCCTGCTGATCGTGGGGCTCATCGCGCATATCGCCGTCCTGTGGACCATCGGGGTCGTCCTGGTCGTCGTAGGAGCGGTCCTGTTTCTCCTCGGCTCCATGGGGCGCGCGGTCTTCGGGCGGCGCCATTACTGGTGAGGCGGCCTCAGTCCTCCAGACGCACCGGCATCAGGACCGAGAACGTGTCCTCGTCGTCCGGGCGGCGGATCGCGACGGGGGCCGTCGGGGCGCCGAGTTCCAGGATCAGCCGGTCCCGGCCACCGGCGGCCAACGCCTGGAGCAGAAACGCACGGTCGACGCCGACGCGGTTCTGGTCCTGGTCACCGCCCTCGCGGTCCTCGCGGACGCCCACCGTGCCGTCGTCCTTCACCGAGAGCACGCTCACATCGCCGGACGTCCCACCCTTCTCCGGCGCCTCGACCCTGCGGACGGGCCCGGTCTCCAGCTCGTTCCGGAGGGCGGGCACATCGACGGCTGCCCGGCGGCCCGCGGGCAGTCGGAGGAGCCGGCGATAGTCGGGGAAGTCGTGGTCCAGGCACGGGCCGGCCACCTGACGGTCCCCGGCCTCCAATGTCATCCGGTCGCCGTCCACGGCGAGCCGGACCGGTCCCTCGCCGGTGAGCAGGGCCCGCATCGCATCCACGAGCGGGGCGGGCACCAGGGCCTGGACACGGGATCCCTCGTGCCCGGTCGCGACCGCTCGGGCCACCGCCATCCGATAGCGGTCGGTGGCCACGACGTGCAGTGCCTCGCCCTCGATGTCGAACAGGACACCGCCGAGCATGGGCAGTTCGGGGTCCTCGGTGACCGCGAACCGCACCGCGTCCAACGCGGCGGCCAGCGCGGACGCGGGGACGGACAGCCCGAGGGCGGGGGTGCGAAGCGATGTCATGGGGTTCTTCTCCCTCAAGTCGAGTAGGGCTCGGAGCGTGGAGACCTCACGGCGGGCGTCGGACAACCCCCGTTCGAGACGGCGCAGATGCGCCTGAAGCAGCGTGCGCACCAGATCCGTGTCGGTGCCGGACCAGCCGGCCAGCACCAGCCGGATGTCCGCCAACGGCATGGCGGCCCGCCGCAACCGGGCCAACAGCCGTGCCTCGTCGAGCTGTTCGGGCTCGTACCAGCGGTAGCCGCTCACCGGATCCACCCAGGCGGGGATCAGGACCCCGGCACGGTCGTAGAACCGGAGCGCACTCACGCCCAGTCCGCTGTCCCGGGCCATCTCCCCGATACTGCGCATCTCGCTCTCCACATCAGGAACTCTGGGCCCTCGACCATGTCGAGGGTCAACCACGCGACGGCGACCCGCGGGCGCTCGGCAGGGACCGGCCCGGCCGCGGTCCCCGTGGCAGGCGCCTTCCACAGCTGTGACGATGGATGTCGAGTCCTCCAGACGTGACGGCGGCCGGGGAGGTCCATATGTCGATCGATCGCTTGGGGCTGGTGGTGCACGGAGGCCGCCCGGAAGCGGTGTCCGGAGCCCGGATCGTGCGCGACTGGTGCACGCGGCACGGCATCGGCTGTGTCGACATCGATGTGTGGCAGGGCCAGGGCAGCCGTCTCAGCGCCCATGAGGAGGCGCGATCCGCGGGCAACCCCGACCTCATCGTGACCCTCGGCGGCGACGGCACCTTTCTGCGCGGTGCACGCATCGCGGCGCACAGCGACAGCCGGGTCCTCGGCGTCGACGTGGGCAGAGTCGGCTTTCTGACCGAGACCCCGGTCGCCGAGGTGGAGCGGGCGCTGGACGCCGTACAGGCGGGGAAGTCCGCCTGCGAGGAACGCATGGTGCTGATGATGCGGGCCTCCAAGCTGCTGGAGATACCCACCCATATGGAGGAGGTGCTGTGCTACGGGCGCGGGCCGGCGCTCCCGCGGCCCGAGCAGCGGGCCCCGTCGCAGGGGGCGGGGGAGGACTCCTGGGGGCTCGCCCTGGACGTCACCGCGCTCAACGACGTCGTGGTGGAGAAGCTGGCCCGGGACCACCAGGTCAGTGTGGGTGTCTATATCGCCGGCCGGCTGCTGGCCTCCTACTCGGCCGACGGAGTCATCGTGGCCACGCCGACCGGCTCGACCGCCTACAGTTTCGCGGCCGGGGGACCGGTGCTCTCGCCCCGGATGCGCGCTCTGGTCTTCACCCCCGTGGCCCCGCACATGGCCTTCAACCGCACGGTGATCGCCGCCGCGGACGAGCCGGTCGCGCTGTGTGTGCTGCCCCATTCCGGGCGCGCCGTGGTCAGCGTCGACGGGCAGCCGCGCGGGATCCTCGATCCCGGGGACTGGATCGGGGTGGCCGCGTCACCCCGCCCGCTGCGCCTGGTCAGGCTCGCCCCCGCCAATTTCTACGGCCGGCTGCGGGACCGTATGAGGCTCACGGACGCCCCCGCGACGGCACTGGACGGCGAGGCCTCACCGATGTTCCGGCCCGCGAGCCCGTTCCCCGACGACATGGGCCACCTCCAGCTGCCCCCGCCGTCCCCCTGACGGCACGGCCCGGCCCGGGGAATGCCCCGGGCCCCGGTCTCGTTGCGGAGACGTGCGTTTCGCACGGCGCTACGGCCGTACGGGCCCGGCCCGCGGCTGACCGCTGTCCGGCACCCGACCGGAAGGACCAAGGGAGTTCGGTATGCACGGCGAGTACAAGGTTCCCGGCGGCAAGCTGGTGGTGGTCGATCTGGACGACCGCGACGGCGTGCTGCGCGACGTCCGGGTCGCCGGGGACTTCTTCCTCGAACCCGATGAGGCACTGCTCGCCGTCGACCGGGCCCTGGAGGGCGCCGGCGTGGACACGGATGCCGCCGAGCTCGCCCGGCGCATCGAGGCGGGGCTTCCCGAGGGCACCGTCATGTACGGCATCACCCCGGAAGGCGTCGCCGTCGCCGTGCGCCGCGCCCTCGCCCGGGCGACGGACTGGTCCGACTACGACTGGCAGCTCATCCATGAACAGCCCCAGTCGCCCGCCCTCCATATGGCGCTCGACGAGGTCATCACCACTGAGGTCGCCGCGGGGCACCGGCCGCCCACCCTCCGTGTCTGGGAGTGGGGAGGCCCGGCGGTCGTCATCGGGAGCTTCCAGTCGCTGCGGAACGAGGTCGACACGGAGGCCGCCCGGCACCACGGGATGACCGTGGTGCGCCGCATCTCCGGCGGCGGGGCCATGTTCGTGGAACCCGGCAACACCATCACCTACTCGCTCTCCGTGCCTGCCTCCCTGGTGTCCGGGCTGTCGTTCGCCGACTCCTACGCCTACCTCGACGACTGGGTCCTGGAGGCCCTCGACGACATGGGGATCAAGGCCTGGTACCAGCCCCTCAACGACATCGCCACCGATGCCGGCAAGATCGCGGGGGCCGCGCAGAAGCGCATGGTCGGCCCGGACGGCGGTCCGGGCGCGGTCCTTCACCATGTGACCATGTCCTACGACATCGACGCCGACAAGATGGTCCAGGTGCTGCGCATCGGCCAGGAGAAGCTGTCCGACAAGGGCACCCGCAGCGCCGGAAAGCGCGTCGACCCGCTGAGGCGGCAGACCGGCCTCTCCCGTGAGGCCGTCATCGACCGTATGATCCGCTCGTTCCGTGCGCGCCACGGCCTGACCGCCGGCGGTCTCACCGGTCAGGAGCGCGAGCGCGCCGAGGAGCTGGCGGCGGCCAAGTTCTCCTCCCCGGAATGGACCGCCCGCGTTCCCTGAGCCCCGGCACCGGGCAAAGGGGGGCTCGTACGGGCGTGACCGGCGCGGGGCCGGGTACGTTGCCCATGCCATGGACGACTACCGCCACATCGAACTCGACGGCATCGCGTTCGTACCCGCCGAGCGCACGACCGAGCGGCTGGCCCTGCTGAGCCGGGACGAGGCGCACGATCTGCTGCGGCTGCTGTCGACGATCGCCGAGGAAGGCGGCCCGATGTCCGTCGAGGCGGGGCGGCTGGCG
Source organism: Streptomyces nodosus (assembly GCF_008704995.1). Lineage (NCBI taxonomy): Bacteria > Bacillati > Actinomycetota > Actinomycetes > Kitasatosporales > Streptomycetaceae > Streptomyces > Streptomyces nodosus. Next base: position 7,342,836 of record NZ_CP023747.1, read on the forward strand.
CGGGAGATCGCGGCCCGCATCCCCTCGGAGAACTGACCTCCACACCCCTCGGGGCGGACGGCCACCGGCGCTCCCCGGCACCGCACATCACCCCATGACCACGCGGGGTCTCAGCGGTAGCGGGCGGCCACCTCGGCCAGCCGGTCGAGTTCCTCCAGCGTCTCGCCCTCCGGCACCGTCGGCAGAGAGAACAGCACTCGCTCCACGCCCAGGGCGAGATAGCCCTCGACCTGCCCTTGGTCGCCGGGGACCCCGTACACCGTCACCGGCACATCCCGCCCGGCGAGGGAGCGCAGCCGCTCGATCTGCGGACCGAGCTGCTCCGGCGGCACTCCGTTGGCCAGCCATGCGTCGCCGTACCGCACCACCCGCGCAAAGGCGCCCTCGCCTCCGCCGACATAGATCGGAGGGTGGGGGCGCTGGACCGGCTTGGGCCAGGAGTAGACGGGGTCGAAATCCACGAAGTCGCCGTGGAACTCGGCCTTCTCCGTGGTCCACAGCTGGGTGATGGCGCCCAGCCGCTCGTCGGTGAGCCGCCCACGGGTCGACGGATCGGTGCCGTGGTTGCGCATCTCCTCACGGTTCCAGCCGATGCCGACCCCGAGGATCGCCCGGCCCCCCGAGAGCAGATCGAGCGTGGCCACCTCCTTGGCCGTCATCAAGGGGTCCCGCTCCGGGATCAGCGCGATCCCGGTGGCCAGCAGCAGCCGCTCGGTCACCACACCGATCGCGCTCAGGGCGACGAAGGGGTCGAGGGTGCGGTAGTAGATCTCCGGCAGCTCACCTCCGCCCGGGTAGGGGGACTCGCGGTCGACCGGGATGTGCGAGTGCTCGGCGATGAACAGAGAGTCGAAGGCCCGCGCCTCCAGCGCCTTGCCGAGCGGGACCGGGCGGATGCCCTGATCGGTGATGAAGGTCGAGATTCCGAATTTCACGGCGACTCCGTCGGACCTGGGGCGGGGCCGGGGACGCTCAGCTCCACAGGGGGTAGCTCACCGTCCGCCCGGACCCCTCCGGGCTGTCGTGGGTGTAGATCAGGTTCATCACGGTGTACTGCCGCAGCGGGGAATGCCCCTTCCAGGGCCTGGGGTTGTCGAGCCGCACGACGACCGGGTAGTCGTGGAACCTGCCGGCCGCGCAGTACGGCTTGCAGTCGTTGACCGTGTTTATCCCCGTGGCCACCGCAGACTCCGGGCCCCAGACGGACCAGTGGAGCGAGGAGAGGCGGCTGTTCCCGTCGCCGCAAGCGAGCATGAAGTCGGTGGGGTGTTCCTGCGGCTGCCAGGTGCAGTCGACCAGCACGGGGCGCTGTGCCGTCGAGGGAGGCGACGCCGCCGGTGCGGCGGAGGCAGTTGCCATGACTGCCGCGAACGCCGCGGCCGCACAGAGCGTGACCGCCGATTTCATAGTGTGTCCCTGCATATCCGCTCCCGACCACTTGTCGCCCGATCCGGGCGCACCGGCCCGATATCTGTCACGACGCTACGACTGTGCCGGAGGATGCACCAGTCATATGGAGCAAAGTCATTGGTGCGGAGGAACTTCTTGTACGGCGGAGCACATTCTGTAGAGAGCGACGCCGCGAGACGGCCGGGGTGATGCCCGGCCCTCTCGCGTGCGGGGTGTCGGCACGGCTCCTCGGCCCCTCAGGGCCTGCGCGGCGGAGCGGGACACCCGGGGAGGGCGTTCGGGGCGGTCGCGAGGCCGGAGCGGTCAGCCGGTGGTGTCCATGCGCTGCTGGGCGGCGGCCATCGATCCCGCCCATACCGCCGAGGCCGCCGCCCGCAGTCCGCTGCCCGTCGGGTGCGGGCCGATCGGGCCGCCCGCCGACGGACGGTCGTCCGGCCAGCGCTGATCGTGTCCTTGGTCGGTCAGATACCGCGCCGGGGTGGGGATGTTCTCGGCCGTCGCCTCGACCAGGGCCTGGGCGAGTTGTTCGAGGGTGCTCTCCAGCGCCCTCAGCAGCTTCTCGTCCCGCTGGCGCAGCGAGGCCATCAGTTCCATGCCCCGCTCGTCGTCGGCGAGCGCGGCGACGCTCTCCCCGACCCGGCAGGCCGCCAGCGCCTGGGCGGCGATCGCGTACTCGCCCTGGATGTTTCTCAACAGCCGCCGCTCGGTGACCGGGTGCCGGGCGTGCAGAACGCCCTCCGCGATCACCGTGCCGACCTCCAGGGGGATGCGCGCCGCGCGGACGGCGGCCGAAGTGATCGTGCGGACGATCGCGGTGGCGTCGCCCAGCAGCCGGCGGGGACGGACGGCGCGTACATGGTTGTCGATGCGGCCCATGTACTCCTCGATGTCGGCGAGATGGCGCTCCAGCGTCCGACGGTGCGGGCCGGTGGGGGTGACGGTCAGGTCCGCCCGGAATTTGTCGATGACTGCGGCGTGGGCCGCCCGGGCGTCTTCCAGGGCAGGTATAAGCGCGTGCGTCGTCACTGTCATTGCCGTACTTCCTTGGTCTGGCGTTCTGGGACGCGGGATGGGAGGTGTGCCCGCGGGATCGGATGACCGGCCCGGCTGGCCCCGGGACCAGGGTGTGCGAACCGGTTGAAGATCGCCCGGCGGTTTGCACGCCTCGGCGGCGGCCGAGACACGTTTCCGGCGGCGATCACCGCCCTGCCCGCATATCCGCCCGGCTGAGCCGTCCGGGTGGCCGGTACCCCCGGGGGATACGGGCACCGGTCGCCGAGGCATCCAGGGGAAGCGCCGTGCCGCGGTCGTCGCGGGGAAGGCGAGGGAGGGGTCCACGCGCGGCGACGCCGAACTCCCCGAGCCGGCCGGAAGAACGCTGCGCGGTCAGGCGGCCAGGGGCGTCCCGGGCACCTTTCGGCGGATCGGCGGCGTCGGAGGGAGTCGGTCGCAGCGGCGGGGGACCGGTCGTACCGGGCACGGAGGCCGGAGGGCCCCTTGAGGGACCGCGACGCACCTGACGCGGGCGCATCAGCCGACAGGGCGGACAGGGAGGCGGGACGCGGAGGGCCGGGCGGGCCGGAGCACCGCGTCGCCGGATCACGGACCGAAGATTCGCCGGGGCCGACGGTCCGTGCGGATCCGGGCGGTCGCACCGGTCGCACCGGAGCCGCACCGCGCGGGCCGACGGCCTCCGCCGCACCGAACGCGCGGCCGGCGGGGCGGAAGGAGCCTGTGGTCGGCCGGGCGCCGGACCGAGCACCAGGCCGGTCGGCCGGGTGGCGGGTGTGGGGACGAGCACCGCAGCGGCCCGCTGGGAGCCTTTCGGCGCGTCACTTCGCCCGCCGGGCGGTCGGGTTGATGCGCTGCCGGCCTCACGGGCGCCGGGACGGGCGCGTCGGCACATCGTCGTCCCCCGTACGCCACAAGGGCGTCGGAACGGTCGGCAGCCGGGCGGGCGTTCCGCCGGGACGCGTTGTCAGTGGTCCCCACTATGTTCAGCCGTGTCCCGCCGATCCGGCGTGGAAACCCCCTGCCTGCAAAGGAGATCGTGCGTTGTCGCACTGGGAGAAGTCGAGCGTCGCACGGGTGACACCACCCGCGCGGCCGCGCAAGCTCGCGAAGGTTCCGTTCGTCGAGCTGGCCGACGGACGGCTGCAGGGTGTGGTGTCCAGTGGCTCCGACATCGAGCGGGTCTATGTCTCGTCGGTCGCCGCCGGCACCTATGCCTTCGCGTGCAGCACCAACAACAACCGGCCCTGCGGGGGTGCGCGGGGCACGTTCTGCAATCACATCCGGGCGCTGATCGGCGAGGCCGTGCTGCAGTACGGCGCCGAGCGTGTCGCCCGTGGTCTCCGGGTCGAGACCGGGGGAGTGCCGAGCGCGGACGGCATCGTCACCGAGATGGCCCTCACCCGGCCGGCCAAGGCGGACGGCCAGGCCGCCGCAGCCGTCTTCAGCCGGTTCCTGCGCCATCTGGCCTACCTCCAACTCGCCCCGACGACCGCGCCCCTGCCGGAGATGCAGTGGTTCCCGCCGACCAGGGCGGCGGCGTGATGCGCACCGATCCGCTCCTCGAACCCCCGGCCGGACTCGACGAGGCGCTGACGGCCGTCGACGCCTTCGACCAGGTCCTCGCCGACGGCCTGCTGCGCCCCCGTCCGGACCGGGCCGCCGAACTGACCGGGTTCGCCGACGCCCTGACGGGCACCCCGTTGGCCTCCCGGGTCGCCGAGGCGGCGGAGAAGGCCGCGGCCGGAGCCGCGGACGAGGACCACCTCCTCGCCCTCGCGGCCGCCCGCACCGCCCTGCTGGGCTCCGTCCACGACGCGCTCATGGCCCGCGTCGACGAGGCGACCGGCCGGACCCCCGGCGCATCCACGGCACCGCAGGCCACGGCAGGGGAAGCCGTGAATCTGCAGGCCGCAGCCCGCTCCTGGCTCTGCGATCTCGCCCGCGCGGGATGGCAGGGCATCGACCACGACCTGGTCTCGGGAGCGGCCCAGATCGTCTCCTCGATGCTCCCGCAGCCGGCGCTGCGTCGCCTCGCCACCCTGCTCGACGGCTTCTCCGCCGAACTGGCGGCCTCCTGCCCCGGCGCCTCCCTGGAGCGTGTCCCCGGGCGTCGCTGGGGAGATCTGTGGTCCAGAGCGATGCTGCTGACCCTGCCGGGCGCCGCCGAGCCGGCGATGACCGGCGCCGCCACCGGCCGGCTGCTGCCCCTCGGCGTCGATGTGCAGGAACATGCGACCGCCGTACAGGCCCAGGTCCACGCGGTGTTCGAGCCCGCCGACGGCGCCGCGCCCCTCCTGGTGCGCGCCGGGGTCTCGGTGCCCAAACCCGACACCGTCGTCGGGGCGGGCGTCTGGCAACTGCTGCGCCCGCACATGTCGCTGCTGACGGTCGTCGGCGAAGGACGGTCGATGGACATCACCGACATGCCCCTCACCGCCGAGGGCGATCTCGTCTGGAGCGACGAACACGCACGCCCGAGCGAGCCCGCCGACGCCTTCACCACCGCCCGCGTCGCCCTGCCCACCGCGAGCGCCCCGCCGACCGCACCGCTGGACCGGCACCCCGCGCGCATCGCGGTGCCCGTCTTCGTGGAGGGCTACACCGTCCAGAAGGACGACTCCACGGTCGGCTTCACCGTCGCCGGCCACTCCATCGCCGTCGACACGGACCGCGTTCCGGCCGCAGGACCGCTCACCCCCGAGGGCGTCGCGGCGTCCAGTGCCTGCATCGGCCTGCTGCGCTGGGACGCCGGGGTGTTCACCGTCCAGCCCCTCGCCGTGGAGACGACCGTACGGAAGAAGCGCGTCACCATCCAGGCCGGTGCCTGGGCCGGAGGCACGACCGACAAGGCCGGTGCCAGGGCCGAGAAGGCCGCCACCGACGCCATGAAGGTGCTGGGCGAGCGCGCCGGAAGGCTGCTGCGGAAATGACCGATCACACCACCGCTCACCCCACCGGGCACACCGTCGAAGGGAACCCCGAGGCGGATCCGGAGGTGAACCGCCGCCAGGTGCTGTACTGGCGACTGCTCGCCCGCCTCTTCGATCAGGAGGAGCAGACGACGCTCGAGTCCGCGAGTCTCGCCGTCGTCGAGGACATCGGTCTGCCGCCCGCGCTGCTGGACCCGGACACCGCCATCGACTCCCTGGTACAACGCCACCCCGAGCTGGCCGCCGAGTTCGACGGCCTGATGGTTCCCGAGGCCGAGCCCGGTACCGGCGCGGACGAGGACGGCGCACGCGATCGCGCCGCCGAAGTCAGGCGCGCCGCACTGGTGTCGAAGGTGCTGCTCAATGTGTTCGCCTCCGGCTCCGGCACGGTCACCGCCGGGCAACTGGCCCGCTGGCAGTCCGACGCCGGCTGGCTGGAGCGCGCGCTCGGCTGCGCACCCGGTGAGTTGCGCGGCGGCCGCCCCGGTGCGAGGGCCGGCGGAGTGAGCCCCACCGGCACGGGAGGCCGCGGCCCGACCCCCGACCTCAGCCGCCTCATCCCGGCGATCGGGCCCGAACTCGGAGCCATCGAGGCCGACCTCGTCCGCCGGATGCGGCTGCGCGAGGTGCTCGCCGACCCCGGGCTCGCCGCCCGGCTCACCCCGAGCATGTCACTGATCGAGCAACTGCTGCGCGACAAGAACAACCTGTCGGGTGTCGCCCTGGCCAACGCCAAGGCCCTGATACGCCGCTTCGTCGACGAGGTCGCCGATGTGCTGCGCACACAGGTCGAGAAGGCGTCCGTGGGCGCGATCGACCGCTCGGTGCCGCCCAAGCGGGTCTTCCGCAATCTGGACCTCGACCGCACGATCTGGAAGAACCTCACCAACTGGAGCCCGGAGGAGGAGCGGCTGTATGTGGACCGCCTCTACTACCGCCACACCGCTCGCAGGACGACACCCCAGCGGCTGATCGTGGTCGTGGACCAGTCGGGCTCGATGGTCGACTCCATGGTCAACTGCACGATCCTGGCGTCGATCTTCGCCGGGCTGCCGAAGGTGGACGTGCATCTGGTCGCCTACGACACCCAGGCCCTCGACCTCACCCCCTGGGTGCACGACCCCTTCGAGACCCTGCTGCGGACCGACCTCGGCGGCGGCACCGACGGCACGGTCGCCATGGCCCTGGCCCAGCCGAAGATCGCCGAACCGCGGAACACCGTGGTGGTCTGGATCTCCGACTTCTATGAATGGCGCGCCGAGCCGCTGTTCGAGAGCATGGCGGCCATCCATCGCTCCGGGGCCAGATTCATCCCCGTCGGTTCGGTCACCAGCTCCGGCCGCGGCAGCGTCAACCCATGGTTCCGGGAGCGCTTCAAGGACCTCGGAACGCCGGTGATCTCCGGCCATATCCGCAAGCTGGTCCATGAGCTCAAGACGTTTCTGACCTAGGGACGCGGCTTCAGGCACCCCATGCCGAAGCCGGTCACTCGCTTCGTGCCGGGGCGTCCCTCTCTGCTCCACACCCCCTTCTGCTCCCTCGCTGAGCTTCGTGCTCCCTCATTTACCTGGAAAGGCCCGATATGTCCGACCTGTTGCGCGCCCCCGCCGAGATCAAGTACGCCGAGGAGCTGGACTGGCTGGAGTCCGTCGACGACGGCCCCAAGCCCTTCTCCTGGCGTCTGTCCCCGAAGATGGTCCGACTGTTCATCCTGGGCTCCGAGCGTGCCGACGGGATCGACCGGGAGATCTCCCAGAAGTGGTTCGGTGACCGCAGCTTCGTCGAGCGCTCCATCGTGACCCTCGCCTCCGACCGTGGACTGCTGCTCATAGGGGACCCCGGCACCGGCAAGAGCTGGCTGGCCGAGCTGCTGTCCGCCGCGATCTCCCGCAACTCCACGCTTGTGGTGCAGGGCACGGCCGGCACCACCGAGGACCACATCAAATACTCCTGGAACGTGTCGATGGTGATCGCCAAGGGCCAGTCGCGGGAGTCGATGATCCCTTCCCCGATCATGACCGCGATGGAGCAGGGCTCGATCGGCCGCTTCGAGGAACTCACCCGTTCCACCAGTGACGTCCAGGACGCGCTGATCTCGATCCTCTCGGAGAAGTACATCTCCGTCCCGGAACTGGACAGCGACAACATCGTGTTCGCCAAGCCCGGGTTCTCCGTCATCGCCACCGCCAACAGCCGTGACCGGGGCGTCAACGATCTGTCCTCGGCACTCAAGCGCCGCTTCAACTTCGTACGCATCCCGGTGGTGACCAACAAGAAGAGCGAGGCGGAGATCGTCCGCTTCCGCACCGAGGAACTGCTGCGCCGCCACCGGATCGAACTGGACGTACCGCCGACACTGCTGGATGTGCTGCTGCAGAGCTTCGCCGATCTGCGCGCCTCCGCCGCCGCGGCCGGCAGCGACGACGAGAGGCTGGAGTCCGCGCTGTCCACCGCCGAGCAGATCGGCGTGCTGGAGGACGCGATCCTGCACAGCAACTTCTTTGGCGCGCGCACCCTGACCGCCCGGACACTCGCCTCCTCGCTCGTGGGCTCGCTGGCGCGCCGCGACCCCGAGGACCTGGCCATCCTCAACAAGTACCTGCACGGCGTCGTCGAGCCGCGCAGCAAGGAGGCCGGGGGATCCTGGCCGGAGTTCCTCGAGGGCGGCCGCGACGCGATCGCCACCCTGTCATGAGCGCCCCGCACGAGGAGACGTTCACCGCGCTGCGTACCCAGTTGCAGGAGGCCGCCGCGGCCTTCGCCGACGGGCCCGACGCGCTCGAAGGCATTCTGCTGGGCCTGGTCGACGACGTCGACCGCGCGGTGCGGGAACCACTGGAGATCTTCCCGGTCTGCCACCACTCGCCGGCCTCGGCGACCGCGATGGCGCGCCGGCTGCGGGAGAAGCAACCGAAGACCGTGTATCTGGAGCTGTGCGAGGACATGGCACCGCTCCTGTCCGAACTGCGCAACTGCAGACTCCCGGTGGCGGTGCAGGCGTTCGCGACCGATGTCGAGGGCTTCCCGGCCGACTGGTCGCCGCTGTCGGTGGTCGCACCGATCACCGAGGCGTCCGCCGAGTACCAGGCGATCGCCTACGCCCTGGACACGCCCGGCGTCGAGCTGGTCCTCGTCGACCGCTCCTCGGACCATGTCTTCCAGTGGGACGCGCGCGCGGAGGAGACCGCGGAGCCGGCGGATCCCGACGCACCGCCGGCCGAGGAGGAGGCCGCGCTGCACGGCGACGCCGTCGGCGTGGAGATCGGCGATCTGCGCCCGCGCTTCGCCGAGTTGGAGGAGCATCTGCTGCGGCACGGCCGGGTGCGCCACTGGTCGGAATGGTGGCACCAGTATGTCGAGCTGCCTCTCGGCGACAGCGGCCATGACAGCTACCGGCAGGTCATGTTCCTGATCGGCAGCCTGTTCCGGCGCCTGGCCCCCGGAGATGCGCGGCGGCTGCGGATCGACGAGGACCGGGAACGCCATATGTGGACCCGGATCCGTGAGCATCTGACCGCCACCGGGACCGATCCCGAGGACTGTCTCTATGTCTGCGGCGCCTTCCACGCGGTCAGCCACGTCGCGGAGTTCGGGGTCCATGGCGCGGACACCTTCGAGATCGGCCCGCGCACCGGGACCGTGTGGCAGCACGGCCTGATCCCGTCCAGCCATGCGGCGATCGAGGCGCAGTTCGGCCTGGCCGCCGGCTCGGTGTCGATCGCCGCGACGGTCTGGGCGAAGAACCTCAGACGCACCGGCGTCCGGCCGTACCGCCTGGCCGGGCAGGCCGGGGCCAAGAAGCCGCCGGGAACCAGGAAGCCCCCGGTCCCGGCCGTACCCGAGCCGGACGTCCCGCCCTCGGACGAGCTGTCCGGATTCCTTCAGCGGCCCCCCGTCCTCGACCGGCTGGACGAGGAGGAGCTGCTCGGCTGGTCCGTGGAGATCGTGCGCGCCGCGCGCCGCAACGGCTATCTCGCCTCCACCGCCGACGCCATCGCGGTGTTCGAGACGTCGATCCTGCTGGCCGGCATGCGTGACCGGGCCAGACCCACGCCGTACGACTTCCAGGACGCGGCCGTCACCTGCATCGAGAAGGACACCGTGCCCGGACGCCGGGACGTGCGCCGCCTGGTGGAGATCATGATGGGCGGCGACCGGATCGGCCAGGTCGGTTATGACGCACTGCCCCCGCTGGCCCGCGATGTGCACGACCGGCTGGCACCGCTCGGCCTCAAGCTGCAACAGCGGGGCGTGCAGCGCGCCTTGCTGGACATGTCCGGCCGACCGGAACTGGAGCGATGCTCCGATGTGCTGTGGATGCTGCGCCGTCTGATGCCGCAGGGCGCCGCCCGGCCGATCATGGGCGAGCGACGGCTCGGTGAGCGTCCGATCCAGGAGTCCTGGGACCTGGCACTCGGCACCCATCAGCGCGCGCTCATCGAACTGGGCTACGAAGGCGTCAGCATCGAGCAGGTTCTGGAGCAGCGCCTGCGGCGCACCGCGTACGGACCACGGGCGACGACGGCCGACGTCCTGGAGGCCGTCGAGGACGCGACCCTCTATCTGCGCAGCCGCCGCCTCGCCGATGAACTGGGCAACCGTGCCCTGGAGGTGCTGGGCGGCGAGCGCAGCGTCGACGGCGCACCCGAAGTGCTGCGCCGGGTACGCCGGCTGCTGACGTACTACCGGACCAGTGAGCCGGTGCTGCCGCAGTGGATCGAGTCCTTCACCAAGACCGGGTACGCGCACTACTGCACCCTGCTGCCGACGGCGTTCGCCGACGACGACGCGACCGTCCGCCAGGTCGCGGCGACGCTGGGCTTTCTGTTCGGCATGGAGAGCCTGGCGCTCTCCCTGGGCTGCGACCGGACCCAACTGGAGCTGGCGGTCGCGCAGTCGCACCCGGAGGAGCCCTCGAAGACGGCGCTGCTGTGGGCGGCGCAGGCACATCTGGGCCTGCTGTCCCGCGCGGAACTGCGGGCGCGCTGCGACGCGTTGCTGGACAGCCCCCTGGTGCTGCCCGCCTATCCGCGCTACCTCAGCGGATTCGTCCACGCGCTGGAGCCGGTGCCGTCACTGACCGACTTCGTCGTGGAAGCCGTCTCCCATGCCTTCGGACGGTTGCCGGACCCGGTGCTGCTGCCCTGGCTGCCGACCCTGATCGGCACCCTGCGTGCCGGCGGCGCCGATCTGGCTCCGCTGCTGATCCGTGAGGCCGGGCGGATCTTCCCGGGACGGCTCGCGGCGCTGGACGCCTGGGTGCCCCCGTGGCGAGCCCGGCCGGTGCCGGAGGCCGGGCATCCGGCGCGGCGCGGGGGCGGCCCCCGCGGCCTCGCGCTGCTGCACGCCCACCCGGACACCTGCGATGCGGTGGCGGGCCTGCTGGGCTGCGACGGCACATGGGAGCCGGAGGATACCGGCCCCGGGGGCGCCGCGCTGCTAGGCCGCCATCCGGACACCGCGGTGGCGCTGGAGCGGCTGCTCGCCGCCTCCTGAACGCCGCGGGCCCCGTCCCGTGCCCCTGGTCCGCCGTCGCGTGAGGCGGCGGATCAGGGTGTGCCGGTCCTCCCCGGGGCGCCGGCCTCGCTGTCCTCGTCCTTCTTCCAGGGACCGACGCCCAGTTTGCCCGTCGTACCGAGGTCGAGCTCCGGGACCACGGTCACCGGGGCGGCGCCGGTGTTCGCCCACACCCTGACATAGGGGGCGTTCACCGCCCCGTCGAAACCGGTGACCGTGTTGCGCCACACCAGAGTCGCATGAGCGCGCTCTCCGGGTTCGACGTCCACTGCCTCGGGCGTGCCGTCGGCCCCGGTGCCGGAGGCGATGGAAGCGCCGCCGCGCAGGATCGCCACCCCCTCGACGGGCTTGTGGTCCTCGTCCAGGAGCTGAAGCCGCGGATAGCCGTTGAGGTGGACGACGCCGGTGCCGCAGTTCTCCAGATGGAGCCCCACGACGCGCAGTCCCATCGCGGCATCGCCGTCATCGGCGTACACCCGCACCCCCGAGCGTGGGCAGGGGCCTTTGGAGGAGGGCGCCTCAGCGGCGGGGACGCTTCTGACCTGGAGGACTCTCACCTGCGCGCTGCCCGCGTCCGGGTGCAGTGCGGGCCAGATGACGGTGCGCCGCACCGTCTTCCCGGGCCCGACCGACGCGACCGTCCGCTCGACGTTCTCCAGCGCCCCTCCGGACTCCCCGAGGAAGGTGAAGATGATGGTGAAGGTGAAGGGCTCGCTCTGCCGGTTGGTCACCTCGAACCGGGTGCAGCCGCGGACCTTGTCGCCCATGTCGGTGATCCTCACCTCGCCGTCCCCGGAGGCCTCCGGGGCGTCGGGTGTGGCCATGGTGAGGGACGGTCGTGCCCCGCAGGCATCGGCGGGGGAGCCGGACACCCGGGTCCGCGCCGGGCCGTCGCCGCGTGCGTCGGCCGTCTGCGATCCGCACGCGGTGAGAAGCAACAGGCCCGCAAGGGCCGCGGGCAGGGTCAGGGGGGTTAAAGGGGCGCAGCGCATGCGCAGAGTCGATCAGTGAGGGACCGTGTGCTGCCGTGACGCGCGCCACATCTTTCGTCACAGGCGGGTCACAGGACGCCGGCAGCGGCTCCCCTCCCTGCTCGCCGTGGTCCGGGCGGCGGCCCGGGTTCCGGATCACGGGGCCGTCCGCGCGGTACCGAAAAGACGTTTCTTCGGTTCCGGCTCCTGATGCGCCAGCCACTGTGCGAGGGTGCGGGCGATCGGCTGACCGGTGTCCAGCTCCACGAATCCGAACTGGCCCGACTGGTTGCACTCGAGGAACCACCAGACCCCGTCGGCGTCCTCCACGAAGTCGAAGGCGCCGTAGGCCAGTTCGGTCCGGCGCAGATAGGCGTGCACCGCCGTGGCGATACGCGCGGGGACCTCGACCGCCTGCCAGGGGCCGATGGAAGGGGCGAAGCGGACATCGATGTCGGCGGCGTCCGGAGCGGCCGGTTTGCGGGCGGCCAGGAGCCGGTCGCCGACGGCGGTGAGGCGGATGTCGGCGCGCTTGGCGATCCGCCGTTGCAGCAGGGTCGGCCCGAACGCCACGGCGGTGAAGTCGGCGTCCGGAGGGATACGGCTGGTGGGCACCGCCCGGGGCGGATCCTGCGGGTGGGTGCCCGAGACGGGTTTGACCACCAGATCGGGGAAGCGCTCGGCGAAGTCCCGGGCGGCCTGGGGGAAGGTCGTGATCAGGGTGGCGGGGACCGGCAGGCCGCTGAGCTGGGCGACATGGAGCTGCCAGGGCTTCCGGCGGGCCCGGCGGGCCGCGTCGGGGCGGTTCATCCAGCGGGCACCGGTGGCGTGCAGCATCCCGTACAGGGCCTGTGAGGCCTCCTCGGTGAGCCAGGCGGAGGACTCGTCGGCCCGTGCGGCCGGCACCCCGGGCCTGCGCACCCAGACGGACCGCAGCCCGCTCGTGCTCACCAGGCGGCCGGCCGCGGACAGATGCCCGCGGAAGGCGCCGTGCACATACTCGCCCGAAAGGGCGACCTTGCCGGGAAGGTCCGCGGGATCGAGCCGGACCACCGGGACACCGGCTCCGTCCAGCTCGGCCACCACCATGTCCGCGGTCACATCCTGTTCACAGGTGAGGATCAGCACGGTCATCGTCAGCGGCCAGTCCTCAGTCGTCGAAGTGCGTCTTCGAGCCCGCTGTGGAGGTCGTGGCACCCCATTCGCGCAACACGGCGTAGTCGCGGGCCGCGATCCGTCCGTCAGGGAGCACGTTCAACTGCCTTCTGGAGTCATAGCTGTAGGGGGCGCTGACCTCCGACTCCTCGGCCTGGCGAGCATAGTTGAGTGCGAACGGGCGCATCGTCTCTCCTTGTTCGGTGCTTCCTCAAGCAAGTGGATGGTCACGCTCCGGCGTTACCACCGCCTGCAGGGCCGCTGTGCTTCCAGGGAGTTATACGAATCGAACTCGTGAATGGTTGCCTCACGTTGCGTGACCGTGAGGGGGTTCGGGGGTTCTGTGCCCGTACGGCACCCCGGGTGGCTCCTCCGTTCCCTCGCGCTCCACAGGAAGAGACGTGCGATCCGGCCCCGCGGATCCGATCACCGCTCGGCATCCGGAAGGAGCCCACCGCATTCAGACAGCCCGCTTCTGAATGCGTTCGGATTCCTGTATTGGACCTTCTGGCCGAGGAGAGTCAGGCTGGAGGCCGGGCCGACGCCGTCGAGGGACACCCCTTCGGGCCGGCCGGGCACCGTTTCCGTGCGAAAGCCGAAAGAGGTCACGAGCACATGCACACTCGCCGCATCGGTGACGTCGAGGTCAGCGCGATCGGCCTGGGCGGTATGCCCATGTCGATCGAGGGGCGGCCCGAGGAGGAACGCTCCCTCTCCACCATCCACGCGGCCCTCGACGCGGGCGTGACGCTGATCGACACCGCTGACGCCTACCACCTGCACGCCGACGAGGTCGGCCACAACGAGATCCTGATCGCCAAGGCGCTCGCCTCCCACGAGCGCGGCGCGGAGGTCCTGGTCGCCACCAAGGGCGGTCATCTGCGCCCCGGCGACGGCAGCTGGACGCTGGACGGCTCCCCCGAGCACATCAGGGCGGCCTGCGAAGCCTCCCTGCGCCGCCTGGGCGTGGAGGCCATCGGGCTCTACCAGTTCCACCGCCCCGACCCCGCCGTCCCCTACGCGGAGTCCGTCGGCGCGGTGCGGGACCTCCTCGACGAGGGCAAGATCCGTATGGCAGGCATCTCCAACGCCGACCCGGAGCAGATCCGCCAGGCCGGGGAGATCCTCGGCGGCCGGCTGGTCTCGGTCCAGAACCAGTTCTCGCCGGCCTTCCGCTCCAGCGAGCCGGAGCTCCGGCTCTGTGACGAGCTGGGCATCGCCTTCCTGCCCTGGAGCCCGCTGGGCGGCATCTCCCGGGCGGGTGAGCTGGGCTCCACCTACGCCCCGTTCGCGAGGATCGCCGAGGCCCACGGGGTCAGCCCGCAGCAGGTCTGCCTGGCCTGGATGCTCGCCAAGTCCCCGGTGGTCGTCCCGATCCCCGGCTCCAGCCGGCCGGAGACCATCCGCGACTCGGCGGCCGCCGCGGAACTGGAGCTCACCGCCGAGGAGTTCGCCGAGCTGGACGCCCTCTGACCCGGCCGCCGGCCGGGACCCGGCACCCCGGGACCCGGCCGCCCGATCCCGTCCGGCCACCCTGACCTGGCCGGACGGTCGCGTGACCGCCGTTCGGGCGACTCGGCCCCCGGGCTCCCAGGAGCCCGGGGGTCACTGCTTCTTGCTCAGCCACTCCGCCAGTACGGCGGCCTGGCTGTGGTCCACGTCCTTGGTGGCGGTCAGCAGCGTGAGCCGGTCATGAGCGGCGAGTTCCCGCAGATGACCGGCCGCCTCCCGGTGCCCCGCGTCGCGCAGCTCGGCGAGATAGCGCCGGCGGAACTCGGCGAACCGGTCCGGCTCATGGCCGTACCAGCGGCGCAGCGCGGTGGACGGGGCGACATCCCGCAGCCACTCGTCCAGATGCGCCTCCTCCTTGCGCATCCCCCGTGGCCAGACCCGGTCGACGAGCACCCGCCTGCCGTCCCGCGGTGAGCTCTCGTCGTAGACCCTGCGACAGATGATCTGCGCGCCCATGACACGGCCCTCCGGATTCCTCGGCCGCCCCGGCGCGGAGCCGGTGGACGGCTGCCTTTCGCCCGTGTGCCGGGCGAGTCCTCGGGTCCCTCCAGTCTATCGGGGATCGCCCTCGGCATCCGGTCGGCCGCGGGACCCGGCCGGCGGCACCGGGCCTCATGCTCCCGCCGATCAACCCTGATCACCGCGCTCGCCGCCGCGCCGCGTGGACGTCATGGAGATGACGGCCCAGCAGGGAGCCTCCGAACACCACGAAACCCACCCCGATGAGCCAGGACTGCACGATGAGGACGGTGCCCACGGTGCCGTAGGTGACGGCGTTGTCCACGATGAGCGGGGAGAACACCTGATAGGAGAACCAGCGCAGACCGACCAGCCCCAGCATGGTGGCCACCGCACCCGGCAGCAGCGCCGACCAGGGCACCCTGCTCCCGAGCAGGAAGTGCTGGCCCCACCAGAAGAACAGCACCCCGAACAGGATGGTCAGCAGGATGCGGACGACGGACTGGACCGTCCCGCTCCCCAGCACGGTGCCGCTCTGCACCTCGGCGAAGAGATAGGCGGTCAGCGCCGCCAGCCATACGGTACGGCGCCATACGGTGTGCCAGCGGCCCGCCGGCAGATGCCAGATCTTCTCGTACCCCGTCTGCACGCTGGAGGCGAAGGTGAGGCCGAAGAGGGCCAGGGCGAGCACGCTGAAGGCGCTGGTGGCGCTGAGGGTCGTGCGGGGTGTGGCGAACAGGCGGTCCACAGCTTCGGCGGGACGTCCCGAGAGGCTCATGCCGTCGGTCACCCAGGTGTCGAAGCCCCGGTGCGGGAAAGGGGCGGCCGCCGCGACGACGATCAGCAGCGGCGCGAGGGTGACCAGGGCCAGCGCGGCGAATCCCATGGAGCGGTGCAGCAGTTCCAGTTCGCTGCCGTGCTGCCAGAGCCGTCCGGCGGCCGAGTCGTACCAGCGGGACCGCAGTCCGCGGTGCTGGGGTCGTTCGTCCCGGGGCGGGCCTGAGGAACCCGTCATGGGTCCCCCGGTTCCCGTACCGCCGGCGAGTGAAACCTCCCCGCCGCCCGTGTCACCCGGCCGGTCCCGGCTCGTCCGCGGGGCGGGACACCGCACCGGAAGAACGGTCACTTCATCATATGAAAGTGATCAAAAGTCCGGTCCTCTTCGGCATTTGACAGCTCCCTCGACCAGTCTCGGAACAACCCGGCTGCTCGCCCCACCCAGTACATAGGGTCCCTGTCACCGCCCGGTCGGAAGACGCCCGGGCCCCGCCGTGACCAGGAGGAGACACGGGTATGGCCAATGTGGAGATCTCTCTGAAGGAGACGATGACCTCGATCGAGGGCGCGCTGGGGGCCGCTCTGGTCGACTACACCAGCGGCATGGCGCTGGGCACCCTGGGGGGAGGCAAGGACCTCGATCTCACCGTCGCCTCGGCGGGCAACACGGACGTCATCCGGGCCAAGACCCGGACCATGGAGCACCTCGGTCTCACGGGTGAGATCGAGGACATGCTGATCACGCTCGGCAGCCAGTACCACATCCTCCGGCCGCTCAAGAGCCGCAGCGGCAACGGACTGTTCCTCTATCTCGTCCTCGACCGGGGCAAGTCCAACCTGGCCATGGCCCGCCACCAGCTCAAGCGCATCGAGGCCGAACTCGAGGTGTAGACAGCCGCGTTCCCCGTGCTTTCGCACACCCACGACTTGAAGAGTTCTTCATCTGGACACATCCAGATCAGGGCAATCCCGTGGGTGTGCGGAGCCGGAGCCGCCAGGATCGGTCCGCGACAGCACACGCGGCGGCAGGTGCCGGGCGTCGCGACGGGGCGAACGTCGCCTGCCGCGGCACCAGGTGGGGGCCGCCGCGCCCGGAACACAGCCCGTCAGACATGGCAGGGAGCGAGCGATTCACCATGCAGGTCCCCCTTTACCAGGCCAAGGCAGAGTTCTTCCGGATGCTCGGGCACCCGGTGCGCATCCGGGTCCTGGAGCTGTTGCAGAGCGGCCCCGTCCCGGTACGCGATCTGCTCGGCGAGATCGAGATCGAACCGTCCAGCCTCTCGCAGCAGTTGGCGGTGCTGCGCCGGTCCGGGATCGTGGTGTCCATCCGGGAGGGCTCCACAGTCAGCTATGCGCTCGCCGGTGGCGATGTCGCGGACCTGCTGCGGGCGGCCCGCCGGATCCTGACCGAACTGCTCGCCGGACAGACCGAGTTGCTGGCCGAACTGCGCCAGGCCGACCGTCAGCCGGCCCTGACCCCGGCCGACCCGGGCCGTTCCTAGCGCCTGTCGCGGCACCAGCAGGGGACGGTGAAAATCCTTTGCCGGAGGACCGAAGGGTCGGCTAGGTTCGCCCAGCCGCCGGCGTGTCAGGGACCGGCGCCGTCGACGAGGAGGTGTGGAGCACATGCGTAGGAGTGCCCGGCAGCTGAGCCCGCGTACCGACCTTTGCCACCTCCTCACGACGGAGACACCTTGTCGCTTCGCATCACCCCGCTGACCGACCCCTCTCGCGGGCCGTACCACCGACGTCTCGCCTGGCTGGCGTCGGACGCCGATTCAGTCCCCGTCGGGACGGCCTTTCTGCGTCTGTTCACCGATCCCGGACAGGGTCACCTGGCCGAA
The DNA here is from genome assembly GCF_008704995.1 of Streptomyces nodosus. Taxonomy (NCBI): domain Bacteria; kingdom Bacillati; phylum Actinomycetota; class Actinomycetes; order Kitasatosporales; family Streptomycetaceae; genus Streptomyces; species Streptomyces nodosus. The sequence continues at coordinate 7,360,428 of NZ_CP023747.1, forward strand.
CTGGCCCTCCATGTCCATCCCGTGGAGCGACGCAAGAAGGCCGGCACCCGGCTCCTCGACGCCGCCGTGGCCGCCGCCCGGGACGACGCCCGACGCTGTGTCGTGGCGCAGGCCGAGGCCGGGTCGCCCGGCGACCACTTCCTTGCGGCCCGCCGTTTCCGCAAGGTCCTCACCCTGAGGTTCGCCCGCTTGTCACTGGCCGACGTGGACACCGCCGCCCTCGCCGGGATCGTCGAGCGTCCGCATCCCGGCTACCGGCTGGCGTCATGGCAGGGCACCGTCCCCGACGACCTCGCCCGGACCTTCGCCGCCGCCCGCCGCGCCATGGACGACATGCCCATGGACGACACCGACCACACCACCGTGACCTGGGACGTGGACCGGGTCCGGGCCGCGGCGAAGGCCATCGCCGAGCGCGGCGACCAGTTGCACACCGTCGTCGCCGTCGACACCTCCGACGGCTCGATCGCCGGGTTCACCGAACTCGTCGTCCCCGGCAACGGCACGGGTGATGCCCAGCACTACGGCACCGGTGTGCTGCCCGAGCACCGCGGACACGGCCTCGGCCGATGGATGAAGGCCGAGTCGATCCGGCAGACCCACGGGCGCTGTCCTGACCTCGGCGGCCTCCTGACCGACACCGCCGACAGCAACACCTATATGAGACACATCAACGACAGCCTCGGCTACACACCCACGCACACGGCACACCGGCACCGGCTCGACCTGTAGAGCCGAACGGACGGATGTGCCGGGCGGCAGAACGGCTCCGCCCTCCCACCGGCAGGGCGGGAGAGCGGAGCCGAAGGGCCGTGGGCCGGGATCAGGCGGCCGGGGCCGGGAAGGTCGGGTACTCCACCCCGGAGACATACTGGACGACCCGGACGACCTGGCAGGAGTAGCCGAACTCGTTGTCGTACCAGAGGTAGAGGATCGCGTTGTCGCCCTCGACCTTGGTGGCGCCCGCGTCGACGATCGAGGCGTGCCGTGAGCCGATGAAGTCGCTGGAGACCGCGTCGGGGGCGGTGGTGAAGTCGATCTGGCGCTTCAGCGGCGAGGTCAGCGACACCTGGCGAAGGTGGTCGAGAACGTCCTCGCGGGTGGTCTCGCGCGCCAGCTGCAGATTGAGGATCGCGATCGAGACGTCCGGCACCGGGACCCGGATCGAGCTGCCGGTGATCGTCGCCTCGAGGTCGGGCAGGGCCTTGGCGACGGCGGACGCGGCACCGGTCTCCGTGATGACCATGTTGAGCGGCGCCGAGCGGCCACGGCGGTCGGACTTGTGGTAGTTGTCCAGCAGGTTCTGGTCGTTGGTGAACGAGTGGACCGTCTCCACATGGCCGCGCAGGACGCCGTACTCGTCCGCCATCGCCTTCAGCGGCGGGACGATCGCGTTGGTGGTGCAGGAGGCGCAGGACAGGATCTGCTCGTCCGGCTTGATCGAGTCATGGTTGACGCCATGGACGATGTTGGGGACGTCACCCTTGCCGGGAGCGGTCAGCACGACCTTGGCGATGCCCGGGCGGAGGTGGTTCGACAGGCCCTCGCGGTCGCGCCACCTGCCGGTGTTGTCGATGAGGATGGCGTCCTTGATGCCGTACGCCGTGTAGTCCACCGCCGCCGGGTCGTCGGCGTAGATCATCGCGATCTCGTTGCCATTGGCGATGATCTTGTTGTTCGCCTCGTCGACGGTGATCGTGCCGTGGAACTGGCCGTGGATGGAGTCACGGCGCAGCAGCGAGGCGCGCTTGACGATGTCCTGGCCCGCGCCCTTGCGGACGACGATGGCGCGCAGCCGCAGCCCGTTGCCGGAGCCGGACTTCTCGATGAGCAGCCGGGCGAGCAGCCGGCCGATGCGGCCGAAACCGTAGAGGACGACGTCGCGCGGCTCCCGGCGCTCGATCTTGTCGGGGCCCGTGGCGCCGGCGACCGCCCGGGCGGTGAAGTCCGCCACCGACAGACCCTGGTCGTCGGCCTTGTAGGTCGCCGCGAGCATCCCGATGTCGATCTGGGAGGGGCCGAGGTCGAGCGTGGTGAGAGCCTGAAGGAACGGGAACGTCTCGGTGACCGAGAGCTCCTCGCCGGCTATCTGCCGGGCGAATCGGTGGGTCTTGAGGATGCTGACCACCGACTTGTTCACCAAGGAGCGGCTGTGGAGCAGGACCGTGACGTCCCGCTCCCGATGCAGCTTCCCGATGATCGGGATCATCGACTCCGCGATCTCCTCGCGGTTCTTCCAGTTGGTGAACGAGTCCTCGTTGACAGTCACAGGCGCATCTTTCGAGCTAGGCGGTGCTCATATGCTAACCCGTGGCTCTTTCGGCTCTTCAGGCGGCGTCGTCGCCGCGGGACACCCTCATCCGGGACACGGCGCAGCGGCACCCGGCCAACCCCCTGCGGGCAGCAGCGGATTCGCCGCGCCGTGTCGCCTGCCGGTCCCGTCGGCCCCTGTCACCGCTCGGCAGCGTCGACGGGGACGCCGAGCGTACGGGCCAGACCGGCCACCGCCTCGTCCAGACGCTGCAGATGCCGCAGCACCCGGTCGGTGACCCGGTCGTACCGCGGCGCTCCCAGAGGACCCGGCTTCAGCAGGGACGCGATGCTGGGCCCGGTCTCGATCCGGGCGGTGCTCTGCTCGTCCGTGACATGCGCGGCGATCGCCTCGATGTTCCCGACGATGCGGCGCCCCGCTCCGCGCAGCCGGGGATCCGCCGCGATCGAGGGCTGCTCCGGCAGCAGTTCGGCGGTCGCCGCCAGCGAACGCGCGTGATAGGCGCAGGTCTCCAGCAGCGCGACCACATGGAGGACGGTGTTGCGGCGGGCCCGCAGGGGAGTGATCGGATGGGTCAGGGGGCGGGTGGAGGTACGCAGATCACCCAGCGCCCGGTCCAGCTCGCGCGCCTGGTCGAGGAGGTCGGCCCAGGGCCCGCCGCTGAGCTGGTCCACCGCGGACTCGGTGACCCGGGCCAGCCGGGACACCACACTGACCAGGAGTTCGTTCGTACGGCGATCGGTACGGACCGGCAGCACCAGTGCCCCCGCGACGATCCCGCAGGCCGCCCCCAGAGCCGTCTCCTGGATGCGCAGCACCAGCACGGCGGGGCTGTAGGAGTTGAGGAGGGTGTACAGCAGGCCCAGCATCGCGGTGACGAAGAACGACATCAGGGTGTAGGACAGCGGAGCCGTGTAGAACATGGCGAAGATGAACAGCAGCACCAGGGCGAACGCCGTCCAGGTGTGATGCCCCACCAGCCCCGCGAGCCCGATCCCGGAGGCCACCCCGAGGACGGTTCCCAGCAGCCGGCGGTAGCCCTTGACCAGGATCTCCCCGGTGGACGCGGTGTTGATGAACACGATCCAGCAGGTCAGCACCGCCCAGTACCAGCGGTGACTGGACAGGAACTCACCGCCGACGATGGCGAGCGCCGAGCCCACGGCCACCTGTACGGCCGCACGGGTGGTGGGGCGGTCGAGACCGGTGCGTTCCTCCTCGCCCGGGTGCGCCTCCTCGTCGGCGCTGATGGCGGCGTTCTCCGCGTCCAGCTCCTCACGCGAGCGGGTGGTCGCGGGGCCCTCGTCCGACTCGTCCTCGGTTCCGCCCAGCGCGATCCGCAGGCCCAGGACCGCGTGCGAGGCCTCACCGAGCCCCCGGAAGACGTCCTGGACGGCGGTGGGCGCGTCCGGAAGATTCTCCTCCTCCCGGTAGCCGAGCAGCCGGTTGCGGACCCGGGACAGCGAGCCCCCCGCGTGCTGTGCGACCGGCCGCAGCACCATCAGCCGCAGCGCCTCGAGGTCACGGCGCAGCCTGGCGGTGATCTCGTCCGGCTCCGCCAGCGGGCCGCCCGAGGGCAGCGGGGCCCCGGGCAGATGCAGGGTGAGGGTGTCGGCCCGCTCGGCGCTGCGCGCGGTCAGCAGCAGGAGCCCCAGCCGTTCACCGGCGATCTCGGCGTCGGCGATGCGACGCTGGATGAGCCGGGCCGTCGTCTCGTCGGCGGTGCCCTGCTCCAGCCGTCCCTGGATCATCATCGCGGACTCGTGCAGCGCCGCGGTCCTGCGGCGGACCGCCTCCAGCGCCTTCTCCCGGTCTTCCGGGCCGGCGTCGACCAACGCCGTCTGCGCCTGGATCAGCTGTGCGAGCCGGGCCCGGAAGGACCGGCGCAACCGGTCCAGGATGCCCGCCGGTTTCTGCGGGACCAGCGCGAAGCGCACCACCGCGCTGGACAGGAAGGCGAGGGCGATCGCAGCGTACAGACCCGGCAGCGCGGGCGGGGTCGCGCCGACGAACAGGGAGAGGAAGTACATCTGGAAGCCGATCAGCCCCAGCGCCGTACCTCGGTCGCCGAAGCGGCGGCTGTAGACGGCGCTGAAGATCAGCAGGATGAAGAAGACGTCCCCGGCCACCAGATGGGGGTTCAGGAGCGCGCCCAACGACACCGAGACCAGCGCCACGGGCAGGCCCAGCGCCAGGGTCACGGCCTGCCGGGACGGCTGCTTCTCCCGGATGGCGAAGGTCGCGACCATGGCCGACATGGCCGCCGCCACCAGATGGGGCACATCGGCCCGCAGCAGGCCCAGCACCGCCAGGGCGAGCGCGATGGCGGCCACGGTGCGCAGCCCGGCCGTCAGGCGCAGCAGTCCGGGGTCCGACGCCGCGATGCGGTCCCGCAACTCCGCCCGCGCCTGTCGACCCGCGACCCTCACCGTGCCGTGCTCTCTCCCGTGGTCCGATTCCCGCTCCAGCATCGCACGAGCCGGGCCGAACACCGGGCCGGTGACGGCGCGGGCCCCGCCGGGGCGTCGACGGGACGGCACCGGACGGCACGCCCCGCAAACCGCACCGCCGGGCCGGCCACCCGGGCGGAGGTACGGGGCCACCCCCGCGGCGCAGTCCGGCGGGCCGTGCGACGGACGGCACGGAAAGGCTCGGGGAGGAAGCCACCTCTCGCACGAAGGACGTCCATGAACGCCATCCGTCGTTCCCGCTCCCCCCGCACGACCGCCCCCGCCCCCCGCCACATACCCCTGCACCGTGTCTCCGTGCTGCTGGCCGCCGTCGCGCTCGTCGCGGCGGGCCCGGCACTGGCCGCCCCGGCGGACGCCGCCGCCCCCAAGGCGGTCTGCGGCGACCCCGCGGTGGACCTCGAACCCGTCGCCCAGGCATTCCTCGACAAACTCGCCGCCGCCGGCGGCCCGCCGATACAGATCCTCACCCCGGCCGCCGCCCGTCAGTCCCTGCTGAACCTCCAGGCCGCCTACCCGGTCTCCAAGCTCCCCGCCGACATCACCACCCGCACCGTCCCCGGCGGCCCCACCGGATCCGTCTCGATCCGCATCGTCCGACCGCACGGTGTGAGCGGTCCGCTGCCCGCGGTGATGTACTTCCACGGCGGCGGCTGGGTGCTGGGCGACGCCTCCACCCATGACCGGCTGGTACGGCAGATAGCCGTCGGCGCCAGGGCCGCGGTGGTCTTCGTCGACTACACCCGGTCGCCCGAGGCCCGGTATCCGGTCGCCAACGAGCAGGCCTACACCGCCACCCAGTGGGTCGCCCGGCACGGCCGTGAGATCGGCGTCGACGGCTCCCGGCTGGCCGTGGCGGGTGACAGCGTCGGCGGCAACATGGTCGCCGCGGTGACCCTGATGGCCAAGGAGCGCGGCGGGCCCAAGCTGGCCCAGCAGGTGCTGTTCTACCCGGTCACCGACGCCTCGTTCACCACCGAGTCCTACCGGCGCTTCGCCACCGGGTGCTGGCTCACCGCCGCGGGCATGAAGTGGTTCTGGGACGAGTACGCCCCCGACACCGCGGTCCGTACCCGGCCCACCGCCTCCCCGCTGCGCGCCACCGAGGCCCAACTGCGGGGCCTGCCCAGGGCGTTGGTCATCACCGACAGCGACGTCCTGTCCGACGAGGGCCGCGCGTACGCGGAGAAGCTGCGCGCCTCCGGGGTGCCCGTCACCTTCACCCACTACCCGCGCATGATCCATGACTTCCTCATGCTCAACGGGCTCGCCGACTCGCAGGCCGCCAAGTCCGCGGTCGCCCAGGCCGACGAGGCCCTGCGCCGGGCCCTGCACGGCTGAGACCACGGGGTGCGGGGCCGGACCCGGGATCCCCGGGTCCGGCCCGGCGCGAGGCGCCCCGTCCGGCTGCCGGACGGACGCGTCGGCCGTACGACACCGTGACACCGGGTACCACCCGGCCGCCGGTTCAGGGACCGGCGAGGAGCGCCGCCACCACCTGCTCGGGGTCCCGCCCCATATGGCGCGGGAGCTGCTCGTTCCACCGCTCGGCCAGGTCGTCCAGGGCCCGGACCAGCGCCCGTCGTATCGGCCGCCGGGCCAGGGGAAGCACGAGGGCGCCGATCGGCCGCAGCAGCCGGCGGCCCCGTACGGTCATCGTGACGTGTATCTCCCAGCGGCCGTCCGCGTCGTGCGGCCGGGGCGCGGCCCCGAACTCCGCCCGCGCCCACGCATGGTCCACCCGGGCCCGGACGGGGGTGGAGGCGGGCGCCTTGCCGGTGTCCGCCGCCGTCCACCAGTCGTCGAGCCTCAGCCTGGCCCGGCCCGTCGCCCTGGACAGCGTGAGGCCGCCTTCCTGCCGGGTCTCGCCGCTCACCTCGACGAGCTGCGGCCGTTCGAGGCTCTGCCACGCGATGTCGAGGGCGAGGTGGGTGTCCACGGCGGTGATCGACTGTTCGAGCCGGGCTCCGCGCCGTCCGTCCCATTCCCTGAGGGTGACGCGGACCTTCTCGTCCGCGCTGGAAGCGTCGTACACGGCTCCCGGCCGCAGATGCCGCCCCGTCACCAGCCGGATGTCCGGCACGACCCGGCCGTCCGGCAGCAGTATCCGCTCTCCCTCGGCCCGGCTCTCTTCCGCCAGACCCACGAGCCGGGCGGCGATCCCCATGAACCAGGCGCGCGGTACGGCCGCGACGACCATCGTACGGCTGACGGTGACCATGCCGGCAGTATGGGGGAGCCGTACCTCCGCGCTCCATCCCCCGGCACGGCGGAGACCGGATCGGTATCGTGCCGGAACCCCGGATCAGGCCTTCAGATCCGCCCTGTCTCCCATGACCACGACCGGGTGCTGCCCGGGGTCGAGGGTGCGCAAGAGATACCGCATCGCCGATTCGGACAGACTCACGCACGCCGAGGTGCCGCTGCCGTGGTCCATGTGCAGCCAGATGCTGCCGCCCTTCGACTGGCCCTGAGGCCGGGTCGGGTCATTGGGCGAAGTGCCCTTGACCCGGTTGTAGTCGATGGCGATGACATAGTCGAAGTCGTGCCAGTACGCCTTCTTCCAGGTGTGGGGGGCCTGGAACGACGCCGACTTGGTGTACGGCATCCGGGTCGGCGGGGGGTCCAGCACACCGCCCGCGTCGGTCAGTGTGAACACTCCCACCGGACTGCGCTTGTCGTCCTCGTGATGGTCCGTCGTCCAGCCCTTTTTGCCGTTGTGCGCCGCCCAGGAGGCCGTTCGCTTCCAGAGGGAGCCGTGCCGGGTGTAGAGCTCGACGGTGGCGTCGGGGGAGTCCTTGCCCGCGCCGTAGACGGCGACCACCTGACGGGAATCGGCCGGTACCTGTCGCCACCACCGGTCGCCGACACCGGGGACCCGCTTCAGGCCCGCGTTCCGCGGTGGTGCATGGTCCGCCCGGTCGCCCTTGCCGGCGGCTTCCCCCCGGCCCGAACTGCCGCACGCCACCAGGGTCATGGCCAGGGCGGCACAGCCCGCCACGGCCGCCGCCCGCCTCATACCGTCTTGTCGCATGGGCTCCATCGTCGCAGCCCGCCTCCGCCGAGCGGGGACTGCCCCCGGCACCGGGGGACCGCCCACTCCCTAGAGGTCGAGGACGACCTCGGTGGTCGGCCGGCTGCAGCAGACGAGGACGGTGCCGGGCTCCGGGGGTTCGAGGGGCTCGGTGGTGTAGACGACGTCGCCGGAGACGAGAGGGGTGACACAGGTGTGGCAGACACCGGTGCGGCAGGACCAGCGGGTGGGGATGTCACAGGCTTCGGCGAGCTCGAGCAGTGAGGCGCGGGCGGGCGCCCAGGGGGTGGTGATCCCGCTGCGGGCGAAGGTGACCCGGGGGCCGGTGCCGGCGGGGCCCGCCGGCTGATGCGGCCGGACCGGGGCGGTGGCCGCGACACCGGGGGTGATGGCGGGGAGGGCGCCGAACGCCTCGGTGCGGATCCGTTCGGGCCTCACCCCGTGATCGCGCAGATACCGGCCGAGGTCGTCCATGAAGGCGGGCGGCCCGCACAGATAGACATCGGCGTCGGCCGGGACGCTCACGACGGCCGGTGAATCGGCGGTCAGACGGCCCCGGTGGACGGGGGCTCCGCCGGGCCGGAGGGCGATGTCGTCGGCCGCGGTGTAGTTGATGTACGTGTGGGCGTGGGGGAGTTGTGCCAGGAGTGCCCGGGACTCCTCGGCGAAGGGGTGGTGGGCGCGGTCATGGGCCGTGTGGATCCACCACACCGGGCGTGGGTCCCGTACCGCGGCGAGCCGGTGGAGCATGGCCAGCACGGGGGTGGCGCCGATGCCCGCGGAGACGAGGACGACGGGGCGGGTGCCGTCCTCCAGGACGAACGTTCCGCGAGGGCCGGCGGTCTCCACCAGGTCCCCGGGACGGAGCCTGGTGTGGAGATAGCCGCTGACCCGGCCGTGGGGCTCACGCTTCACACTGATGCGATAGCTGCCGGCCCCGGGCGCGGAGGACAGGGAGTAGCTCCGCACCGCGGGGGTGCCGTCCGCCATGGCGACCCGGAGGGAAAGATACTGGCCGGGCCGTGCCTCGGGCAGTGGTGTGCCGTCGGTGGAGTCGAGGTACAGGGAGGAGACTTCCGGGGTCTCCGGGACGATGCGGGTGACGCGCAGTGCCCTGAAGCCCGGCCGGCCCGGCTCCGTGCGAGGGCGGCGGTCGCCGGTGAGTTCGCGGAACGACTGCTGCCAACCCGGGCTGAGGGCGGGGATGTTGAGCGCCCGGCGCAGCTTCTCGGGGTCGCGGCCGGGCAGATAGAGCAGCGCGTCGATCTCGGCGACGCTGAGTTCCTCCGGTCCCCTTCGGGTGAGGGTGATCTCGTCACCGGCCTGGACCTGTCCCTCGGTGACGACCCGTAGGTAGAAGCCCGGCCGGTGGTGGGCCACCAGCAGGGAGGCCATGGCGGGTTCGCCCAGGCGCATGCCCACGCGATAGCAGGTGACACGGGGCTGGGTGACCTCGAACTCGGCTTCGCCGATGCGGTACCGGTCGCCGATGCACACGTCGTCGTCGGGCAGCCCGTCGACGGTGAAGTTCTCCCCGAAGACGCCGAAGGTGAGGTCGTCGCGGCCGAGTCGGTCCCGCCAGTACCGATAGGACTGCACCTGGTACACGAGGACGGCGCGCATCTCGCCCCCGTGCCCGGCCAGGTCGCCCTGGCCGTCCCCGTCGATGTTCAGCCGCCGCACCATCCGGGGGCCGTGCACGGGGGCCTTCCAGACACCGGTGTGGACCGTCCTGCCCTGCCAGGGGACGTCCTTGGGCATCCCCACATTGACGGACAGCAGCGTCGCCATGGCGATTCTCCCGCATGGATGGCTGACCGGGGGCGGTCCCTCGAGACGTGGTGACCGGCGTGCTGTGACCCGTGTGCTCCGACCGATGCTAGTGCGTGGCCGGTGCCGCCGCGATTCCGTGATCGGGCTCACCCGGCCGCGCCGTCCCGGGTGCGCTGATAGTGACGCCTGGCCTTCATCCTGTTGCCGCAGGCCGCCATCGAGCACCAGCGGGCCCTGTTGGGTTTGCTGCGGTCGAGAAGGAAGAGACGGCACTCCGGATTGGCGCACGGCCGCAGCCTGCCGGGCATGGTCTTCTGGAGCGCGCTCCAGGTCAGCACCGCCTCCACCGCCATCCGGCGCTCCTTCGGGAGGTCGAGCTCCCAGGACACCCCCGAGGGGGAGAGCTGCGGGCGGGAGACGACGCCCTCGACCAGCGGGGCCAGCGATGCCACGGGCCGTTGGCCGCGCACCACCTCCTGGAGGGCGTCGCGGGCCTGCCGGAGGTGCCGGTGCTCGTCCGTGCCGCCGCTGCCGCCGTGTGCCCGCTGCCAGGAGCTGGCGGCTTCCGGATCCGCCAGCAGGTCCTGGGCCACCCCGGCGATCACCGGTGTGGTGTTGAGCAGGTCCAGCAGCGCTTCCTGCCGCTCCCGATCGGTCATCGTCGCGCCCCTCTAACCGTGCTGCCTCGCTTGACAGGTTACCTGCGGGGATCGACCGCTGCCGCGAGCCGGCGAGGCCGGCTGCGCTCGCCGACGGGCCCCCACGGGCGGAGGCTGAAGGGGGAGATCGACGTACGCTGCCGCTAACCGTCAAAATCGCCTTGACTGGTTAGGTGGGGTGTGGTCGACTGTCTTCATAACCACTCATCTACTCTAGAAGGGTTAGAGGCGTGATCCCCACGGTCCATCACCGCACCGCCACCGTCGACGGCCTCGATGTCTTCTACCGGGAGGCCGGCGATCCCCGGGCGCCCCATGTGGTACTGCTCCACGGCTTCCCGACGAGCTCGCACATGTTCCGTCATCTGATCCCGGCGCTGGCCGACCGGTACCACGTCGTCGCCCCCGACCACATCGGCTTCGGTCAGTCGGCGATGCCCGCCCCGCAGGACTTCCCCTACTCCTTCGAGGCCCTCACCCGGATCACCTCAGGTCTGCTCCGGCAACAGGGCGTCGACCGCTTCGCGATGTATGTGCAGGACTACGGCGCGCCCATCGGCTGGCGGCTCGCGCTCCAGGCCCCGGAGCGCATCACCGCGATCGTCACCCAGAACGGCAACGCCTATGTCGAGGGCTTCGTCAAACCCTTCTGGGACGTGGTGTTCGCCTACGCCCGGACGCCCGGCCCCGACACCGAGGCGCCGATGCGGGACGCCCTGACCGTCGGGAGCACCCGGTGGCAGTATCTGAACGGAGTTGCCGACCCCAGCCTGGTCAGCCCCGACAACTGGGTCCACGACCAGGCACTGCTGGACCGGCCGGGCAATGACGAGATCCAGCTCACGCTCTTCCGCGACTACCCGACCAATGTGGACCTCTATCCGCAGGTCCAGCAGTACTTCCGCGATTCCCGGGTTCCGCTGCTGGCGGTCTGGGGCGCCAACGACGAGATCTTCGGCCCCGCAGGCGCGGAGGCGTTCGGCCGGGACCTGCCCGGTGCCGAGATCCATCTGCTCGAATCCGGCCACTTCGCCCTGGAGAGCCACCTCGGCACCATCACGGACCACATCCGCGACTTCCTGGGCCGCACCCTCACCTGACGCGCGGGGCCGGCCCGTCCCCGGAAGGAGCCCCCCGCTCGGCGCTTTGGCGGGTGCCGTTGTGTTCAGCCGTGCTGTGCCGCCGCTGCGGCGAACAGGACGGCCGCCGCACCGAGGACGACCAGGTGAAGCGCCCCGGCGATCCACAACCGCAGCCCCATCAACCCGCCACCTGCCAACACCGCCGCGCAACCGCTGATCCATGCTCCGCGACGTGCGGCTTGGGCGGTCTGTATGCCGGAGGATCCGAAGTCGTCACCGGAGAACAACACATGCACTCCGAGCCAGACGACAAGCATCGCTGACACCGGAAGAAGGGCCACCGCGATCCCGAGATCCACCCACACCGAAAGACGCCGCATGCAGTCCACCATGCCGCCCCCGAGGCAGATGCGACTGAGTACGCGTACTCATCTTGGCAGTGTCCGGCCCTGAGGGGGTGACTTGGGACCCGGAGTGATAGGCGTCGACGTCGTCCGGGGTGACATCGCGCAACCGCACGGTGGTTCTCCTCTCCCGCCCCTCAGGGGCCTTCCGTGAGTTCGGTCGACGGTTGGGGTGATGGAACGTCCACCGGCGGTATCCAGGGTGACATGTCCGGGGGCCGGCTCCAGGTCTCGGTGGGGTGCGGCGTGGGGGCGAAGGGCCCGGCGTGGTTGTGCATGAGGAGCAACACCAGGGCGGCGAAGCCGAGGCTCAGCACGATCAAGGCGCGGCCCACCGGGTTTCGGGGGTTGTAGACGTAGCGGTTCGTTCCCCACTTGCTCCGCTTGAACACGGGCTCTCTGTCGTCGTCATGCACAACGGGATCCTAAGTCGGCCAGTTATTGCAAGCGACTTGCAATTGCGGGTAGTAGGCAACATGCTGCATTGGCTCTTACTGCCGCCTCCTGCATCCCCGCCCCTTGACGCCCAGAACGCGGAGCCATGTCATGACCCCACTGCTGCCGGCCGCCGGACCGCAACGCGTCATCGCCGTCTCGAACTTCGTCTACACCATCGGCAGCGGCCTCTATCTCACCGCCGGGGTGCTGTACTTCACTCAGGCGGTCCGTCTCCCGGCAGGTCAGGTGGGGTTGGGACTCGGTATCGCCGGTCTTGTCTCGCTGGCGCTGGGCATCGCCGTCGGTCATCTCGCGGACCGGCGCGGAGCCCGGGGTGTCTATGCCACCACCCTGGTCGTCCAGGCGCTGGCCACCGCCGGGTTCGTCCTGGCCGACAGCTTCGGCACGTTCGTCCTCGCGGTCTGCGTCGCCACCGGCGCGAAGGCGGCGGGACTGGCCGCGCGTTCCCCACTGATCAGGCATTACGGAGGTGAGCGGCCCCAGGAGTTCCGGGCCTATCTCCGTGCCGTGACCAATGTCGGCATCTCCCTCGGCGCACTGCTGGCAGGCTGGGTCGTCCAGGTCGGCACCCACACCGCCTACCAGCTCATGGTCATCGGCAATGCGGCGGCTCTCGCGGCCTCCGCGGCCGTTCTGGTGCTTCTGCCGTCGATCGCGCCCATGGCCACCGCCGGCGGCCCTCGCTGGATCGCGCTCCGGGACCGGCCCTACCTTGTGCTCACTCTCATCGACGGCGTCATGGCCGTCCAGTTCAAGGTGCTCACCGTGGCCCTGCCGCTGTGGCTGTTCGCGGCCACCAGCGCACCACGCTGGCTCGTGTCGGGCACCATGGTCACCAGCACCGTCATCGTCGTGGTGTTCCAGGTGCGGGCCAGTCGCGCCGTGGACTCCCCCTCGGCCGGCGGAGCGGCCTACCGCCGGTCCGGTGTGGCCTTCCTGGCCTCCTGCTCGCTGATCTCGCTGGCCGCGGGGATTCCCGCCCCGCCGGCCGCGACACTGCTCATGGTCGCGGTGGTGATCCATACCGTCGGCGAGCTGTGGCATTCCGCGGCAGGTTTCGAGGTGTCCTTCGCTCTCGCCCCGCAGCACGCCACCGGGCAGTACCTCGGCGTGTTCGGCCTGGGAGCCGGGCTGGCCGAGGCCGTGGGGCCCTGGCTGCTGATCTCGCTCTGCATCACCTGGGGCCGACCCGGTTGGTACGTCGTGGGAGCCCTGTTCACCCTGACCGGCCTGGCGGCGCCGCCTGCGGTCCGTTGGGCGCAACACCGCCGGCAAGGGGGCCAGGTCGCCTCGCACGGGCGTCGCCGGAAGGGACTTGCTCCGAACGCGTCCCAGTCCTGAACGCCGACGGCCGGGCCGATGTGCGCCGGTACGCCACCACCGGCAACACCCGGCCCGGAGCCTCCATCGGTTGAGCCCCGGACGACCGGCGTGGGGGCCGGTCCCGGGCGAGCGCCGGTTACTCGGCCTGCTCGGACCGGGCCTCGTCCTCGGCCGACGGGGCCTTCTGCTCGGCCGCGGTGGGGGTGGTGTAGAAGACCGAGGTGCCCTGCTTGGTCCGCTGCGCCTGGTTCCTCGCCACCAGTCCTTCGAGGGTGGTGCGTACCACCGTGGCCTTGACGTTGCGCTCGGGGTGGGCCTGGCCCAGTGCGGTGGCGACCTCCGCCGCGGAGCGCGGTTCCCTCTGCTCGGTGAGATGGCCGCGGACGAGCTCGACCAGCGTGGGCAGACCCCCCTTCGCGGGCGCGTCCTTGACCGCGCCCTTGGCCGCCTTGCCCGTGGTCCTCGTGCCCGGCTTCTTCGTCGAGGGCTTCCTGGCCGACGGCTCCTTCGCGGCCGGCTTCTCAGGGGTCGTGTCAGCCGGGGCGCCGGTGACCTTCTTCGTGCGCGACTGCTTCTCGGCGACCGGCTCGTCGGAGGTCTTCTTCCGAGGCGTGGGCACGCTGGCCCGGTCGGGGACGGCCGCAGCGGGCACCGGTGCCGGTGAAACACCCAGCGCCTGCAGAACATTGACCAACACCGAGTGATCGTGCTGCAGGGTGACCAACTCCTCCTGCAGAGCGGCGATCTCCTGGCCGACGCGTTCCTGTTCCTTGATATTGCGTTCGAGATCGCCGGTCACCTGAGCAGCGTACTGAGACGTCAGTTCGGTGGTGGCGGTCGTGCTTTCCGGCATGGTGTGGACCTTTCTCCGCGGGCCGGCATGGGGATGCCGGCCCAGTCATCGGGAACCGTTGTGGGCAGCCCGGCATAGAGATACTACGAATGAGTGGAGTCCGAAGTTTCTCTCGAGTCATGACTTTTGCTCGACTTGAGCTTCGGTCCACCCTCTCCGCAGCAGGTCGCACAGCGTCTCAGGAACGTTTGAGTGACATGAGATGGGCGAACACCACCACATTGGCCTCATACTCATGGGCGCTGCGGTTGTAGGCCCCACCGCAGGTGATGAGCCTCAGCTGAGGGGTCGGGGCGTTCGCATAGACACGGTCGTCGGGAAATGTGGCCTTGTCGTACGTCTCGACGGAGTCGACGCTGAAACGGGCGACCTTGCCGTCCGCCCGTGTGATGTCCACCGTGTTGCCCGGCTTGAGGGTGCGCAGCAGTACGAACACCGCAGGACCGGTCTTGGTGTCGACATGGCCCACCACGATCGACGTTCCCCGTTCCCCCGGTGCGGCGCCGTCCTTGAACCAGCCGACGAGATTCTTGTTGTTCACGGGCGGCGCGTTCAAGTGACCCGAGGCCGCCAGGGAGAGAGCGGTGAACGGTGCGTCGACCCCGATCTGCGGAATCACCATCCGCGTCGGCGTCGGCCGCGGAACCACCAGGGCCGGGGGAGTCCTCGTCGCCCCGGAGGCCGCCCCCGTCGGGTCGAGGGCCGGAGGCGCGGCGAGGGCCGGGACCGGGGCCGGGGACGGGGCGACGGCGGCCGACCGGGTGGGTGGCTTGGAGTCCTGCGGACTTGCCAGTGAATGGTGGATGAGCAGCGAGCCCAGTGCCACCGCTGCGGCCGGCCACAGCAGCGCGCGGCCGGCGCCACGGGACACAGATCTGCTGTGCGGTTCATCGGGCGATGCGGACTGAGAGAGGGTCATCACACACTGCCTGTTCGTCGACTGGGGCGGTGGTCGGACTACAGCAGGCCGGACCGAGGCCGGCAGCAGGGCTGCGGCCGCGGTCGCTGTCGCCCGTCCCGGAGCAACAGCGGCCGCGACCGTTCAGCGACCGGCGAGCAAGCACCGATCAGGAACCCACTGCGGCCGACGTCCCCCGACGGCGCAGCATGTACGCACCTGTGCCCAGACCGCCGAGCAGCAGCGCCGAGCCCGCGGCGAGACCGTTGCCGGACTGCGCCAGCCCACCCCCGCCGGCCTTGACGCCGCCGCGCGGGCCGTCGTGGTGCTTGTGCTCGCGGCCGGCGTCGCTGTCTTGGTCCTCGTCTCCTGCGGCCCAGCCTTCGTCGTCGTCGGCCTTGGTCATGGCGAGGGCGCCGCCGCCGGCCCTGATGCCGCCGCGCGGGCCGTCGTGGTGCTTGTGGTGCTTGTGGTGGTGCTTGCGCTCGCGGCCGGGGTCGCCTTCCTCGTCCTCGTCTCCCGCGGCCCAGCCTTCGTCGTCGTCGGCCTTGGTCATGGCGAGGGCGCCGCCGCCGGCCTTGACGCCGCCGCGCGGGCCGTCGTGGTGCTTGTGCTCGCGGCCGGCGTCGCTGTCTTGGTCCTCGTCTCCTGCGGCCCAGCCTTCGTCGTCGTCGGCCTTGGTCATGGCGAGGGCGCCGCCGCCGGCCCTGATGCCGCCGCGCGGGCCGTCGTGGTGCTTGTGGTGCTTGTGGTGGTGCTTGCGCTCGCGGCCGGGGTCGCCTTCCTCGTCCTCGTCTCCCGCGGCCCAGCCTTCGTCGTCGGCTCTCCTGTCCTTGTGCTTGTCGTGCTCCTTGCCGTCGTGGGAAGCAGCGGCCTCCGAAGCCCGATGGTCGGCCATCGTCACGGCATGCGCGGCGGGAGCGGCAAGCGCGAAGGCCGCGGCAACCGCCGCGGAGGCGAACATGGTCCGGGTCACTCGCATCAGGGGGTGTCCTTTCGCCGCCACCGCGAAGGCCGGCACCTCGCCGGCACAGCGGAGTCGCAGTAGCAACGTGATCACCCTCAACCCGATCACCGCCTCCGACCACCGCAGGACACGACAACGGAGCCCGCCGCTACTCTTTTGGAGTGTCTCCAGGCTGAAAATCCACCCGGTCGGCAGCCCCCCGAACAGCCAGCACCGAGCACCGCGAACACCGTGTCCCGAGCGACACCGAAAACGCCGATCAGCCGTTCCCGCAAGGGCGATGACGTCATATCAGGTTCTCCGGGAAGCCGATTCCGGAGCAGATCGACGGCGACTCCGCCCCTGTTCGAGCGGGCGAACTGACGAACGACCAGCAGACCCGGCGACGGCCGTTGTTACCGAAGAGATGGGCGTTTCGTGCAGCAGTTGCAAAACGGGAAGGGAGAGAGGGGCACGAGGCGAACACGTTCGACGCGCCCTGTCCCGTGAGCCCGGCGGGCCCCAAGTGGGACTTTCCGTAAGGGAGTTCGCGGATGCACGGCCGTTGTCGAGGCCGACGTCGGCACCCTGCGCCGAAAGCGGGCGATCCGCAGGGGTGCCGGACCGTCAGGAGCGCCGCCGGATCGGGAGAACTGCCTGGTCGCGCCGGGGGGAGGAGGCGCATATGTCGGCGCGGGCACCTAGAATCTGCAACCGCTGCCGTCCCGCGCCGCGGGCACCGACATCGGAAGGTCGTAAGTGTTTCAAGAGGTCCCCATATACGCGCAGCTCGTCAAGGAGCTCGGCGATGTGCCCGCACAGACACGTCGCGACGCCGAGCAGATCAGCAGTGACCTGGAGACGGCGATGCGTCCGCTGCGCGCACTCGTCGGCCGTCTACCCGGCAGGGGTGGGCAGGGGACTGCGCCCGGCTCAGCCTTGTAGGAATCGGTCCGGACCGCGTATGACGTCGGACGGGTCCGGCCACATGGTGCCGCTGCCGCACCGGGTACACCGGGAGACGGAGAGCGCACCCCTCGGCACGCGGTTCATTGCCCGTGGCCACCGATGACGGCCCTGGTGTGCCGGGGCAGCACGCCGGGCGCCTCCGGTGAACCATCCGGTTCGCCGGGGGATCGTGCACAGGGGAGACCTGCACATCGGGCGGCACCTCGCCGGTAGAGGGCGGCTGTGGCACTCTCCCCCCACACTTCGCATCGGCGAACCGGTGCATGGCGACACCCGTCACCGGCGGACCCGCGAAGGACGCGGGCAGATCGGCCCCTGACGAGCGTGCCCCCTGCCGCGCGTCCGACAGGAGACAGGGGCGGGGCGGTTCACGACCTGCGGTCCGGGGCCACCAGCAGCGCGCCGGTGCGGGGGTGCCGGAACACCTCGACGGGCTGGTCGTAGACCTCAGTGAGAAGGCGCGCGGAGAAGATTTCGGACGGTGCCCCGTCGGCGGCGACCCGACCGCCGTGCAGGATCGCGACCCGATGCGCGTACGCGGCCGCCAGGCCCAGGTCGTGCAGCACCACCACCACCGCGTCCCCGGCTCGCGCCCGGTCACGGCACAGCCGCAGCACCAGTTCCTGATGACGCAGATCGAGCGCGGCGGTGGGCTCGTCGAGCAGCAGCAGCGGAGCCTGCTGGGCCAGCACCCGGGCGAGCGCCACCCGGGCCCGCTCGCCACCGCTGAGCGCGGAGAACGGTCGTACGGCGAAACCGGTCACCTCGGTCCGTGCCATGGCCTCGGCCACCACCGCCTCGTCCTCGGCGGGCGTGGCGGAGTGCGGTGCCCGGCCCATCCGGACCACCTCCTCCACCGTGAAGGGGAAGGAGAGCGTCGCGCTCTGGGGCAGGACGGCGCGGCGCAGGGCGAGTTCGGGCGCCGACCACTCCCGGGTCGGACGCCCATGGATGCGTACGACCCCTTCGGAGGCCGGGAGATCGGCGGCCAGGGCGCCCAACAGGGTCGACTTCCCGGCCCCGTTGGGGCCGACCAGGGCCAGTACCTCGCCCGCCCGGACGGTGATGCCGACCCCTCTGAGCACCTCGCGGGCGCCGAGGCGGACATGCAGGGACTCGGTCTCGGCCAGCACCTCGCCGGGCAGCGGCCGGGGCGGGGGCACGGAACGTGAACGCGGCAGTCTCATGCCCAGCCTCCCTGCCTGCGCCGGGTGCGGCGCAGCAGCCAGAAGAAGAACGGGCTGCCGACCAGCGCGGTCAGCACACCCAGCGGAAGTTCGGCCGGGGCGGCGGCGGTCCGGGCCGCCAGATCGGCCGCCAGCAGCACCAGCGCGCCGAGCAGCGCACTGCCCGGGAGCAGCAGACGGTGACCGGGGCCGGCCACCATGCGCAGCAGATGCGGCACCACCAGCCCCACGAAGCCGATGATGCCGGACACACTCACCGCCGCCGCGGTGAGCAGCGCGATGACCAGGACGAGCACCATCCGCAACCGCTCCACCTCCACACCCAGATGCCGGGCGGGCCGCTCACCGAGCGCCAGCAGGTCCAGCCGGCGCGCGTACCAGGGGGCCAGCGCCAGCCCGAGCGCGGCACAGGGCAGCACCGCGAGCACCTTCGGCCAGGTCGCCTGGGAGAGCGAGCCGAGTTGCCAGAAGGCGATCTGATTGACCGCGGCCGTGTCCGCGAAGAACAGGAACAGCCCGATCAGCGCGCCCGCGAAGGCGTTCACCGCGATCCCGGTGAGGATCAGCGTCACCACCTCCGTACGGCCTCCGGAGCGGGACGCCGCGTACACCAGCAGCACGGTGCCGAGCCCGGCGACGAACGCGAGGACCGAGACGGTCCAGGTGCCGAGGAAGTCCAGGCCGAGGGCGATCGCCGCGACCGCGCCGACCGCCGCGCCCGAGGAGACCCCGATGACCCCGGGTTCGGCGAGCGGATTGCCGAACACGCCCTGCATCAGGGCGCCCGCGCACCCCAGCGAGGCGCCGACGAGCAGGGCGAGCACGATGCGCGGGAAGCGCACGTTCCACAGGACGGACTCGGTGACCCGGTCCAGGGACGATCCGCCCAGACCGAGGTGATGCTGCACGGTGGTGAGCACATCGCCCACCGGGACGGGATAGGCGCCGGTTCCGGCGGCGACCGGCACCAGGACGAGCAGAGCGAGGACCAGACCCCCGATCAGCAGCCGGGCGGTGCCGTTCCTGTGGCGCGGCGGGACGGAGAGCCCGGCCTCGGCCGCCCGGTCGGGGGCCTTGTCGGCGGGTGCGCCGGCCGGCTCGCCGACGGTCTTGTCGGACACGGTCACTTGTCGGCTCCGTACAGCTGCTCCACCAGTCGCCTCAGCACCTGGTCGGTGCGCGGCCCGTAGTTGAGCAGCACACCGTCCTCGATGGACACCACCCGGCGTTCCATCCCGGCCGGGGTCTGGGCCACACCGGGAATCTTCACCAGCCCGTCGACGCCGCCGACCGACTCCAGGCCCTTGGACATGACGAGGATCGCGTCGGGGGCGGCCTTCACCAGTGCCTCGGCGGTGATGGCCGTGAAGTCCTTGGTCAGGCCCGAGTCGGCGCCGGCGTCGACCGCCCCGGCGGCCTCCAGCAGGGAGGTGGCGCCCGAGCCCTTGCCGCCGATGAGATAGAAGGAGGCGGAGCCGCGCAGATACAGGAACGCCACCCGCGGCCGGTCGCCGTCGTGCGGAACCTCCTTGCGTACGACGGCGATCCGCTGCTCGGAGCGGTCCGTCAGCTCCTTCCCCGCGGCCGGCACACCGAGGGCGCCGGCCACCGCCCGGATGCGGGGGCCCACGTCCTCGAGGCCCAGGGCCGGGGCGATCACCAGGACCGGGACGCCCGCGGCGCGGATCTGCTCCATGGCCTCCGAGGGTCCGCTGGTCTCCTCGGCGAGGACCAGGTCCGGCCTGAGGGAGAGGACGCTCTCCGCGGAGACATCGTGGTTGCGGGTGACGACCGGGAGCTTCTCCGCCTGTTCGAAGGTGGCGGTGATGTCACGGGCCACCACCCGGTCGCCGAGTCCGAGCGTGAACACGATCTCGCTGAGGCTGCCGGAGAGGGGCACGACACGGTCGGCCTTCCGGACCGTCACCCTGGTGCCGTCCGCCGAGTCCACGGTGACCGGGAGGCGGGGCCGGGGGGCGTCGGTCAGCGGCTCGACCCGGTCCACGACGGTCGTGGTGGCGGCCTCCGCGGACGTCTTCGCGGAGCCTCCGCATCCGGTCGCGGTCAGGGTCAGGGCGAGCACGGACAACAGTGCTCCCGCCATTCGTGTGCGCAAGCGTGGCACGTTCCGTTCGTTCCTCTCGATCCACTGTGGGGCATCTGCCCGGGCAAAGCTTAGGTTAGCCTTACCTTTATTCGCTACCGGCAGCCGTATCCGGAGGACCTTCCATGCCCGCGCGCCCTCGTGCCCTGGTCACCGTCTTGTGCACGGTGCTCGCCGTGCTGTGCGCGGCCGTCGCGGGAGCCCTGCTCCCGGCGTCGGCCGCCTACGCCTCGAACCGCACCGTGCAGGGCGGCCGGCTCGACTGGGGCATCAAGTCGTCGTTCCAGAGTTATGTCACCGGGCCCATAGCCAAGGGGAGTTACTCCCTCATGGGGGGCGCGGGCACCGTGGGCAGCAGCCAGTTCCGCTTCCCCTCGGCGAGGGGCACCTACGACGGTGCGACGGGCGTCTTCCAGGCGTCCTTCGCGGGCGGGGTGCGCTTCGTCGGCCACCGCCAGGACGACGGCAGCTATCAGCTGGACCTCACCCTCAGCCGTCCCACCGTCCGTATCACCGGCTCCACCGGCACGCTCTATGTGGACATCAGCAGCAAGGCGAAGGACAGCGGGGCGGTCACGACGTCCTCTCAGGTCCCCTTCGCCACCCTATCGCTGGGCGGTATCGACATGCGGGGCGACGGCAACTCGGTCGTCCTGAACAATCTGCCCGCCACGCTGACCGCGCAGGGCGCCGGCTCCTTCGCGGGGTACTACACCGCGGGGACAGCGCTGGACCCGGTGAGCCTGGCCGCGGACGTCCAGCCGGCGGCCACGGCGAAGCCCTCGCCCACGCCCTCGAAGCCCAGTTCACCGGAGCAGAAGGCGAAGAAGGAGAAGAAGGAGGAGAAGAAGGACGCTTCGGGCGGAGCGATCGAGGACGGTGCCGTCGACTGGGGTGTGCGCCGCACCTTCCGTGAATATGTCACCGGGGACATCGCCCGCGGCACATGGACCCTGTCCTCCGGCGCCCGGGACGGAGGCGCGCTGTTCCGCTTCCCCGAGGGCGAAGGCACCTACCAGAAGGGCGAACTGCACGCGCGCTTCGCGGGCGAGGTGCGCTTCACCGGCGCCCATGACCTGGACCTCGGGCTCAGCGGCATCCGGGTCACCGTCACGGACGGCGAGGGCACGCTGTACGCCGATGTGCAGAGCGGCGACTTCCACGGCAGGAAGGTGCCGTTGGTGACCTTCGCGGCGAAGGACCTCACCGCGCACAAGGGCCTCGTCCAGGTGACCGAGGCACCCACGAAGCTCACCCGTGACGGCGTCCGTGCCTTCGCCGGGATGTACCCGGCGGGCACCGAGATGGACCCGGTCTCCCTCGCCGTCGCGCTCACCGACGACGCCGAACTGCCCGCCCTGCCCGACCTGGGCAGCGTGGCCGACACCGACGAGTCGCCCGCGCCCGCTTCGGCGTCGCCGAAGACCGCCTCGGCCGAGCCGGTCGCGAGCCCCACCACGGACGACGGCGCCCCCGTCCTGCCGCTCGCCCTCGGGGCGGGCGCCCTGCTGGCCGTGGCCGCGGGACTCGGGGTCGCCGTCCGCAGGCGCCGCGCCGGCACAGCGGCCGGCGAACCCCACGAGGACTGACCCGCCCTCACCCCTGAACCTTCCCCCCGTCCGCCCGACCTCCGGGCGGACCCCACACCAAGGAGAACCACCGTCATGTCCGCCATCTCGCGCAGACCGCTCGCTCTGGCCGCCGCCGTGGCGACGGCCGCCGCCCTGGGCGCCACCGCGCTCGCCACCGCACCCTCCGCCTCCGCCGCCGCGGTCCCGCTCAGCGGCTATGAGCTGACCTGGGGGATCAAGCAGTCGTACCGCACCTATGTGGCCACCTACGCGGCCGGCACCTTCACGCCCGCGGGCGGTGCCTCGCAGGCGGAGAACAACGGCGCCTTCACCTTCGTGGAGGGCGCCGGCAGCTATGACTCCACCGCCCACACCCTCTCCCTGGGCTTCCGGGGCAGCCTGAACATCGTCTCCACGGCGCACGGCTTCGACATCACCCTGTCCGACCTGAAGTTCGACAGCGCGCTCGGCGAGATCACCGCCGATGTCACCAAGGACGGCACGACCAAGGACGATGTGCCGCTCGCGAAGGTCACCGTCACCCGCGACATGAAGGACATGGCGACCACGCTGACACCGGAGGCGGGGGACGCCCTCGGCAGCGCGAGCTACGCCAATGCGGCCGGTGACCCGCTGACGGTCGAGCAGACGACGTCCTCGCAGCCGTCGAGCCCCGAGCCGACCGGGACGACCTCACCGGAGCCCACGGATTCGTCGACCCCGGAGCCCACGGATTCGGCCACCGCGACCCCGACGGAGCGCCCGAGCGAGACCGCGGAGCCGACCGCCTCCCCGAGCGACTCGTCCTCGGCGAGTGCCTCCCCGTCCCCCTCCGAGACCCACGCGGCGACCAAGGGGGACATCGTGGACGGCACCCTCGGCTGGGGTGTGAAGGAATCCTTCCGCAGCTATGTGGTGAGCGGTGTCGCCCAGGGGAAGATCACCGTGTCCGGCGGGGCGACCCAGGCCGCGGGCAACGGTGCCTTCACCTTCGTCGACGCCACCGGCTCCTACGACACGGACGCCGACACCCTCGCCGCCTCCTTCAAGGGCGCGGTGAACTTCAAGGGCCATGAGAGCAACGGCACGTACGCCCTCGACCTCACCCTCTCCGATCTGAAGGCGAGCTTCCACGGCGCCACCGGCGAGCTGACCGCCGATGTGGCGAGCCTGGGGGAGAAGTCGCAGGACGTGGTGCTGGCCGACCTGAAGTCCGGCACGTCCGATCTGACCGCCGCGAACGACGTCATCACCCTGAAGGACGTCAAGGCGACCCTGACCGCGGCCGGGGCCGAGGCATTCAGCGGTTTCTACCAGGAGGGCACCGAACTCGACACCGTGAATCTGTCCGTCGCGCTCACCGAGGGGGCGGAACTCCCCTCAGGGAACGGCGGATCGGGCACGGCGGGCGGCTCCAGAGGCACGTCCGGCGGCGGGTCGGGCGACGGGTACGGCACGTCCGGCTCGACGAGCGGTGGCGTCACCGGCTCCGTCACGGGCGGCATCGGCGGCAGCCTCGCCTCCACCGGTGCCGGCATACCGGCGGGAGCCCTGGGCGCGGCGGCCGCGGCGACCGTGGCGGCGGGCGCGGCAGCGGTGTTCGCGATGCGCAGGCGGCGGACGGAGGCGTGATCCGTCGCCGGGACGGTCGCCCGTCCCGGCCGGGTCCATGACCGGAACGAGGCGGGGCAACTCCCGCCGGGCGGCGGGCCCGTGGCGACCCCGAGCGGTCGGCACGGGCCCGCCGCCGTGTGGTGACAGCAGTGCTCGGCCGGGCCGCGCCGGGTCCGGTCGGCCACCCCGCCGCAGGACACTCCTGCCGAGTCTCCGGGCGGGCCGGGGAACACAGGAGGCCGCCCCGGGGAACACAAGAGAGGGCCGCCCCTGGAAGTCTCTCCGGGGGCGGCCCTCGACGCGGGTCAGGCCGACAGCGGGAACTCCTCGCCCAGGGCCCGGAACACCTCGGTGTTCAGCGTGAACGCGCGCTTGCATTCCCCCACGATGCGCTGCTTCTCCAGCTCCTCCGCCGGTACCGCGTCGAGCAGTTCCCGGTAGTCACGCTTGAAGGCCGCCGGGTTGGCGATCCCCTCGAAGACGTAAAAGCGAACGCCCTCCCCCTTCTTGGCGAAGCCCCAGGTCCTCTCGGCCCGGTCCCGGATGATCTGGCCGCCGGACAGATCGCCGAGGTAGCGGGTGTAGTGGTGGGCGACATAGCCCGCCGGCCACTGCTCGGCGCACTCCCGCACCCGCGCGGCGTACGCCTGGGTCGCGGGCAGCGCGGTCAGCCCCGATCGCCAGTCCGGGCCCCGCAGATGGGCCAGGTCCTGCTCCAGCGCGGCCAGCCGGAACAGCTCCGGACGGATGAAGGGCCCGGCCACCGGATCCGACGCCAGCCGATCGGCATCGGCCTCCAGGGCCTCGTAGACGAACCACAACTGCTCGGTGTAGCGCGCGTATGCGTCCACTCCCAGCCTGCCGCCCAGCAACGCGCTCATGAAGGTCGAGGTCTCCGCCTCGGTGTGCTGCTCGTGAGACGCGGTGCGGATGAGTGTCGAGAACGACTCCATGAGCACTCCAGTGCTGAAGAGGAAGACGAAGGCCGTTCAAAGTTTGTACGGTTAGGCTTACCTAAGTCAACTGGATACCGACATGATGTCGGCAACAACGGGGAACGGTTCCCCGAGGGGCGCACGACATCGAGAGTGAGCCCTGTACGCGCCCCTGTGTGCGTAGGAAAAATGCCGCCCGTGTCGGCGGCCGTACGGCTGCGGTACCGCGTTCCCCACACTGCCCGCCTTCCAAGAAAGCAGGTCGACTGCCGTGCTGTTGCGTCTGCCCGGGTCCGTGTCCGAAGCACAGGAATGCCTGACCGAGGGGGCGGTGCCCATCGGCGGGGCGACGCTGGTCTGGGCCACCTGGCAACGCGACGGTTTCCCCGAACAGGCCATGTCGCTGCGCAATCTGCCGGAAGCCAACGCGATCGAGCCCGGGGTGCTGGGCGCGGCCGTGGTGCTGAACCGGATCGACGAGCGCGTGCCGGAGGTGCTGCGCCGGGCGGCCGCCACCATAGGCACCGGGGCGGTGCGCCGGACGGCCACCGTCGGCGGCAATCTCGTGGGCAGCTCGCTGCGCTGTCTGCTGCCCGCGGCGCTGGTCCTGGACGCCCGGGCGACGGTGCTGGGGCCGGACGCGGTCTATGAGACCGATCTGGCCGAGGTCGTGGCGAAACGTCACCTCCTGCTCTCCCTCCGCTGGCGGGAGCCGATCGCCAGTGGATACCGCAAGCTGGAGGGCGAGGCGGGCGGGCCGCCGCCGTTCGTGGTCGCCGCCGCCGTGCATGCCGACGACGGTGAGCGGCGCCGCCTTCAGGTCGCCGTCCGTGAGGGCTATGAGGTGCTCAGCGGGGGAACCCGGTGCGACCGGGACGCCGAACAGGTTCTCCATGAACTGCGCGACACGGCGATCGGGACGCTGGACGCGACCGCCTGGGCGGTGGTCCACCGGCAAGTGAGTGACCTGCTGACCCGCTCGGCCGACCGCTGATCGCACCGTCGGTCCGTCCGCCCTCCGGGGTCGCGCACCCCGGAGGGCGGCGAAAGTTTCGCCCAACTCTCCGAAAGTGGCCGAGTTCCACTATTGCCCGGAGTCGCGGACCACGGCCGCCATGGTCGGTTTCCGGTGATCCGCCGGGCTTGGGTGGGCGTCGGGAGTATCGAAAAGAGTGTCAGAACGGCCAACCTGAGGCGGCCTTCCCCTCGCTGTTGTCATGCTCTGGACCGCTTCCTAGGGTGACTGGGAGCGCTCCCATACCCTGACTCCCCGCCGACCGGGCACGGTCCGTCCGGCCCGGTCGGCCGCGCCCGTTTCTCCGGAGGTTTTCATGCGCTTCCATCGGTACAGATTCCGGCCCCGGGCCTGGGCGGCCACCGCCCTGGTGGCCGCCGCGAGCCTGGCGACCCCCTTTCTGATCCCGCAGGCGGGCGCCACCGACCGGCAGGTCTCCGTCGCCCAGGTGCAGGCCGCCGGCGTCGAGGACGACGGTGCCGACTGTGCGGTGTCCAACCCGGGTGGCTCCTCCAACTCCCTGCTGCCGGACCCCTTCAAGAAGCTGAACGGCACCCGTGTCTCCACCAAGTCCGACTGGCGGTGCCGCCGGGCGGAGATCAGGAATCTGGCGGAGAAGACCGTCTACGGTCAGAAGCCCGGGAAGCCGGCCAGTGTCACCGGGACGGTCTCCTCCACCAACATCACGGTGAACGTGTCCGACCAGGGCAAGAGCTCCAGCTTCTCGGCGAGTGTGAGCCTGCCGAGCGGCAGCGGCCCCTTCCCGGCCGTCATCGTCCTGGGCGGGCTCGGCGCGGACACCGCCACCATCAAGGCCGCCGGTGTCGCCGTCATCAACTACGACCCCTACACGGTGGGCAAGGAGGGCACCGCACGCACCAACAAGCAGGGTGCCTTCTACAGCGTGTACGGATCGTCGAGCAGCACGGGCCTGCTGATGGCCTGGTCCTGGGGCGTGAGCCGCATCATCGATGTCATCGAGCAGTCGGGCGGCACCATCCTCAAGGCGAGCGCCACCGGAGTCACCGGATGCTCCCGGTTCGGCAAGGGTGCCATCGTGGCCGGGGCGTTCGACCAGCGCGTCGCGCTGACCATGCCGATCGAGTCGGGCAGCGCGGGCGTTCCCGTCCTCCGCGGTATCCCCGGGGAGAGCGGTGCCCAGCCGCTGAGCAGCGCCTACTCGGAACAGCCGTGGCTGGGTGACGCGTTCAGCTCCTACACGGGCAATCCGAACGGCCTTCCGGTGGACACCCATGAGATCGTGGGCATGGTCGCGCCGCGCGGACTGTTCATCATGGAGAACCCTCATGTGGACTGGCTGGCCGCCAGGTCGGGCAGTGTGGCGGCCCTGGGCGGGGCCGAGGTCTACAAGGCGCTCGGCGCGGGCAGCAACATCACCTACTGGTCCGATGTGCAGGACGGGACCCACTGCGCCGTCAGGTCCGAGTGGAAGACCCCGTTGCAGCAGAACCTCCAGAAGTTCCTGCTGGGCACGGGCAACGGCTCCGGTGTGATCCGGATCGCCCCCAGCAAGTCGGGCAACCTGTCGACCTGGAGGGACTGGACGACCCCCACCCTGAGCGACGGCGGCAGCGGCACGGGCGGCACCTCGGGCGACCCCGGCAACGGTACGGGCGGTGGCACGGGTGACCCGGGCAACGGCACGGGCGGCGGTACAGGTGGCGGAACGGGCGGTGGTACGGGCGGCGGTGGCACCAACGGCACCTGCACGGCCGCCTTCCAGAACGTCAACAGCTGGGCCGGTGGCTACCAGGGCGAGGTGACGGTCCGCAACAACGGCACCGGCACACTCAACGGCTGGTCGGTCGGCATGTCCCTGGCCTCGGGGCAGTCCCTCAGCAGCGTCTGGAACGGGGTGAACACCGGGACCAGCGGATCCGTCACGGTGCGCAACGCCGACTGGAACGGCACCCTCGCGGCCAACGGCATCACCACCTTCGGCTTCACGGTCACCGGCAGCTCCAGCACCGCACCGGCCAACCTCACCTGCGCCGGCCGCTGATCCCCGGCGCACGCGGCCCCTCACGCACCTGCGCGAGGGGAAACAGAGGGTAAGGCACCACGGCGGTACGGGTTCCCGGCCGGGAACCCGTACCGCCGCACCGTGGTGACGGTCGTCGGGGAGGGTGTCAGACGGCGGGTGCGACGGCCTCCACCGGTGTCGGCTCCGCCCGGCGGGGCAGGGTGAGGACGGACAGGAAGGCGAACGCCGCGACCAGGGCGAAGAAGTAGAAGCCCCAGGGATGGCCGATCCCGGCGGTGACCAGGGCGCCGGTGATCGACGGGCCGACGATCGAGCCGATCCGGCCGATGCCCGAGGCGGATCCCAGCGCGGTGCCGCGCACGGCGGCCGGGTAGAAGTTCGTGACATAGGCGTATACCAGCACCTGGGCCGAGAAGACGAACACCCCGGTGAGGAAGACGACCAGGTCGAGCAGGAGGTCGTTCTCCATCTTGACGCTCAGACACGCCAGCATGACCACCGAGACCCCGAACCAGCCGAGGGTGGTGCCCTTGATGCCCCGCCGGTCGGCGACGAAGCCGCCGACGACCAGACCGGCGACACCGCCGACGTTGAGGATCAGCAGCTGGGTGACGGCCGTGGGGACGGGGTAACCGGCGTCGTTCATCAGCTTGGGCAGCCAGGTGTTGAGGCCGTAGACCAGCAGCAGCCCCATGAAGGAGGCGACCCAGACGCCGATGCCCGCGCGCAGATAGGCCGGCTTGAGCAGCTCGGTGAACGGGGCGCGCGGGGAGTCCTGTTCCTCCTTGGCGCGGACGAACGCCTCCGACTCCGGCAGCCGGAACCACTGGACGACGGCGACGAGGAGGCCGGCGACGCCGAGCACATAGAACAGGATCTGCCAGTTGTCGGTCACCTGCAGGGCGAGCAGCGAGGTGATCACGGCCCCGGTGTGATAGCCGGTCATCGTCAGTGTGCTGGCCCGCGCGCGCCGGGCGGCCGGCATGTGCTCCGCCATCATCGTGAGCGAGACCGGCATACAGGCGCCGAGGCCCACTCCGGCGATCAGGCGGAGGACGGCGAACATCGCCACGGAGCCGGCCAGCGGCACCAGGATGGTGAAGACCGAGAACAGCACCACCGATCCGATGAGCAGCAGACGCCGCCCCAGCCGGTCGGCGAGCGGGCCGACGCAGACCGCGCCGATGGCCACACCGACGAGGGAGAGCGTGGCGACGGTGGTCGCGTCACCCGCGGTCATGCCGAGGTGACGGGTCTTGAGCAGGGTCGGGATGATGGCGCCGAGGACCACGAGGTCGTAGCCCTCCAGCATGACCGTGATCCAGCACAGGATCACGGTCCAGGCGTCGCGTCCGGCGGTGCGGGTCGCCGGAGTGCTGCGCGAGGTGACGGGTGTCATCGTGACATTCCCCCCAGGGGACAGGTGTGGGAGAGCGGCGGGGTCAGAACGGGTAGTCGGCGATGTCCGGGCGCACCGTGACCCACTGGGTCTCGGTGAAGGCGTCGATATTGGCCGCGGCGCCGCCGAACCGGGATCCGGTGCCGGAGGCCTTGACGCCGCCGAAGGGCGCGTTGGGCTCGTCGCTGACGGTCTGCTCGTTGATGTGGACCTTGCCGGAGTCGATCCGGTCGGCCAGCTTCATCGCCGTCCCGACGTCCCCGAGGATGCCGACGGACAGCCCGTACTCGCAGTCGTTGACGATCCGGGCGGCCTCCTCGACGGTCGAGAAGCCGATGACGGGGGCGACCGGACCGAAGATCTCCTCCCGCCAGGCCGGCATGTCGGTGCTCAGCCCGGACAGCACGGTGGCCCGGTAGCCGCTGCCGCTGATCTCACCGCCCGCGGCGACCGTCGCGCCCGCCGCCACGCTCTCGGTGACGATGGCGTGCACCCGTTCCAGCTGACGCCGGTCGATGAGCGGGCCGAGCGCCACGTCCTCGCGTGCGGGGTCACCCACCGGCAGCGCCTCGGCCTTCGCGGCGAGCGCGGCGGTGTACTCCTCCAGCAGCGACTCATGGACGATATGGCGGCCGGTCGTCATGCAGATCTGGCCCTGGTGC
Organism: Streptomyces nodosus; assembly: GCF_008704995.1. NCBI lineage: Bacteria > Bacillati > Actinomycetota > Actinomycetes > Kitasatosporales > Streptomycetaceae > Streptomyces > Streptomyces nodosus. The sequence goes on from NZ_CP023747.1 coordinate 7,390,060, forward strand.
AGATAGGAGCCGAACGCCCCGGCGGAGGCCGCCTTGGGCACATCGGCGCCGGGCAGCACGACCAGTGCGTTGTTCCCGCCCAGTTCGAGGTGGACCCGCTTCAGCAGACGTCCGGCCTGCTCGCCGATGGCCCGCCCGACCGGGGTGGAGCCGGTGAAGGACACCACCCGGACCTCGGGCGCCTCGATCACGGCCTGCCCCACCGAGGCGTCGCCCGGCAGCAGATGAAGGACGCCCGGGGGCAGCCCGGCCTCCTCGAAGACCCGCGCGATGACGACGCCCCCGCTCACCGCGGTGCGCGGGTCCGGCTTGAGCAGCACCGCATTGCCCAGGGCCAGCGCGGGCGCCACGGAGCGCAGGCCCAGGATCAAGGGGAAGTTGAACGGCGCGATCACGCTCACCACGCCCGCGGGGCGGCGACGGGAGAGCGACCAGCGGGCGTCCTCGGAGGTGAGCACCTCCCCCTGAGGGTGTGTCGGCAGCGCCGCGCACTCGAAGCACTCGCCCAGGGCGAGTCCCACCTCGAAGCCCGCCTTGGCCCGTACCGAACCGGCCTCCCGCACCAGCCAGTCCTCGATCTCCGCGGCATGCTCGGTGAAGAGCTCGCCCGCGCGACGCAGCACGGCGGCACGCCGCTGCGGGGAGGCCGCCGCCCAGTCACGCTGTGCCTCGGCGGCCCGGGCGGCGGCCCGGTTCACGTCCTCGGCCGTCGCCAGGCCGACCGTGCCCAGCAGGTCCCCGGTCGCCGGCTCGACCACCGGGTGGTCGAGGGCGGAGTCCGTCCAGCCTCCGCTGAAGAACCTCTTGCTCCAGACGCCGTTGTCCAGGAGTGCCATCGGTTTCCCTTTCTTCAGGAGGGGGTGGTGAGCGCGGTGTCCACCTGGATGAGCCGGGGACCGTCCGGGCGCTCGGCGAGCAGGGCCCGCAACTCCCCGGCCCCGGCGGCGTGGTGGGCGCGGACGCCATAGCCCTCCGCGATGCGGGTGAAGTCGATGCCGGGGATGTCCATGCCGGGGGCGTCCGGCACACCGAGAAGACCGCCGAACCAGCGCAGCGCCCCGTACGTCCCGTTGCGCAGCAGCACCACGGTCAGCGGGACATGCTGCCGGGCGGCCGTCCACAGGGCGGTGATCCCGTAGTTGGCCGAGCCGTCCCCGATCACTCCGACGACCGGCCGGTCCGGCTGGGCCATCGCGACCCCGACCGCGCCCGGCAGCCCGAAACCGAGCCCACCGGCCGCCGGGAAGTAGTAGGAGCCGGGCCGGCGCAGGTCCATCTGGCGCCACCAGGAGGAGTTGGTCGAGGTCGACTCGACCACATACGTCGTGTCCGCGGGGAGTTCGTCGCGCAGCGCGGCGAAGACCTCCTCGGGGTGCAGACACGGCCCTTCGGCGGTCAGCGGCTCGCTCGCCGGACGATATGCGCCGCCGGGCGCCGTGGGGGCGTCGAGCGCCTTCACCAGCAGATCGACGACCGCCCCGGGGTCGGCGACCAGTGCCTCGCCCATCGGCGCCCGTGCGGCGGCGCTCGCGTCCTCGGTCACCTGGATCAGCCGGGTGCCCTCCGGCAGATAGCGGCCGGGCAGGTGCTCGTGGTAGCGGAACACCGGAGCCCCGAGCACCAGCACCAGGTCATGGCCCTCGAAGGCCTCACAGACGGGTGCGATACCGGCGGGCAGGACCCCGCGGAAGAGCGGATGGCGATTGGGGAAGGGCAGCCGGAACAGCGACGGCGCCGCCCACACCGGACCGCCCAGACGCTCCGCCAGCCGGACGGCGTCGTCGAAGAGGTCCGCCGAGTCGATGTCACCGCCGAGCACCAGCACGGGCCGCCGCGCGGAGCGGACCCGTTCGACCAGTCGGCGCCCCTGCTCCGTGGCGGGTGCGGAGGCGCGCTGGACCTGCCGGTCGAGCACCGCGGGGCCGTTGTCGTCGGTCGCTGCCGCCCAGTCGTCGTACGGGACGGAGAGATACGTCGGGCGCCGCTGCAGTCGCGCCTCGAAGACGGCCTGTGCGAGGGCCCGTGGCACGTCCTGGGCGCAGGCCGGCTCGGCGGCCCAGCCGACGAGAGGTTTCATCAGCGCCGAGGGGTCGACATTGGCCAGATTGGCCTCCGGGCCGACGGCGGACCGTACCTGCTGGCCTGCCACGATGACCAGCGGGGTCCGGGAGGCCATGGCGTTGGTCAGCGCGCCCATCGCGTTCCCGGAGCCGGAGGCGGCGTGCAGGTTGACCAGCACGGGACGGCCGGTCGCCTGGGCATAGCTGTCGGCCATGGCGACCACGGCACCCTCATGGAGACCGAGCACATAGCGGAAGCCGTCGGGGAGGTCCGCGAGGAAGGGCAACTCATTGGAACCGGGGTTGCCGAAGACGGTGGTGAGCCCCTGGCGCTCCAAGAATTCATGGGCGACGCGACGCACGGATGGCACAGACGTTCCTTTCCCGGAGTGATGTGCGCCACACTAGGCATGCTCGTGACATGGACGCCAATAGATGTTGTGACCCAGCGATATAGAGTCCCTCGATATGAGGAACTTCGACCTCAATCTGGCCCGGGTCTTCGTGCTCCTCTACGAGACCGGCAGCGTCACCACCACGGCCGAGACGCTCCATCTCACGCAACCCACGGTGAGCTACAGCCTGGCGAAGCTTCGCCGGCACTTCGACGACCAACTGTTCCGGCGCACCGGACGAGGGCTGACGCCGACCGCGGGTGCGGTGCGGCTGTACGAGCCGCTGCAGCGCGCGCTGGCGGAGATCGACGGGGCGATCGGCCGGGCCGACGACTTCGACCCTGGGAGCATGCAGAGCCGCTTCACCCTCGCCCTGTCCGACCTGGGAGAGGTGACCCTGCTGCCCCGCCTCCTGGCGGCGGCGCGCGAGCGGGCACCGCGGGTCTCGTTCATCGTCCGTCCCCTCGACGTGGACGACGCCGAGCAACAGCTGCGCCGTGGCGAGGTCGACGCGTTCGTGGCCACCCCGGTGCTGACCTCCCACCGGACCGTGCGGATCCCGCTCTTCCAGGAGCGCTATGTCGGCATGGTCGCCGCCGGTCATCCGCGTGTCCGCGGCGACTCGGTCACCCCGGAGGGCCTGGCCGCCGAGCATCATGCGACCGTCTTCGGGCCCAGCGGGCATGTCGTGCCGCGGGCCGTACTGGCCGCGCACGGGCTGCTGGACCGGGTCGTGGTGGACGCCACCCGCTTCTCGATGCTGCCCTATCTGCTGGAGCAGACCGATCTGATCGCCATCGTCCCCGGCTATGTCGGGGAGGTCTTCGCCGCCTCCCACCAACTACGCCTGGTGCGGCTGCCGTTCGAGAGCGAACCGATCGAGGTGGCGCTCTATGCGCGCCATGAGTCCTCGCGCAGCCCCGCACAGCGCTGGCTGGTCCACTTCATGGCCGAGGTGCTGGGGGAGCGGGTCAGCCCGGCCCAGCTCCCGGCCTACGGTGCGCGGTAGCGCCGCACCCCCGGGTCGACCGTGCCGCGTTGCGGGTGGAGTGCTCCGCGACGCTTCCGCCGACGTCGGCGGGGATCCCCCGAATGCAGGACCCGTCTTTGTTACGTAGGCGTTGAGCCTTTCGGGGGGAGCCGGGACGGCGAGCCTCTCCGGGACCGGGCGCCGTCCGTCGCCTTTGCCCTGATCGGAGACCATCTGAGTCCGGATGTACCTATGGATTGCCCCCCTTTCCATATACATGGCCTATACAAGTGAGCGTTACGGATATGTCGGTGTTTTGTAACGCGGATCTGTTTTCCGGTCCGGTGTCGCGGGCCGGGGTCACAGTGGCGGACCTCGGCATCCAGTCGAGAACTCGGATCGCGCACCGGCCCCGACCCTGGGTGGGTGCGCATGAATGTGAGGGGACAGCTACATGTCTGTGTTTCGCACCACGGCCCGCCTGATCGCCACCTGCGTGGCGACGGGTGCCCTGGTCGGGGCTGCCGCCATGCCGGCCCTGGCTCAGGACAGCCACCGTTCCAGCGCCGTCAGGGTCGACCACGACCATGACCGCGGCCTGTACGGCGGCTTCGGCCGCGACGGGGGTCGGCACCACGGCTGGTACTACGGCCACCACCACCGTCACCACTTCGGCTGGGGTCACCACCACGGCCGTTACGGGCACCACGGTCACTTCTTCGGTCGCCGCTAGTCCGTCGTGGCGGAAGCGTCGATGATGCGGCGGTTCGTTCGCATCGGGTGCTTCCTGTCGTCATAGACGGCATCGCCGTCAACCCCGCCGGGGGCCGAAGGGACGCGAGAGCGTCCCTTCGGCCCCCGGTCGTGTGCGGGGTTCGTGTGCCACCGGTGCGAGTCACCGGCCCTCGGGCGTTGCGGACACGCCGAGGCACCCCTTACGGTTTACGCGCGTCAACCTCCCTCGTCCCCAGAGGGGTTGATGTGTCCTGTCGTCCAGCCGTCGGATCCTCGCGGCCCTGGCGGGTCAAGTTGTCATGCACAGTTCATCTTCAGGCTCGTGTGCATCCACATGAGTCCCTGACGCCCGCTCCGCAGCAGCATTCCCCGTCTCCCCACGCCTGACCGCCCGCACGCCGGCTCCCCACCGGCGCCCCCGTCCCCACACCTTTCCGAATCGTCTGACGCAGCTACTCGCCGAACCCCAACCCCCACCTGGGAGAGCACGATGACTGCAACCTCTTTCGCGCGGTTCAGATCCGGTGGCACCGGCAGGCGCCCCGGCCTGGCGCTCACCCGCGCCGCCGGACTGCTGGCCGCCGCCCTGTCCCTGATGCTCCTGCTGCCCGACGCCGCCTCCGCGACCGCCGCCGACGACGGGGTGAAGCCCGTCCGGATGACACACCCGGAGCAGGACCACGCCGGCTCCGGTCTCCAGCGCCTCGGCACGGGCTCACCGTCCGCCTCGGCGCTCGCCGCCGTCAGCACCGGCCCGGCCGGCCTGGATGTGAGCGGCTATCAGGGCAACGTCAACTGGACCACCGTCAAGAACAACGGTGCCGCCTTCGCCTATGTCAAGGCCACCGAGGGCACGACGTACACCAATCCCTACTACTCCCAGCAGTACGACGGCTCCTACAACGCCGGGCTGATCCGCGGCGCCTACCACTTCGCCCTGCCCGGCAACTCCAGCGGCGCGGTGCAGGCCGACTATTTCGTCAGCCACGGCGGCGGCTGGAGCGCGGACGGCAAGACCCTGCCCCCCGCCCTGGACATCGAGTACAACCCCTACGGCGCCACCTGCTACGGGCTGAGCCAGAGCGCGATGGTGACCTGGATACGGGACTTCAGCAACCAGGTCCGCACCAGGACCGGACGCTATCCCACGATCTACACCACCACCGACTGGTGGACCACCTGCACCGGCAACAACAGCAGCTTCGGTGCCACCAACCCCCTGTGGGTGGCCCGTTACTCCAGCAGCCCGGGCACGCTGCCAGCCGGCTGGTCCGCCCAGACGATCTGGCAGTACGCCGACTCCGGGACCTTCCCCGGTGACCAGGACACCTTCAACGGCACGCTCACCGATCTGCAGAACTTCGCCCGCAACGGCGGCTACACCCCTCCGTCGACGGGCAGTTGGCCCACCGTGAAGCAGGGCGCCAGCGGTGAGCGGGTCAAGACCGTGCAGCATCTGCTGAACGCGCACGGTTCGTCGTTGACCGTGGACGGCGCCTTCGGGGCGGGCACCGACAGCGCGGTGCGCTCCTTCCAGTCCGCGCACGGCCTCGGCGTGGACGGCATCGTCGGCCCCGCCACCTGGCAGGCACTCATCGTCACGGTGCGGCAGGGATCGACCGGTTCCGCGGTCAAGGCGGTGCAGAGCCAGCTGAACGCGCACGGTTCGGCGCTGGGCGTGGACGGTGACTTCGGGCCCGCCACCGACACCGCGGTGCGCTCCTTCCAGTCCGGCCATCGCCTCGCCGTGGACGGCATCGTCGGAGCCAACACCTGGCAGGCCCTGGTCGCCTGACCGTCACCAGGGCGCCGTCCGCCCGACCGTCCGCGGCAGCGCACCCCCCACACCCGGCCGGTACTGCTTTTCTTCGAAGCCCCTCGGCGTGTCCGGGCAGGGCAGGAACTGCTCCGCCCGGCACGCCGGGAAAGAAAGAGGAGAATTCATGAACGAGTCACGACCCTCCGCCCGAGGCATCGACCGCCGCACCCTGTTCCGGAGCGCCGCAGGTGTGACGGCCGCGCTCGGCGTGGCGTCCGTCGTCAATCTCGCCTCGGCGGGCTCGGCCTCCGCCTACGGCTGGAGCCGCACCCTCCAGCAGGGTTCCTCCGGCTCCGATGTGGTGGAACTGCAGATCCGCGTCGGCGGTTGGGCCGCCGCGAGCGCCCAGCAGACGTACGTCGCCTGGGACGGCGCCTTCGGCCCGGCCACGGCCGCCGCCGTGACCCGCTTCCAGTCCGCCTACGGGCTGGGCGCGGACGGCGTCGTCGGCCCGCAGACCCAGAGCGCCCTCAACAGCCTGGAGGCGAGCGACGGGTCGACCGCCCACTTCAACTGGAGCGAGTTCTACTCCAAGGACGGCGCCGCCTTCAACAACGGCAAGGTCGCCGCCGCGACGGTCAAGGAGAACGTCCGCCGGCTGATGTACAAGCTGGAGGCGGTGCGCAAGAAGGCGGGCAACAGCGCGATCACCATCAACTCCGGCTTCCGCAGCATCTCGCACAACGCTGCCTCGGGCGGCGCGTCCAACAGCATGCACCTCTACGGTGTGGCCGCGGACATCGTGGTCTCGGGACACTCCACCCTGCAGACCTACCGGATCGCCGAGACCTGCGGCTTCTCCGGGCTCGAGGCGTACTCGAACTCGTGGCAGCACGTCGACAGCCGTGTGCAGTACCCCTCCTACGGCTCCGGCTCCTGGTGGTGGGAGAGCGGCGTGGCCTGATCCGCCCCTCTCCGGCCGACCGGTGCCCGTCCTCGCCGTCATGGCGCGGGCGGGCACCGCTTCGTCCGCCTCCGCGTTCCCGGGGCCGCGTCGACGAGCCACGACCGCCGCACCGGCGCCTTCGCCACGGACACGGCCGACGTCACATCGGGTGCGACGCCGAAACGGCGCCCTCACCGGGCACAATGAAGCCCGCACCAACTCCCGGGAGACGAAGGACCGATGGAATTCCGCGACGATGTGGATCTTGATGCTTCCCAGGTCGAAGACCACGGCAGCAGCAGCTTTTCCGGAGGGGGGCTTGCGATCGGCGGTGGCGCGGTCGGCGTCGTCGTCCTGATCGTCGCGCTGCTTCTGGGAGTCAACCCCACGAACCTGCTCAGCGGCGGCGGCTCCCACACCACCACCCAGCAGCAGGGGGAGGATCTGAAGGCGAAGTGCCGCAAGGGCACCGACGCCAACCAGTGGGAGAAGTGCCGAGTGGTGGGCGTGGTCAGCAGCATCCAGAGCTACTGGCAGGAGGCCCTCCCCGAGCAGCAGCGGCAGACGTACACCAAGGCAAAGACGCACCTGGTCTCCGGCACCTGGAGCACCGGATGCGGCCAAGGCTCCTCCGCCATGGGCCCGTTCTACTGCCCGGCCGACCACAACGTCTATCTCGACCTCGGGTTCTTCGACGAACTGGAGGAGAAGTTCGGCGCCAAGGGCGGACCCTTCGCCCGGGCCTATGTCATCGCCCATGAGTACGGTCACCATGTACAGAATCTGCTGGGCACCATGAACCGTGTCGGCGGGGACCGCAAGGGGGCCGAGAGCGCATCGGTCCGGCTGGAGCTGCAGGCCGACTGCTACGCCGGGGTCTGGGCGAAGAACGCCGTCACCACCGGCTTCTACGAGCGGCCGTTCACGGATGCCGACATCCAGGAAGCCCTCGAGGCCGCGGCGGCCGTCGGTGACGACCGCATCCAGGAGCGCGCCCAGGGCCGTGTCGACCCGGAAGGCTGGACCCACGGCAGCTCGCAGCAGCGGGTGCACTGGTTCACCACCGGGTACAGCACGGGCTCCTCGGCCCGGTGCGACACCTTCTCCGGCGCCATCTGACCGAGTACGGCAGGCAGTCCGGGGGTGGCCCCTCTCGGTGAGGCCCCTGCCGGGTCGGTCCGGCAGCGTCCCCTGCCGCCTCGTTCGTCGTCAGCCGGGGCCCGAACCCGGGCCCCGGCTCCCCGACAGACATCGCGACGGCTGACGGGCGACGGCCGGGGTCGGTAGATCGTCCGGCTCGGGCGCCCAGGGCGCGGCGGCGGACGGGGCGGCGGCGGTGTGCGAGAGACGGAGCGAGCGCACCACCGCGACCACACAGGCGCCGACCAGTGAGGCGCCCCAGGCGCCCAGCGCACGGAGCGGCGCGGCCAGTGATCTGCCGGACTCCGCACTGCGCGGGGCCACCCGCCCCTCCGGGTCGCACAGCAGCGGGAGCGCGTCCCCCGGACGGGTGGTCCGCAGACAGCCCCGCCGGATGCGGACCTTGACCGGTGCGCCGTGCCGGTCCGCCACCGAGCAGAGATAGAGACCGTGCCCGTCGGCCGTCTCCCCACCGTCCTGGACCGACAGGACCACCGAGGGCCGTACCACTCCCCGGTGCGCCAGCACGATGCTCGCGGACGCCTCCGGGGCATGGACCGCGAGACACACGGCGAGCAGGGCGACGATGCCGATCAGCGCGCGTCCCGCCCCGACCAGGGAGAGATAGAGGACCAGCAGGACCGCGCAGCCGAGACCGGCCTTCCCGTCGGTCAGCCAGGGCGTCCCGGTCCAGGCGCCGAGGAGCGCGGTGCCGATGATCGCCCCGGCCCCGAGCGTTCCGGCGATCATCCCCTCCACGACCAGCCACCGCGGCGGCAGGCCGACGAACTCCGCGGGTCCCCACACCGTGGTCCGCAGATGCGCCATCAGGTGCGGTTCCGGCGCGGAGGGAAGTCGACGCAGTCTGCGCATCGCGGTTCCCCCAGCTCGTTCCTCATCCGGCAGACATTGATCCTGCCGTCCGGGAGGGGCCGCCCGCCTTACCTGTGGCCGGACACAGTCATGCGGCGCACATTGCCGGAACCCGGCAAGGAAGCCCCGGACGAGCCCTGCCGGGGCGTCAGGCGCGAGGGTGGGAAGAGACCGGTGACGGGAAGAAACCGGGGGAGTGCGGGGGCCGACCGGCCGCTCCTCGGTGAGGGAGGAGAGCGGCCGGAGCGCGAATCCCGCTCCTCGTGTGCGGGAGCGGGACTCAGCGGTGATCCGGGCGGCGCCCCCGGCCCTCGGGCAGTTCGCCGGACCTGGTGGACTCCTCGAGCAGCGCGGTGTACCTGCGCGAGAGCTCCTCGTAGCGCTCCTCGGCGTCCTCCGCCCGGCGCTTGCGGCGAGTCAGGATGTACAGAGCGGCGGGCCCGGTGATCATCGAGACGACCGGGACGATTGCCCACCACGGCATGGGTTCTCCTTCGGGGTGCGGTGTACCGGGCCGTACCTCGGCACGCCCGTCGGGGGAGTATGCCCCACCGGTCCGCTCCCTAACGCCGCGACCGACGGCCGGCGTTGTCGCCTCGACGCCGGCCCCGGCGTTCCACCGCCACCACCGGACCCGTGCCAAGTCCCCCGGCGGGCGGCGTCGTTGCGCGCGTCCGCGGAACCCGCGCCCGGCAACGGCCTGTTCGCAGTTCCGGGCCGGGACCCGGAACTGCGATGCGCCGAGGCGGGAACGGTCCGCCGTGTCAGGCCGTGTGCAGGGTCAGCCCGTAGCGGTTGAGGATCTCGTTGATCGGCTGGAACCAGGTCTCGCCGCCGCCGGAGCAGTTGCCCCAGCCGCCCGAGGTGACACCCTGAGCCTGGTCACCGCTGATGAAGGAGCCGCCGGAGTCGCCCGGTTCGGCGCAGACGCTGGTCTTCGTCAGCTCGTGCACGGCGCCCTGGCTGTAGACGACGGTCTCGTTGTGCGCGAGGACCGTGCCGCAGTGCCAGTGCGTCGTCGAGCCGGAGCGGCAGATGGAGGCGCCGACGGGGGCCACGGCGGAGCCGCGCACCAGCTGGTCGGACACGGTGCCCCAGCCGAGCACCACCGGAACCGTCCACCAGCCGCTGCCGACGCTGACCCAGGCGTAGTCGTTGTCGGGGAACGACGAACCCTGGAAGGTGCCGATGTAGGAGCCGTCCCAGCCGCTCACCCCCGCGCCGGGCTGGCCGCAGTGGCCGGCGGTGACGAAGCCGCCGTACACCGAGAAGCCGATGGAGCAGCGGACGTTGCCGGTGTAGTAGGGGTCGCCGCCGACCGTGCCCGCGGCGAAGGTCTCCGGCGCCGAGGCGACCTTGCGGACGGTGACGGGTCCGGCCTCACGGGCCTGGGCGAGGAAGCGCCGGACATCGTTGTCGGAGGAAGCGGTGCGGACGACGTCCACGACCACCGTGTTGGCCGCCGGGTCGACGTGCCAGCCGCTCACTCCCTGGGGTGCCGACGAGCGGTCCAGGCGGGTCTTGACCGCGTCGAGCTGTCGCTCGCTGTGTTCCACGGTGCGCACCGCGGCGCCTGCGGACCGGACGGCGCGCAGGGTGGAGTCGGAGGCGTCGGAGGTGACGGCCACGGTCAGCCGTCCGGCCTCGGCGTCGAACCAGGAACCGCCGTAGGCGGATCCCGCGGCCTTGCGGGCCTTCGGTTCCACGGTCGTGGCGGTGCGCTCCGCCGCCAGCCGGGCCTCCGCCTGGTCGGCGGTCAGTCCCAGGTCCCGCTGCATGGCCTGAAGCAGACCGGGAGCAGCGGTGGGGGTGGCGGCGGGGGTCGCCGCTCCGGCCGGCGTGGCGCCCATCGCGGCCCAGCCGCCGATCAGTACGAGCGCGGCCATGGCGAGATGGTGGAGTCGAGTGGGTCTCACAGGGGGTGCCCTTCGTCGTTCCAGCAAAGGTGGGGGTGGAACAACCACGACCTGAGAGCGCTCTCACCCGGGTCGGGCGGAAGCCTAGCGAGACTGCGCGATCAGGTCCATGCCAATTCGATCGATTCCGGCCAGGCGCAAAGGCGGGCTTATGGGTCGGGGGCGGAGCGCTCTCCTCCGGTCCTGGAGCCGCCCCTCAGCGCCGGCCGGTGCGCGCGATGATCCAGGCGGCACCTCGGGCTGCCAGCGCACGACGGCGCCCGCGTCGCGACTGCGCGGGGGGCGTGCCGTGCCCCTGGGCCGCCGCACCGGTCATCGCGGCCAGTCGCCGGGCGGCCTCCTCCAGTTCGGCCAGAAGTCGGTCCCGGCGGATGCCGGGTCCCGCGGTGCGCAGAGCCGCGTAGAGGCCCTCGATCCGGGCCACCGCGGCGCCTATGCGCAGATTGGTGCTGCCCGTCGACGGAAATCGCTCCTGCGGCACGGGAATCCTCCATCCTGGCCGATCGATACGGTCCGGTCCGCACGGACCCGACAGGGATCGACCGGCATGCGCTTGCTCGGTTGCGTAATTGTGCAATAACTGGGCGTGGGCGCGCAGGCAGGTACGCCGGGTCGGCGGCCGGACCCCGCCCGACTCGTCCGGCTTCTGCCGTAACGGCCCCAGGGCGACGGCAGCGTGCGGGTCCCGGCGGAGCCGGCTCCAGTCCGTGGGAGCCGTTCCTCGCCCTCCAGGACGACCCCGGCGTCGCGGCCGCCCGTGACCCGGGTGTCTTCGCCGTATGTCCGGCCCGCCGCAGCTGCTCGGTGAACTCGCCGACGCCGGTGGTCAGCCCGTGCCCGTGTGGGAAACCAGCACCTCAGCCATGTCGCCCGCCTCGTGCTGCGGCGTCCGGGCGGCACCGTGCCCGGCGCCAGGGCTGCCGACGGTGCCCCCGGCATGGCGCACCGTAGCGGTCGTACGCCCCGCCATCACGACCGGTGCCGGCGCCCCCACCTGCTGTGATGTTTCCGGGTTCGTTGCCCCGGAGGGCTCGCACGCCGGTCCGAGGAGGGTGCACTGTGGAAGACATGGGCTCCAGGCAAGGCTCCGCCGCCTTTGGGCAGCCGTGGCAATCGAGTCACCTCCTGCTTCTGGTCCCGGCTGCGCTGATCGTCCTGATCACGGCCTCGGACATCCTGGCGCCGACCGACATCATCCTCGGCCCGCTGCTGGTCGTCGCTCCCGCGCTCACCGCATGGTTCGAGGGACCGTGGACGACGGGCGGCATGGGAGTCATGGCCGTCGCGGGCCAGGCGCTCAGCGGCTGGCACTTCGGCACCCTGCTCACGCGGCCCGTGATCGTGCAGATGATCGCCCTTGCGGTGCTGACCGTACTGGTCGTGGTCCTGTGCGTGGTGCGTGACCGGCGCACCCGCCAACTGGCCCAGGTCCGTTCGGTGGCGGAGGCCGCTCAGCATGTCCTGATGTGGCCGTTGCCGAGCCGGCTCGGCACCTTGCAGCTCGCCAGCGTCTATCTCGCGGCCGAGGACGAGGCGGAGATAGGCGGCGATCTGTACGCCGCCGCCCGCACCGACAGCGGCGCCCGGGTGATGATCGGCGATGTGCGGGGCAAGGGGCTGTCCGCCCTGGGCGAGGCCGCGCTGCTGCTCGGCGCCTTCCGTGAGGCCGCCCATCAGCATGCGTCGCTGCCGGAGCTGGCGGGCGCCCTGGAACGGAGCATGGCCCGCTATCTGGCCGACTTCGAGCCGGACGACGAGGCGGAGGAACGCTTCGTCACCGCCCTCCTGCTGGAGATACCCGACGACGAGCCCCTGGTCCGGATGACCAGTTGCGGCCATCTGGCGCCCGTGCTGCTGGGCCCGGACGGCCAGGTGACCGAGGCCGACCTGCACCCCGCGCCTCCCCTCGGCGTCGGCCTGCAGGGCTCCGGTGGGTACCCCGTGGATGTGCTCTCCTTCGGCCCCGGGGACACCCTGCTCCTGTACACCGACGGTGCGGTCGAGGCCCGCGACCGCGACGGCGCCTTCTACCCCTTCTCGGAACGCGCCGCCCGATGGGCCGGGCACCCTCCCGAGGCGCTGCTCCACCATGTCGAGCGCAATCTGCTCGCCCACACCGGCGGGCACCTCGGTGACGACGTCGCCATCATCGCCATCCGCCGTATCGCCATCCCCCACCCCAGCCACCGGCTGGAGCACGCGGTCCAGTCCGGTGCGCTCGGGCGCGGCGCCCCGACCGGGGCCGGCGGTCCCATGGCGGGCGGCTGACTCCCCGTGGCGTCCGGTGGCAGCACCTACAGGTCCGGTGGCAGCACGCGTGGCGCGCGCCTGCGCGGGGCGAGGCTCCTGCCGGGGCGCCCCGGCGGATGTGCCGGCCCTCGGGGTTCAGCCGGTCAGGCCCACGAACATCGTGCGGTGCAGCGTCTCCACATGCCGGCGCGCGATGTCGGCGGCCCCTGCGGCGTCGCCCGCGCGTACCGCCTCGACCAGCGCCCGGTGCTCGTCGTTGGAGTCACGCAGGGCCGCGAGGGGGTAGGGCAGGAAATACGCATAGAGCCTGCGCAGCACGGCCCCATAGGTGTCCATGGTGCTGTCGAGACCGGTGGCGCGGGCCACCGCGAGATGGAAGCGCTCGTCGCAGGAGTGGAACTCGGCCCAGCTCTCCGCCCGGTCCATGGCCTCCACGAGCCGATCGAGCTCCGCGAGGGCCGCGGGGGTCGCGCCACGGACCGCGAGGTGGGCGATCCCGCACTCCACGACCACCCTCTCGTCGATCAGATGGTGCACCTCGGCGGTCTGGGCGCGGTACACCTCGGCCGCGTCGACCGTCCCCCGCGCCGGGTGCTCGGCCACCAGGGTGCCCCCGTTGCGGCCGCGCCTGCGTTCCAGGACCCCGTCCTCACACAGCGAGCTGAGTGCGCGACGCACGGTGATCTCCCCGACGTCGAGCGCCTCGGCGATGGCGGCGTTCGACGGCAGTCGTTCGCCGGGGGAGAGCAGGCCCAGCTCGACCGCCAGGTCGATGCGGGCGCGCACCGTGTCCAGCGCGGTGAGTCGCCGAATGCCGTTCAGCTTGGGCGAGTTGAGGGAGAGGACGGTCTCCTCGGTGCCATCCGGGACGGGTCCGTGCAGAGTGCCAGCCATGCGCACAATGTAGCGGCCGTCAAAATTGATCAGAATGAGCCCATTGTTAAAGTGCTCATCTTGAGTTAATTTCCTGCGCATGTCCCGACCCCTTCCCCTCGCCCTGGTCCAGGCCCCTCCCCGCCTGGCCACGGACCCCCTGTCCGGATTCGCCGACGACGTCCAGGGGGTGCTGGCACGCTTCCCGCAGACGCGGCTGGTCGTCTATCCGGAGCTGCATCTGTGCGGTACCGACGGGCCGGCCGACCGGTCGGAGGAGCAGCTGCGCGCCGCGGCGGAACCGCTGGAGGGTCCGCGTACGAAGGCGCTGGCCGAACTCGCGGGTGACCTGGGGGTATGGCTGGTTCCGGGCACGGTGTGCGAGCGCGGTGCGGACGGCGAGCTCTTCAACACCGCACTCGTGTTCTCCCCGCAGGGACAACTGGCCGCGCACTACCGCAAGCTGTTCCCCTGGCGGCCGTACGAGCCCTACACCGCCGGGGACCGCTTCGTCGTCGTGGACCTTCCGGAGGCCGGACGCATCGGCTTCGCGATCTGCTACGACGCCTGGTTCCCGGAGGTGAGCCGCCATCTGGCCTGGATGGGCGCCGAGGTGATCGTCAACCCGGTGATGACCACCTCGGTGGACCGCGCCCAGGAGGTCGTCCTCGCCCAGGCCAACGCCATCGTCAACCAGGTCCATGTCGTCAGTGTGAACACCGCGGGCCCGCTGGGCACCGGCCGCAGCCTGGTGGTCGATCCCGAGGGACATATCCGCGTCCAGTCACCCGACTCCGGGCCCGCTGTACTGACCGACGTCATCGACCTGGACGACGTCACCCGGGTACGCACCTACGGCACCGCCGGCCTCAACCGCATGTGGAGCCACTTCACCGACGGTGACGTCCCCCTCGACCTCCCGCTCTACGACGGCCGCCTGGACCCCAGGCGCTGGCGCATCGCCGACTGACCCGAGCCCTCCCCGTCCCCACGGCACAAGGAACGCCCATGCCCAACCCCGCACCCACCCTCACCCGCAGCCTGACCCTGAGATCGGTCGTGCTCTTCGGGCTGGCCTATATGACCCCGATCATCGTGCTGGGCACCTACGGCGTCGTCGCCGACAGCACCCATGGCGCGGTCCCGACGGCCTATCTGCTGGCCCTGGGCGCCATGATCTTCACCGCGCACAGCTACGGGAAGATGGCCAAGGCCCACCCCGTCGCCGGGTCCGCCTACACCTATGTGCGCCGCTCCATCGACTCCCGGGTCGGCTTCCTCGTCGGCTGGGCCACCCTGCTGGACTACTTCTTCCTGCCCATGGTCATCTGGCTCATCGGCGGGGCCTATCTCCAGGCGGAGTTCCCCTCGGTGCCGTTCTGGGTGTGGATCGTAGGGTTCATCGCGCTCACCACCGCGCTCAACATCAGGGGCATCAAGACGGCGGAGCGGGTGAACGACCTGCTGATGATCTTCCAGATCCTGGTCGTCGGCCTGTTCGCCCTGCTGTGTCTGCGGCATGTCTTCCAGCACGACGGAGCGACCGGACTGGTCAGCGCCACGCCCTTCGCCAACCATGCGACCACCCTCGCGGGCATCTCCGCGGGAGCCGCCATCGCGGCCTACTCCTTCCTCGGCTTCGACGCGGTCACCACCCTGACCGAGGAGACGGTGCAGCCGCAGCGCACCCTGCCCCGCGCCATCCTGCTCATCGCGGTGATCGGCGGCGGCATCTTCGTCGCGGTCGCCTACACCACCCAGCTGGCACACCCCGGTTACCACTTCACCGATTCCAGCTCCGCGGCGTTCGAGATCGCCAAGACCGTCGGCGGCGATCTGTTCTCCTCCATGTTCCTGGCGGGCCTGATCGTCGCGCAGTTCGCCTCCGGCATCGCCGCGCAGGCCAGCACCTCACGGCTGCTCTATGCGATGGGCCGAGACTCGGTGCTGCCGCGGAAGGTCTTCGGCCGACTGCACCCGAAGTACCACACCCCCGCGGTGAACATCCTGCTGGCCGGGGCGGTCGGCCTGATCGCGCTGCGGCTGAGCGTCGCGACCTCCACGTCCTTCATCAACTTCGGTGCCTTCACCGCCTTCACCTTCGTCAACTTCTCGGTCATCGCCACCTTCGTCCGGGAGCGCCGCGCGGGCCGCCGCCCCGCCCTGTGGTCCTATGTCCTGCTGCCCGCGGTCGGCGCCGTGGTCGACCTGTGGCTGCTGGTCCACCTCGACGGCAAGGCCATCACTCTCGGCCTGTGCTGGCTGGCCCTCGGCGTCTGCTACCTCGTGTACCTCACCCGGGGCTTCCGCAAGGCCCCGCCGGAGATGACCTTCGACGAGGGCGCGCCGCCCGCGGCCGAACCCCAGCCGGTCCGCTGACGACGACCCGGCCCCGGCCCCTGCACAGGGGGCCGGGGCCGAGTCATGCCGGGCGGCGGGGTCCGGGCCGGTCCTTGTGACGGGCCCGGACCTCACGCTCAGGCCAGGTCGAACCGGTCGAGGTTCATGACCTTGTCCCAGGCGTCGACGAAGTCGTGCACGAACTTCTCCTCGGCGTCGTCGCTCGCATAGACCTCGGCGAGCGCCCGCAGTTCGGAGTTCGAGCCGAAGACGAGGTCGGCACGGCTGCCGGTCCACTTGACCTCGCCGGTGGCCGCGTCGCGTCCCTCGAAGGTGGTCCGGTCCTCGGACGTCGCCGTCCAGGTCGTCCCCAGGTCGAGCAGATTGACGAAGAAGTCGTTGGTCAGCACCCCCGGCGTCGCGGTGAGGACACCGAGCTTGGACCGCCCGTGGTTCGCGCCCAGCACCCGCAGCCCGCCGACCAGGACGGTCGTCTCGGGCGCGCTCAGGTTCAGCAGGTTCGCCCGGTCCAGCAGCAGATACTCGGCCGGCAGCCGGTTGCCCTTGCCCAGGTAGTTGCGGAACCCGTCGGCGGTCGGCTCGAGCGCGGCGAACGACTCCACGTCCGTCTGCTCCTGCGTGGCGTCCACCCGGCCCGGTGTGAAGGGCACCTCGACGTCGAATCCCGCCTCCTTTGCGGCCCGTTCGACGCCCACGCCGCCGGCCAGCACGATCAGATCGGCGAGCGAGATCCGCTTGCCGCCGCTCTGCCCGGCGTTGAAGGACTCCTGGATCCCCTCCAGGGTGCGCAGCACCGGCGCCAGCTCGTCGGGGTCGTTGACCTCCCAGCCGCTCTGCGGCTCGAGGCGGACCCGGGCACCGTTGGCGCCGCCGCGCTTGTCGCTGCCGCGGAAGGAGGCCGCCGACGCCCAGGCGGTGGACACGAGCTGGGACACCGAAAGACCCGAGTCCAGGATCCGGCTCCTGAGGGCGGAGACGTCCTCGGCGCCGACCGGTTCATGGTCCGCCTCGGGCAGCGGGTCCTGCCACAGCAGGGTCTCGGAGGGCACCTCCGGGCCGAGGTAGCGCACGACCGGGCCCATGTCGCGGTGGGTCAGCTTGAACCAGGCTCGGGCGAACGCGTCCGCGAACTCGTCCGGGTTCTCCAGGAAGCGCCGGGAGATCTGCTCATAGGCCGGGTCGAACCGCAGCGCCAGGTCCGTCGTCAGCATCGACGGGGCGTGGCTCTTCGACGGGTCATGGGCGTCCGGGACGGTCCCCGCGCCGGTGCCGTCCTTGGGCCGCCACTGGTGGGCGCCCGCGGGGCTCTCGAACAGCTCCCACTCATAGCCGAACAGGATCTCGAAGAAGCTGTTGTCCCAGGTCGTCGGGGTGTTGGTCCAGATCACCTCGAGACCGCTGGTGATCGCGTCGCCGCCCTTGCCGGTGGCGTAGGAGTTCTTCCAGCCCAGGCCCTGCTGCTCCAGCGGGGCTCCCTCGGGGTCGGGGCCGACGTTCTCCGCCGGGCCGGCACCGTGGGTCTTGCCGAAGGTGTGGCCGCCGGCGATCAGGGCGACCGTCTCCTCGTCGTTCATCGCCATCCGGCGGAACGTCTCGCGGATGTCGCGGGCCGAGGCGATCGGGTCCGGATTGCCGTTGGGGCCCTCGGGGTTGACGTAGATCAGGCCCATCTGGACCGCGCCGAGGGGGTTCTCCAGCTCACGGTCCCCGGTGTAGCGCTCGTCGCCCAGCCAGGTGGTCTCGGGGCCCCAGTACACGTCCTCCTCCGACTCCCAGACGTCCTCACGGCCGCCGCCGAAGCCGAAGGTCTTGAAGCCCATGCTCTCCAGGGCGACATTGCCGGCCAGGATCAAGAGGTCGGCCCAGGACAGGCTCCGGCCGTACTTCTTCTTGACCGGCCACAGCAGACGGCGGGCCTTGTCGAGGTTGGCGTTGTCCGGCCAGCTGTTGAGCGGGGCGAAGCGCTGCTGGCCCGCGCCCGCGCCCCCGCGGCCGTCACTGATCCGGTAGGTGCCGGCGCTGTGCCAGGCCATGCGGATGATGAGCGGGCCGTAGTGGCCGAAGTCGGCGGGCCACCAGTCCTGGGAGGTGGTGAGGACCTCCGCGATGTCCCGCTTCACGGCCGGCAGATCGAGGGACGAGAAAGCCGCGGCGTAGTCGAAGTCCGCACCGTGGGGGTTGGCCACCGCGGGGTTCTTCGCGAGGATCTTCAGATCGAGGCGCTCCGGCCACCACTGACGGTTCCCGCCGCCCTGCGTCGGGTGCGGCGCGCGCCCGTGCGCGACCGGGCAGCCGCCTCCGTCCTGCGATGTCGTGTCGGCGACGACTGGGTCATGGTTCTCAGACATGGGAATCCTTCCGGACCAGGCGGAACACGGTGCTCAGAGACTGCGGACGGTGGAACGGCGGGGGCAGGCATCCCGGCGGACGACGCCGGTCCCGCCGGCCGGGGGAACCGGCGGGCGTCGGATGCGATCGGCCGGAGGGCCCTGGTGGCGGGGAGGGGGTGCGGCGGTGGTGCTGTCATGTCTCCCGCTCCCGCCTGATCGGAGTCTTCCCGTCCCTTGGCTGTCGCCGGAAACGATCCTACGATGGACCCGATCCAAGTCAAGAAGTGCACCAAACCCTGCTCCGGCCGGATCAGGCGTCTGCCGTAGCTCGCCCATCGCACACGGGAGATGAACGGGTGAACCGACATGAGTGACCTGCTGGGGCGACTGCGGGAGCGCGGCTGGCGGCTGACCTCCCAGCGACGCGTCGTCGCGGAGGTCCTCGACGGCGAGCACATGCATCTCACGGCCGACGAGGTGCATGCCCGGGCGGCTGCGCTGCTGCCCGAGATCTCCCGGGCGACCGTCTACAACACCCTGGGCGAGATGGTGTCCCTCGGCGAGGTAACCGAGGTCTCCACCGACCGTCGCGCCAAGCGCTACGACCCCAACGCGCACCAGCCGCACCAGCATCTGGTGTGCTCCGGCTGTGGCCTCATCCGCGACGTCCACCCCACGGGCGACCCGCTCGCCGGCCTGCCGGCGGGGGAGCGGTTCGGTTTCACGGTGTCCGAGGTCGACGTCGTCTATCGCGGACTGTGCCCCTCCTGCGCCGGGTAGACGATCGGGCTGTACGGCGGGGGAGTCGGGGTTCCGGGTGTGGGGGGTGCGGGCGCCGATGTGACGAGGTGTCGGCGTGCATGGACGTGGGCCGCGTCCCCTCCGACGGCAGGTCGGCGCCTCCCTCGGCCTGGAGCCGCTGCCGATGAGCTACTTCCCCTGGCTGATCGGCACGTTGCTCGCGTACTGCACGCTCACCCAGCTGGTGAAGACCTGGTTCGTCCGCCGCTGCGGCACCTGGCTGTGACCCCTCGGCCGCCCTCCCTGCATGATCACGTACCGTTCCAGGCGGAGTCGAGGACGGCACGGCACTCAGGGGAGAGCGGCGCGATGAAGCGGCACAGCAGGTCCGGCAGGTTCTACGGGGCACTCGCGGGAGCGGTCGTCGTGGCCCTGACCGCCGGTGGCTGCGGGGCGGACGGGGGCAGTGGAACGGGTACGGCCGCCACCGCGTCCCCCTCCGCCCCCTCCGACGGCACCACCGGGACTCCCGGCACCGCCGCGCCGAGCGCCGACACCGCCGCCCTCTGGAAGAAGTGGGGCCTGACGCCGCTGCCCGAGACCCCGGAACCGCCGGCCGACAAGCCCCTCAAGCTCTCCGCCACCGGACCGGTCCCGGTCTTCTCGCACATACCGACCTCGCAGAAGGTCGTCTTCATCACCATCGACGACGGAGCGGAGAAGGACCCCGAGTTCATCGAGATGATGCGGGACCTGGAGATACCTATCACCATGTTCCTCACCGACGACTCCATCAAGTCGGACTACGGGTACTTCAGGACGCTCGCCGAGATGGGCCATCACATCCAGAATCACACCCTGCACCACCCCGTCATGAACACCCTCTCGGAGGCGGGCCAGAAAGAAGAGGTGTGCGGCAACCAGAAGGTGCTCACCGAGCGGTACGGCACCGCACCCCTGCTGTTCCGCCCGCCCTACGGCGCCTACGACCACAACACCAGGACCGCGGTGCGGGAGTGCGGGCCCGCGGCGATCGTCTGGTGGCGGGAGTCCATGCAGATCAAGAACATGCAGTACCAGGATCCGGACAAGAAGCTGCGCCCGGGTGACATCATCCTCGCCCACTTCCGGGGCCCCCAGGAGCTCAAGGGCACCACGATGACGGAGATGTTCGCCCAGCTGCTCCGGCGCATACAGGAACAGGACTTCACGGTCGCACGCCTGGAGGACTACATCCAGCCCCCGGCCGGATGAGCCCGTGGGCCGGACGCGGCAAGCGCCCTCGTCAGAGGGCCAGTTGCTTCGTCCCGTCCTCGGAGGCCCCGAGACCGACGCGGATGAAGTACTCGGTGCCGATGATCCGTTCCCGGGTCTCGGCCGGCAGCCGGGACAGCAGACCGGGCAGCGGACGCTCCCGGGCCACCTCGCCGCGGTGCGCGAGGACGGCGGCCCATTTCCGGTCGAGCCACGGCCGCACATCGACCCTCGCCGTGACCATCTCCTCGGGCACGCTCAACACCGATTTGCCCACCCGGGTCAGCAGCGGCCCGAGTTCCGTGACACCCGAGTGGGGGTGGGTGGCGAAGTAGAGGGCGTCCGGCTGCCACGGGGCTCCTGCCTGCGGATAGAGCCCCCCGAGCCCGGCGGCCGCCACGGCGAGCAGGGTCACACGGTGGGTGTGGCGGTGATCGGGGTGACCGGTCAGACCGCCGTACGCGTCATGGGTGAGGACGATCTCCGGGCGGAACTCCCTGAGCTGCCCGACGACACCTTCGACCAGTTCATCGAGCGGCGCATCGCACCAGCGCGGCCGCCCGGGCGCGGACCGGGGGACCCGGAGGTCGGCGTACCCGAGCATCCGAGGCTCGCCCGCCCCCAGAATCCGTACCGCGTCGACCAGTTCGACGGCTCGGGGGCTGTCCGGCGCCCAGGTGGCGGTGACCACGGCTGTGCGCGCCCCGGAGGCGGCGTGCCGGGCGAGAACCCCGCCCGCGGCCAGCGCTTCGTCGTCCGGATGCGCGAAGACCGCGAGCAGACTGGGCAACGGCACGACTACCTCCCGGGCAGGCGGAGATGCGACCAGGACTCCCTTTCCCGGGCGGGGCCCCGCCAACCGAGCACGGTGCGGCCGGCGCAGTCAATCCCATGCATGCGCCAGGCGCGGAGCGAGACCGTACGCCCCCCGCTGCGCGACGGCGCAGTTCGCAGGGGCACGGCCCGGTACACGGGCGGTCCCCGGGTCTCCCCGTGCGTGCAGGGAGTCCCGGGGACCGGTGGCAGGGCGGGCAGGTCAGACGGTCGTCGTCACCCGGCCGGTGAGACCGTGGTCGGTGCCGGCCGTCAGCAGGGCGGACCGGCGGGCCCGCAGCCGGGAGATGCTGACGATGCCGATCAGCGACACCACCATCAGCAGTGCCGCCACCGGCCAGTAGCTGCCCCCGGCGGCAGCCGAGAGCGACGCCGCGATGATCGGGGAGAACCCGCCGAAGACCAGATTGCAGAGCTGGTACGACAGCGAGATCCCGGTGTAGCGGACCCGGGCGTCGAAGCCCTCCGCCAGGATCGCCGCCATCGGCCCGTAGAGCGCCGACATCACGAAGCGCATGGCGAGCATCGCACCCCAGATCAGCAGAGTGCTGCCGGTGTGCACCACCAGGAACTGCGGCACCGCCAGCACCACCACGCCCGCGAGTCCGGCGATCACCACGGTGTGGGCCCCGATCCGGTCGCCCAGCAGGGACAGCCACGGGGTGACCACCAGCTCCAGGAAGGCCGCCAGGGTGAGGCCGTTGAGCAGCATCGACTGCGAGACATGCGCATGGTCGTCGGCGTATGCCAGCAGATAGCTGGTCACCAGGTAGTAGCCGCCGGTCGCGGTGGCCAGTCCGAGGACGCCGAACAGCACGGTGCGCCAGTCCTTCTGCAGCACCTCCACGATCGGCAGCTTGTCCTCGGGCTGCCGCTGCTTCTCGATCCCGGCCATGGCCGGGGACTCCTCCAGCCGCAGCCGGACGACCAGGCCGACGCCCACCAGCACCGCGGACAGCAGGAACGGCACCCGCCAGCCCCAGCTGTGGAAGGCGGAGCTGCCGAACAGGTTCATCAGACTGAAGGCGCCCGTGGACAGCAGCGCGCCGACCGAGGAACCGAGCTGGGCGAAGGAGCCGAAGAAGGTGGCCTTGCCCTTGGGGGCGCTCTCCACCGCCACCAGCACCGCACCGCCCCACTCGCCGCCGATCGCGATGCCCTGCACCAGGCGCAGCACGATCAGCAGCGCGGGTGCCGCGGCGCCTATCTGCGCGTAGGTGGGCAGCAGACCGATGCAGAAGGATGCGATGCCCATCATCAGCAGCGTGGTGACCAGCGTCTTCTTACGCCCGATGCGGTCGCCGATGTGTCCGAAGACGATGCCGCCGAGCGGCCGCAGCAGAAAACCGACGGCGAAGGTGCCGAAGGAGGAGAGGGTGCGCAGCAGCGGGGGCATGTCCGCCGGGAAGAACACATCGTTGAAGACGATCGCGGCGGCGGTGGCGAAGGCGTAGAAGTCGTACCACTCGATCGAGGTGCCGACGAGCGCGGCGAGCGCCGCTCTTCGAGGGTTGGCGGAGCCGGTGGCAGGAGCCGTCATGGGTCACTCCGGGCAGTCTGGGGCGGGGCCGGGAAGGGGACGGGGGCTGGAAAGGAGACGGGGACGGGGACGGGGGAACGGGGAGGGGACGGGTCAGCGGCCGGCGGCGGCCCAGGCGCGGCGTCCGCCCACCCAGGTCTCGCGGACCGCGATGTCACGCAGATCCTCGGCGGGGGTGTGTGCCGGATCGGCGTCGAGGACGGTGAAGTCGGCCCAGGCGCCGACGGCCAGGGTGCCGGCCGACTGCTCCAGGTGCAGGGCACGGGCCGCGGCCGCGGTGTGGGCGTGCAGCCCGGCGGCGACCGGCAGCCGCAGCGACTCGTCGCCGAGGACGGTGCCGAGGACGGTACGGCGGGTCGCGCCGGCGTACACCGCCTCCAGCGGGGCGGGCGGGGCGACCGGCGCGTCGGAGCTGAACACCACGGGGACACCGGCCTCGGCGCAGCGCCCGGCCGGGTTGTAGCGGTGGCCGAGCTCGCCCACCGCGGCCAGGGTGCCGTCGCCGGTGCGCAGATGGTGCTGGGGCTGCATCACGGGGACGACGCCCAGATCGGCCATCCGCTGGATCTGGTCGTCGGTGGGCAGGCCGCAGTGCTCGATACGGTGCCGGATGCCCGGGCGGGGCAGGTCCGCCTGGGCCTTCTCCACGGCGTCCAGGACCATGCCGATGGCGTGCGGGGACTGGGCGTGGGTGGCGGTCTGCAGTCCGGCCCGGTGGGCGCGGCCGACCAGCTCGGCGTACTCCTCGGCGGTGTGGTAGAGCTGCCCGTGGTGGCAGCAGTCGGCGGCATAGCCCTCGGGGAAGTAGGCGGTCCAGCCGCCGAGGGTGCCGTCTGCGTAGAACTTCACGCCCTGCACCCGGAAGCGGTCGTCGCCGAGCGCCCTGACCAGCCCGAGGTCGAGGGCGGTGTCCAGCAGCGCGGAGGTGAGGTACGCCGAGACGCGCATCCGCAGGTCGCCCGCGTCGCGCAGCCGCAGATAGGCCTCCACCTCGCGGCGCGAGGCCTGGGCGTCGCCGACCGTGGTGACCCCGGCGGCCAGGAAGACGTCCTGGGCGTGCCGCAGCTGGTCGGCGAGGACGGCCTCGGGCTCGTCGAGGTGGAAGTTGGGGCCATGGTTGCCGATCTTGATGCCATGGGGGCCGGTGATCAGATCGCAGGCGGCGTCCCACAGCTCGCCGTTGGGCTCGCCGCCGGCGAAGCGCCCGATCCGGCCGCCCTCCGGTTCGGCGGTGCCGGCGGTGATGCCGTGCAGCCGCAGCGAGGCGGAGTTGACGACACCGCCGTGACCGGAGGCGTTCATCACATAGACCTCGCGGTCCTCGGTGACCCGGTCGAGATCGTGGCAGGTGGGGTGGCGGCGCTCGGCGAGACGGCGGTGCTCATAGCCGAAGGCACGCAGCGGCACCCCGGCGGGCAGCTCGCGCGCGGCCTCGGTGAGCACCCGCACCAGGGTGTCGATGTCCGGCACCCGCTCGGGGCGGACATCCACCCAGGCGAGCGCCTGCCCGTACATCACCGGGTGGCAGTGGGCGTCGACGAAACCGGGGTGCACGACTCCGCCGTCCAGCGCCAGCTCCTCGTCGATATGGCCGAGGGCGGCACGGGCGTCGGCCACGGTGCCGATGTGCAGGACCCGGCCGCCGCGCACGGCCAGCGCCTCGGCCCGTGAGCCGTCGGGCGCGACCACGGCGGCGCCGGCCACCAGCAGCGTGCGGTCGTTGTGGTGCATGGGGATGCCTGCTTCCATTGCGGGGAGATTGTCGTTTCGACCGCGCGACATGGCGAGAACGGTCGATCCGTTGGCGCAGACACTAGGGTGCAATCGTTTCGATTGCCAGTGTTCGACGTAAAGAACTTTTCGGTTGTCTCCTTGGTCGCCTGCGGACGATTCGTTCGCCTGCTCGTGAGTGAGGGGCGGGTCAGGGCAGTCCGGCCGAGGCGTCGCCCGGCACCTTCCGGCCCAGGTCGTAGCGCTCCTTGACCAGCTCCAGATGGAACCAGCTCTCCAGCGAACGCACTCCGGCGCAGGTGCGGATGGACTCCAGTGTGCGGGTCACGGCGTCCAGCGACTCCGCGGTCACCGTGCCCACCAGATCCGCCGACCCCATGCACGCGGAGAGATAGGACACCCGGGGTGAGGCGGCGATCCGCTCGGCCGCGCCCGACGCGGTGCCGTCGAGCCGCACCGCGAAACCGCACAGGAAACCCAGCCCCAGCAGCTCCGGCCGTACCAGCGCCACCACCCGGGCGACCCCGCTGTCCATCAGTCGCAGGGTTCTCGCCCGGGTCGCCCCCGGGGACAGCCCCACCCGCTCGGCGAGATCGGCGAACGGCAGCCTGCCGTCCAGCTGCAACTCGTCCAGCAGTCGCTGGTCCACCTCGTCCGGCGTCACATCGGCCGGCGCGGCGGGCATCAGATACGGATCCTTGACCACCCGGGTGTACACCTGTGCCTGCACCTCCTGGACCCCGGGCAGCGAGCGCACCGTGTCCATCACCTCGGTCAGCGCCGGGAAGTCCGCCGCACGCAGCTCCGCCACCACCGGGCGGCGCCCTGCGGTCAGGGTGACGAAGGGTGCCTGCGGCAGCGCCGCGATCGCCCGCGCCACCGGGGCGGCCTCACCGCGGACGTCGATCGAGACATGGCCGGACGCGGTGATGCCCTGGACGGCCGGGTGCACGATGGCCACCACGCGCAGCGCCCCCGAATCCAGCAGCCGCTGCACCCGGGCCCGCACGGCAGGCCGCGACAGGCCCACCCGCTGTGCCAGCGACTCGTACTGCAGCCTGCCGTCCGCCTGCAGCTCGCGCACGACCTCACGGTCGATGTCGTCCAGGCCCGTGCCGTCCAGATCCACCCCGTGACTTCCTCTCCCATGGCCACCGGTGGCCATCTCATGCCACCGGACCCGGCCATTCTGCGCCACCGGCAGACCCGGGCCGGCCCCCGCCGGTTCCGCTCCGCGGGCAGGCATGGACAAGGTGGCAGGCGAAACGTAAGTTGCACCCCGTCACCGCATCCGATTCATCTGTGGAGCCCGTGCATGCCCAGACCCGTAGCCGTCTTCACCGATCTCGAGGACCTCGATCCGACGCCCGGGATCACCCTGCTCACCGAGGCGGGCTTCGAGGTCCGGATCGCCGACGCCCCCGACGCCGACTCCATCGTCCGGGCCGCCGCCGACGCCGTCGGCCTGCTCGTCGGCTACGCCCCGGTGGACGCCGCGCTGCTCGACCGGCTCCCCTCGGTGCGGATCATCGCCACTCTGTCCGCCGGGTACGACCAAGTGGACATCGAGGCGACGCGGGCCCGCGGCGTATGGGTGTGCAACCTTCCCGACGCCGCCACCGAGGAGGTCGCCGTCCACGCCCTCGCCAGCGCCCTCGCCCTGGTGCGCCGGCTGCCCCAGGCCGATGCGACGGTGCGCGGCGGAGGCTGGAACCAGGAGTTCACCCGGCGGGAACTGCCCCGGCGCACGAGCGAGTTGACCCTCGGCATCGTCGGGATGGGCCGCATCGGCAGCCGACTGGCCGACTTCGCCCGGCCGGTCTTCGGCAGGGTCGCCGGGTTCGACCCGCGGGGCCGCACCGGCCGCTGGCCCGCCCATGTCGAGTCCCTTGACCTGGACGGCCTGATCGAGAACAGCGATGTGCTCTCGCTGCACCTGCCGCTCACCGCGTCCACCCGGGGTCTGATCGACCGCCGGGAACTGGCCCGGATGCCGCACGGCGCCTTCCTGGTGAACGTCTCCCGCGGCGGACTCCTCGACCACGCCGCCCTGCTGGAGGCCCTGGACGAGGGCCGGCTCACCGGCGCGGCCCTGGATGTGCTGCCCGAGGAACCGCCCGCCGACGGCGACCCGCTGCGCACCCACCCCCGGCTGCTGCTCTCGCCGCACAGCGCCTACCTCAGCGACGCCGCCAACCGGGCGTACGTCGAGCGGCCCGCCGCCAACCTGGTCGCCTGGTACCGCACCGGCCGGCCCCTCACCCCCGTACCCGAAGGAGTGCCCGCATGACCGACCTGCTCGCCGCCCCCGCCGCCACCGGCTCCTGCGACGCCGAGGAGGAGCGGCGTCTGCGTCGCGAACTGGCCGCCGTCTACCGGCTGGTCGCCCACTTCCGGATGACCGACCTGATCTTCACCCATATCTCGGTGCGGCTCCCGGGGCCCGACCACCACTTCCTGATCAACCCCTACGGCCTGCTCTTCGAGGAGATCACCGCCTCCAACCTGGTCAAGATCGACCTGTCCGGCAACCCCGTCGAGGAGACGCCCCACAAGGTCAACCCGGCCGGCTTCGTCATCCACAGCGCCATCCACGCCGCCCGCGCCGACGCCCGGTGCGTGCTGCACACCCACACCAGGGCCGGCTGCGCGGTGGCCGCCCAGGAGGCCGGGCTGCTCCCGCTCAACCAGATGTCCATGGAGTTCTACGACCGGGTCGGCTACCACGACTACGAGGGCGTCGCCCTCAACCTCGACGAGCAGCGGCGCCTGGTCGCCGATCTGGGCGGCCACCCCGCGCTGATCCTGCGCAACCACGGTCTGCTCACCGTCGGCGAGACCCCCGGGCAGGCGTTCCTGCGGATGTACTACCTGGAGAAGGCCTGCGAGATCCAGGTGACCGCGCAGGCCGGCGGCGCACCGCTGACCGTGCCGTCCGCCGAGGTGTGCGAGTACACCGCCCAGCAGCTGACCGGCACCGCCGAGGCCGACTTCCAGGACGACGACGCCGTCGAGCTCGCCTGGTCCGCCCTGCTCCGCCTGGCCGACCGGATCGCCCCGGACCACCGCGACTGACCTGGATCACGGGGGTCGACCCCGATCACTCGGGACTGCCCCGGACCGTATGACGACCTCGACCGCCCGCCCCCGCCCCGGTGTCCCCGAAGGCGAGGGCGGGCGTTGTCACACCCTGAGTCACCCGCACGTTCCGTAAGGTGGAAAACCGTGCTTGGGCCGAGGCTGCGCCCTCGTCCGTCGAATCGAATGCGACCCGTCGAATTTCTCCCGGCGCCGTTGTTCCACGGTTCCGGCCGGGCTCGAAACCGGCTGCGCCATGACAGCCGGACCGGTCCGTCGTGCCTCATAGGCAAAGCCGATCAGACGTGCTGGATCTGATTATGGTTTCCGCAGGTCAGGATTCGTACCGTGGGGCAACCATTCCACACGAGGCCGGCCGGCACTTCCGCTCTCTCCAGCTGAACGGCCGACGCTCAGGGGCCAAGGAGGCTTATCGTGCTCGGGATCATCGGCGATCTCGTCGAAGACGTCGTTGTCTGGCTCGCGGAGCCGCTTCAACACGGCACGGACACGGCGGCTGAGATCTTCCATACCCGCGGCGGCAGCGGCGCCAATGTCGCAGCGTGCGCGGCGGCCCTCGGACCCACCCGGTTCATCGGATGTGTCGGGGACGACAGCCTCGGCGACACCCTGGTGGCCGGCCTTGCGGCAGAAGGCGTGGACGTCCGCGTCCAGCGCCGCGGAAGCACCGGCACCATCGTGATCCTCATCGATGAGAACGCCGAAAGGACCATGCTGCCGCACCGCGGCGCCTCGACCATGCTCGACGAGGTGCCGGACCCATGGCTCGAAGGACTGGAACTGCTCCATGTTCCCGCCTACTCGTTCGACGGCGAACCGGTCGGAGCCACGGCTGTCGATGTGATCCGGCGAGCGAAGAAGCGCGGTGTTCTCGTCTCGGTGGACGCCTCCTCGACCGGAATGCTGGCGGGTTATGGGGTCCGTCGATTTCTGGACCTCATGGCGGATCTGGAACCGGATTTCCTGATCGCCAATGAGAGCGAGGCCGAATTCCTCGGGCTCTCGGCCGGCGGCGCACCCGGCCCGAACCGTGAGAGGGTCGCCAAAACAGTCGTAGTGGCGAAAGCCGGTCCGCATCCCACCGTCGTCCACGTCCCGCACGGCGAACCCGTCGTCGTACCGGTGCCACCGGTGGAGCACATCCGCGACCTGACCGGCGCGGGTGACGCCTTCGCCGCCGGTTTCCTGTCCACGTTCCTCAGGACCAAGGACCTGTACGAGGCCTGCGTCAGCGGTCACGGCACAGCCGCACGGGTCCTTTCCGCCCCGGGCTCCACGGCGAAGCCCGCCTGCGACTAGTCGCATCCGACGTCAAGGACGGGACCCCGATGACGCGAGTGCTCCACGACACGGTCGAGGCGACCGTCGAAACGCCGCACAGACCCAGGTCCGTCGCGGCACTCATGATCGCTCTCCTCGCGGCCTGCACGGCCTTCCAGCTCAATGCCAGCATGCTCAGTCCGGTGCTGGTCGTCATGGCGAGAGAACTCCATACGGACCAGGTCGCCGTCGGGCTCTCCCAGACCGCGTTCTATACCAGCACAGCCGTCTTCGGGCTGTTCCTGCCGCGGCTGAGCGACATCGTCGGCCGGCGCAGGGTCCTGCTCGGAATGATGATCGTCATGGTCGTCGGGGCGGTCCTGGCCGCGCTCGCACCCACGATGACGGTCCTGGTCATCGCCCGGGCGATCCAGGGAGTCACGGGCGCGGTGGTGCCGGTGTGCCTGATGATCCTGCGGGACGAGGTCCGCGACCCACGGCGCTACGGGACCCTGATGGGAGTCGTCACCGCGGTCAACGGCGGCATCGCCGGTATCGACGCGATCGGCGGGGGCACACTCGGGACCGCGTTCGGTTTCCGTTCCGTGTTCTGGGTGATCGCCGCGGTCGGGGTGCTCGCCGTCGCCTGCTGCCACCGTGGCGTCCCGGAGAGCCGCCCCTCCCGAGGGACCCGCATGGACTGGTACGGAGGACTGTCCCTCGCCGCGGTCGTCTTCCTCTTCCAGTCGGCGGTCAACGAGATGGGCAAGGGCAGCGGTGCCGACCGGATGCTCATGGGAGGGCTGCTGCTCGGCGGTCTGATCGCCGCCGTCGCCTTCTGGCGCATCGAGAACACCGTCGAACACCCCCTGGCCTCACCGGCCCTGCTGAAGCGCCGTGCGACCTGGGCCACCGTGGCCACCACCGTCCTCACCCTGGCCGGGGTGATCGCGACCGTCAACGGCATCGCCATGTCGATCGCCCAGGACACCAGGGCGGGGTTCGGGCTGGGGGCCGATGCCGCCTCGCTGCTCCTGCTGACCCCCTACGCGCTGCTCGGCTGGATCGTCGCGCCCTTCGCGGGACGGCTCGCGCCCGTCGTCGGCTATCGCGCGATCCTGCGGATCGGGCTGGCCGGCAGCGTCGTCGGCATCGTGGGGCTCGCCCTGTTCGGAACCCGGAGTCTGACCTTCCTCGTCGGTGGGACCCTGCTCCTCGGAGTGGTCTACGCGGGAATGGCCAACATCATGCTCAACGGTCTCGGTGTCGTGCTGTCCCCGCCCGGCAACCCGGGTTTTCTGCCGGGCCTGAACTCCGCGGGCTTCGGGCTCGGCGCGGGGCTGAGTTTCGCCGTCCTGCCGGCCGTCGAGGCCGCCATCGGCCCCAACGGCCGGAGCAGCCATGCCGGATACACATGGGCCATGCTCGTCGGCGCCGTTATCATGGCGCTCGCGTTTCTGATGTCGTTGCTCATTCCCCGCCCGGTCGACGCGGAGACGAAGAGCTGACGGACCACCGGCCCGGGCGGCCTTTCGGACAGTCGAGGACGGGGGCGCCCGGGATCCAGTGGTCCGGGCGCCCCCGTCGTGACGAGCGGGGCAGTGGACAGCAGGCCCACCGGATCGAGGAGCGGGCCGTCGAGGAGAGGGCACAGGGTTCGATGTACGTCAAGATCTGCGGCTTGCGCACCGCGGAGACCGTGGACGCCGCCGTCGAGGCCGGAGCGGACGCCGTCGGTTTCGTCTTCGCCCCCGGAAGCCCACGGCTGATCGAGGCCCAGGCGGCATGCGCGCTGGCGGCACGGGTGCCCGGCACGGTGGAGACCGTCGGTGTGTTCCGCGGGCAGCCCGTCGAGGAGGTGCTGGCGACTGCCTCGTCCGCTCGCCTCACGACGATCCAGCTCCACGGGGACGAGGAGGACGAGGACTTCGAGCGGCTCCGCGCCGAAGGGTTCCGCACCATTCGCGCCCTGTCCTGGGACGTCTATCTCGCGCGGGCGCTGACCGACCCCCTGGACCGCCTGCTCATCGACGCACCGCTGCCCGGGAACGGCACGCGCTTCGACACCGATCTGCTGCTGGACCGGCCCCCGCGCGGATTCTGGCTCCTGGCCGGCGGCCTGGATCCCGCGAACGTGGCCGGGGCCGTACGGTCGGCGGCCCCCAAGGGCGTCGATGTCTCCAGCGGGGTCGAGTCCTCGAAAGGCGTCAAGAGCGCCGACCTGATCCGCCGGTTCGTGGCGGCCGCACGCAACGCCTGACGGCGCGGTGGGTGCGGCACGGCGCCACCCCCACCGCACAGCCGCGATCCGGCCGCCGACGTGGTGCCGTCCGGCTGGCGGCGGACTCCGCGTAAGTCGGGCAGGAACGCCTGTGGGCCCGTCCGGTCAGGCCGGACGGGCCCACAGGGTGATCGCGGGACGACTCAGCGGGTGAGAGCGGCGGCGATCCGGCCGCCGAGCGCGACATTGCCGCGGTAGACGGCGATATTGACCTCGAGGCTGCGGCCGCCCGTGTCGCGCTGGATGAAGTCCAGCAGGAACGGGGTGGTGTCGTTGCCGCTGATGCCGGCCTGCTCCGCCTGCTCCCAGGCGCGCGCGAGGATCGCATCGAGCTCGGCGGGCGGCAGCTGCTTGTCCTCGGCCACCGGATTCGCGATCAGTACCGCCTGCGGGAGTTCCAGAGCGTCACGGGAGGTGAGCACCGCGGCGGCCTCCTCGGGGGTGGAGACCGAGTAGGCGATCTCATGCCCGGAGTCGCTGACATAGAAGCCCGGGTACTTGGTGGTGCCGAAGCCCAGTACGGGGATGTTCAGGGTCTCGAACCGTTCGAGGGTCGCGGCGACGTCCAGGATCGACTTCACGCCCGCGCTGACCACCAGCACCGGCGTCTGCGCCAGCGTGGTCATGTCGGCGGACTCGTCGAACGTCTGCGCGGCGCCGTGGTGCACACCACCCAGGCCACCGGTGGAGAACACCTTGATCCCGGCACGGTGCGCCAGGAACGCCGTGGCGGCCACCGTGGTGCCGCCGTGCAGGCCGAGCGTGCTCACCACGGGCAGATCGCGCAGGCTGACCTTGGCGACGTCGTCCTCCTCGGAGAGCTTGGTGATCTCCTCGGTGCTCAGACCGACCGTCGGCCGCCCGGCGAACACGCCGATCGTCGCCGGTACGACGCCCTGGGCGCGCAGCGACTCCTCCGCCTCCAGCGCGACCTCCAGGTTGCGCGGCCGGGGCAGACCATGGGTGAAGATCGTCGACTCCAGTGCCACAACGGGACGACCTTGGCGTACGGCCTCCTGAACCTCGTCGGAAACACGGATCGCGGGTGCACTCATCTGCTGTGACTTCCTTCTTCCGAAGTGACTCTGCCGGCCTCCACAGGGGCCGATTCCCTCACGCTACGAACTCCATCCCCCGGGAACCACAATCAGTTCGGACCCATCCCATAGGCTTGACCTATGAAAATCACGCTGCGGCAGGTCGAGATCTTTGTGACGGTGGCCGAGCATCTGCACTTCGGGCGGGCGGCCGAGGCCCTGCACATCTCCCAGCCCACCGTGAGCCAGGAGGTCGGCAGGCTCGAACGGGCGCTCGGTCTTTCGCTCTTCGACCGCACCCGGCGTTCGGTGTCGCTCACCTCGGCCGGGGAAGCGATGGCCGAGGAGGGGCGCAAGCTGCTCTCCCAGGCCGAGGGCCTGGTCAGCAGGGTGCGGCTGTACGAGGAATCCAGGATGAAGACGATCCGCGTCGTCGCGACACCCAGCGTGGTGAACCGGCTGCTGCCGGCGGTGATCAGCCGGGCCGAGAAGGAACTGCCCGAGCTGGTCATCGAGGACATCGCCGTCGAGACCGGAGCCGTCTCCTCCCAACTGGCCGCGGGGCACGGGGACATCGGACTGGGCCGGTTCCTCGACCCGGTCGACGGGCTTCGCACGGAGGTGATCGCCGACGAGGAGGTCTTTGTCGCGCTGAGCCGCAACCACCCGTCCGCCGACGCCGCCCGGACATCGCTCGAGGAACTGGACGATCTGCCGCTGCTCCTGTGGCCGCGTGAACAGAACCCGAAGTACTACGACTACGTCCGGACCGTGTGTGTCGAGCGGGGGCTCAATCCGATGGTGCTGGTGAGCCCGCCGCGCATCGTCGGCTCCCGGCTGTATCTCCTGTCGGAGGCCAGGGCCTTCTCGCTCGTTCCCGGGTCCACCGTCGGACATCTCTCGGACGACCTGCGTGCCGTGCCCCTGGAGAAGCCGGCGACTCTCCCGTTGGAGATGCAGTGGCGCGCCGACGACCCCCGCCCCTATGTGAGAGCGCTCTGCGAGCTGATCGTGGACGAGGCCGGAAAGCTCGAACGAACGCGGTCGGCCACCACCGGGCCGCACAGCGGCCCCGCCTCGTGACGACGATCCGGGCGTACCGCCGACGAGCGGCAGTTCGGCGGTGCGATAGACGCAGCCTATGATTCGTTCGCCTTTCGGTTGTTGATGCCGAACGGACCCGGCTCCTAGCGTCGTACGGGGCCGCTGTCCGGTCGCCCGGGGAGTGTCCGCTCCCGGCCGGCTGAGCGGGGCAGGTCAGCGCGACCCTCCCGATGGCCGATACGCCGAGAGAGAGTCGAACGTGAGCACTTCCCTGCCGAAAGCCGCGGAGCGCGACGGCCTCACGACGACCGGGCCGGCCTCGCCCCGCCGGGATCCCGCACCCGACCAGGCGCCGTCGTCCAGGGTCCGCTCCCTGCTGGACCTGGTCGGATTCGGTTTCTTCCCGCTCGCGTTCATGAGTCGGCTGCCCTTCGCCATGACCGTGGTCGGTACGCTCACGCTGGTCTCGGACGTCCGGGGCTCGGTCGCCCAGAGCGGTGCGGTGTCGGCGGCGACCGGAATCGGCACAGCGGTCCTCGGGCCCGCGGTCGGCGCGTTCGCCGACCGCTACGGACAACGCCGGGTGCTGCTGACCTGCGCGGCCGTCAATATCGCCGGCCTGGTCGGATTCGTGCTGATGACGTACGCGTCGGTGTCGATCGTCTGGGTGGGTGCCGTCGGTTTCCTCGTCGGCGCGAGCGCCCCGCAGGTCGCGCCGCTCTCCCGCACACGTCTGATCACCCTGGTGACCGCCGGGACTCCGGCCGCCCACCGGCGCGACGGAATCCTGTCGCTGGTGATGAGCTATGAGTCCGTGGCGGACGAGTCCGCGTTCGTACTGGGGCCCGTGGTGATCGGACTGCTGGCCACGGCCTTCGGCGCCGGTGCGCCGCTTCTCGTCGCGGCCCTGATCGCCGCCGTGTTCGTGGTGGCCTTCGCCCTCCACCGGACGGCGGCACTGCCGAAGCCCCGCGACACGGCCGGCAAGGAGACGGCCGAGGACGCCCGGAGCGTCCTCCGCCTCCGGATCATGATCCTGCCCCTGGGGATGTTCCTGGTCGGCGCGTTCTTCGGTTCGACCCTCACAGCGCTCACCGTGTTCATGCGGGCTCACGGCAGGGAACTGTCGACCGGCATCGTCTACGGCGGTATGAGTGTGGGCTCGGTCGCCGTCGCGATTCTGATCGCCTTCGTCCCGGAGCGCTTCTCCCTGCGGGCGCGCTGGCTGGTGTTCGGCGCGATCGTCCTCGCGGCCTCGGGCCTGCTCGTCCGGGCGTCCTCGGTGGCGACGGTCACCGTGGCACTGGCGTGCGCGGGATGCGGGATCGGCGGCGTGATCGTCACACTCTTCAGCATCGCGA
Source organism: Streptomyces nodosus (assembly GCF_008704995.1). Lineage (NCBI taxonomy): Bacteria > Bacillati > Actinomycetota > Actinomycetes > Kitasatosporales > Streptomycetaceae > Streptomyces > Streptomyces nodosus. The sequence continues at coordinate 7,424,850 of NZ_CP023747.1, forward strand.
GCCGCCGTACCCCTCGAGGCAGGACCGCCACGGTCATGACCACGCTCGCCTGCGCCCTCATCGTCGGTCAGGCACTGTGGACCGCCCTCGGCGGAAGCATCAGCCAGGCCCATGGAGCGAGGACCGGGTTCCTGATGTCCGCGGCGACCGCCGCCGCGCTGCTCCTCGTCGGTCTGACGAGCTGTGCGATCGACGGTCGCCGCACCCCCGACCCCGTACGGAAAGGGAGCTGAGCGAGCAGGGCGCCCCCGTCGCCCTGCCGCCGCTCACCGTGCCGTGCCGAAGTCCTGGGTCCAGTAGCTGCCGGGCTGGGCGAGTCCCACGCCGATCTCCTTGAACCCGCAGTTGAGGATGTTCGCCTTGTGGCCGGGGCTGGACATCCAGCCCGCCATGACCTGTTCCGGGGTGGCGTAACCATAGGCGACGTTCTCGCCGTAGGAGCTCCAGGAGTAACCGGCCCGCGTGATGCGGTCGCCGGGGGAGGACCCGTCGGACCCGGTGTGCGACATGTTCCGATGAGCCGCCATGTCCTCGCTGTGCGCCTGTGCCGCCTTGGACAGGGTCGCGTTCAGCTTCAGGGGGGAGCAACCGGCCTTGCCGCGCTCGGCGTTGACGAGATCCACGACCCGCTCGACGGCCCCGGACGCGGTGGCGTTGGGCTTCGGGGTGCTCGGCGAGGTGGGGGACGGTGAGGCGGTGGTCGGCGAAGGGCTGGGGGTTGCGTCGGCCTTCGGCGCGGGAGCCGTGCTCCGCGTCGTGCTCGAAGGCGCCGTGGCCCTGGGCTTCGGCGCTGTGGTCCGGGGCGGCTTCGGCGTCGTGGCCTTCGGGGTGCTCGCAGCGGCGGTCGGCGTCTTGGACGGCGCCGAGGTCGGCTTCTCGCTCCCGTGGCCGTGCCAGTCGTGCCACCGGTCGCCGCTGTTCCACCGGTGCTCGGCCGCCTTCGCTCCAGCGCTGTGGGGGTGACTTTCTCCGCTGCCGTGCCAGTCGGTGCAGGCGAGGGCGACGGACGGCACGCCCACCGCACCCAAGGTGACGACAGCGATCAATATCCGTCGGTAGTGCCCCTGTTTCCGATGCTTTCCCATGTGTGATGTGACCTCACTCGCTGGTCGTCGAGAGCCCCTGATATGGCTCGCTCCGCGCCGACGTGGCTCCTGAGCTGCGGAGACGTCCTGTCGAGCGCCATTCTTGGGAGGGCTTCACATGGAGGGCAAAGGCCCTTAGTACTACCCGGTCTCGTAGGCATGGACGGCCCTTGCCCTGTGCCTGGAGGCATGCTGGGGCGGCCTCCCGCGTCTTGTGCGGCGTCCGTCGTCCCGTCAGAAACCCTTGTGCTGCTCCCGCGCGGGCGAAAACGCCGGGCGAAGGGAGAGCGATCGAGCCGGGCACTGTGCACGCCCCACATCAAACTGACAAATCCCCTAATGTCGCCGAGGTCGCGTCTACTATCGCGTGCGCCTAGTCGCCGAAGTCCATGTGACAGATGTCACCGGAACCGTCCGCATCCGCGGGCGTGCTCGGCGCCGCCGGCGTCCGTCCGACCCCCCCCACAGCTGCCGCCGCACCAGCCGGGCTGCCGAGTCACCACGGGTGTGGTTACGTCGGTGGAGACGGCCCCTCCACCGGATCGACGGAGGAAGGGAGCACCCATGATGTCCGCCCACGACACGGCCCGACAGGTCCTGGCCGGACTGGATGCCACCCTGATCCAGGACCTCGAAGCGCTTTACCAGGACCTGCACGCCCACCCCGAGCTGTCCTTCGAGGAGCATCGCACCGCCGCCGAAGTCTCCCGTCGCGCAAGGGACCTGGGGTACGAGACCACCGAAGGCGTCGGACGGACCGGTGTCGTGGCCAGGCTGGCGAGCGGCCGGGGCCCGACCGTGCTGCTGCGCGCGGACTTCGACGCACTGCCCGTCACCGAGCGGACCGGACTGCCCTACGCCTCCAGGAACGAGGGCGTGATGCACGCCTGCGGCCATGACGTACATGTCACCTGCCTGCTCGGCACCATGGCACTCCTCGCCCGCGCCCGCGACCGGTGGTCAGGCACCGTCCTGGCCGTGTTCCAGCCCGCCGAGGAGCTCGGCCGGGGCGCCCGGGCCATGGTCGACGACGGTCTGTACGCCCGCTTCGGGACTCCCGTCGTCGTCCTCGGCCAGCATGTGATGGCGATCCCGGCCGGCACCGTCGCCTGCCACCCCGGTCTGGCCTTCGCCGCCACGGACGCGCTCAAGGTGCGCATGTTCGGGCGTGGGGCACATGCGTCGATGCCGGAAGCGGCGATCGACCCGGTGGTGATGGCGGCCGCCACCGTGATGCGGCTGCAGACCGTGGTCTCCCGCGAGATCGCCTCCATGGACCGGGCCGTGGTCACCGTCGGTGCCCTTCGGGCCGGCACCAAGGACAACATCATCCCGGACGAGGCCGAACTCCAGCTCAACATCCGCACCTACACCCCGGAGGTCCGCGAGACCGTCCTGGGCGCGGTGGAGCGGATCGTACGCGGTGAGGCGGTAGCCGCCGGGGCGCAGCAGGAGCCCGAGATCAGCACCCTGCACACCTTCCCGCCGATGGTCAACGACGAGGACGCGTGCGTCCGCACCCTGGCCGCCATCGGTGAGGTGATCGGCCATGAGAGGCTGACCGACCCCGGGGCGTCGTCCGGCAGCGAGGACGTCGGCGTCTTCGGCACCAGCGCGAACGTCCCCGTCTGTTACTGGCTGCTCGGCGGCGTCGACCCCGACGTCCATGCCGAGGCCGAGGCCGCGGGCACCAGGAACCGCGACATCCCGCAGAACCACTCACCGTTCTTCGCGCCCGTCATGCGGCCCACCCTCACCGACGGCGTCACCGCGCTGACGTCCGCGGCCCTCGCCTGGCTCGAACCCGCTCCACGACCGGCGTCACCGTGACTTCCCGACGGGGAACCAGGGCACACCGGCAGGGAACGGCTGCACCGCGGTGCAGGTGCCCACGGCCCCGCTCCAGGTGGGGCCGTACGGGCGGCGCCCGGCTCAGCTGTCGAAGTCGACCGTCAGGGCGTCGGACACGGCGAACGACTGGCAGGTGAGCACATAGCCGGCGTCGACCTCGGAGGGTTCCAGCGCGTAGTTGCGGCGCATATCGGCCTTGCCGTCGGTGACCAGGGCACGGCAGGTGCCGCACACCCCGCCCTTGCAGGCGAAGGGCATGTCCGGGCGCACCCGTGTCGCCCCGTCCAGGATCGTCGTCTCGCGGGAGAGCGGGGAGGTGGTGGAGCGGCCGTCGAGGGTGATGGTGACCTGACTGACCGGGCCGTCGGCGGTGGCGTCCTCGTGGCGCACCGTGCGGATCGTCTCGTCGTCGGCGAAGAACAGTTCCTGATGGACGCGTTCCGCCGGGACGCCCAGCTCGGCGAGGAGTTTCTGCGCGTCGCGGACCATCCCGTGCGGACCGCACAGCCACCAGTGGTCCGCGCCCCGCACATCGACCAGCCCGTCGACGAGTGCGGTGAGACGCTCGGTGTCCAGGCGCCCCGACAGGAGTTCGGCCTCACGCGGTTCGCGGGACAGGATGTGCCCCAGCTGGAAACGCGTGCGGTAGAGGTCCTTCAGATCCGCGAGCTCGTCGGCGAACATCACCGTGTCGGTGCGGCGGTTGCCGTAGAAGAGAGTGACCTGGGAGCGGATGTCCGCGGCCAGCACGGATTCGGCTATGGACATCATCGGGGTGATGCCGGAGCCGGCGGCGATCAGCACATGGTGGCCCGGTTCACCGAGGTCGGGGGTGAAGGCGCCGGTGGGGGCCATCACCTCGACCGTGTCCCCGGGGCGTACGTCCTCGACCAGCCAGGAGGAGAAGAGACCGCCGGGCACGATCCGCACCCCTATGCGCGGCCGGGCGCCGACGGGGGAGCAGATGGAGTACGAGCGGCGCTCGTCGCGCCCCTCGACCCGGCGGCGCAGGGTGAGGGACTGACCGGGCCGGTAGGCGAACTCCTCCGCCAGCTCCTCGGGTATCTCGAAGCTGACGGCGGCCGCGTCCTCGCACAGCGGCTGCACGGCGGCGACCCTCAGCGGGTGGAAGACCGGGCGGCGTCGCGTGCGTGCGGGGGCGGCGGACCCGGGGGTGTCCGCCGACGGGGTGGTCGGGGCCATCAGATCTCCTTGACGTACTCGAACGGCTCAAGACAGCTGCGGCAGCGCCACAGTGCCTTGCAGGAGGTGGCGGCGAAGCGGGAGGTCTCCTCGGTGTCCGACGACCCGCAGCGGGGGCACGCCACCGTGCGCCGCGTGGCGGACAGCTCCAGCGGCACGGGTCCGCCGGTGCGCCGGGGCGCGCTGCCGGGGGGTGCGATGCCGGCCTCGGTCAGCTTGCGGCGGCCCTCGGCGGTGATCCAGTCCGTCGTCCACGGCGGGTCGAGGACGGTGCGGATCTCCACCCGGGGGAAGCCGGCCGCACGCAGCCGCGCGGACACATCGGCGCGCATCTCGGCCATCGCGGGACAGCCGGAGTAGGTGGGGGTGAGACGCGCGACGACCGTGCCGTCCGGCGTCATGTCGATGCCGCGCAGGACACCGAGATCGGCCAGGGTGAGCATCGGCAGCTCCGGGTCCGGCACCTGCTCGGCCGCGTGCCGGGCGCGCCGCTCGTCCAGGGTGGTCACCATGTCGCCTCCGGGTGGGCGCGGGCCACGCTCTGCAACTCGGCCAGCAGCGGGGCCAGATGCTCGGTGTGGTCGCCGGTCCTGCCCCCTCCGGGCAGCGTCTCGGCCTCCGGCGGCTCCAGTCCCGCGGCGTCCAGGACCTGCCGCAGCACCGCGAGGGTCTCCTCCCGGACGTCCGCCGGATCGACGCCGAAGCCCGGCCGGGACTCGAAGAGTTCGGCCAGGTACGGGGCGACGGCCGTCAGAGCCGCCCGCATCCGCCGGTGGGACTCCTCCGTGCCGTCGCCCAGGCGCACCGTCCAGTCCGCCGCGAACTGGCGGTGGTAGGCCAGCTCATTGACGCCCTTGCCCGCGATGGCCTTCAGTACCGGGTCCTGCGCGGCGGCGGCGAGCCGCTGGAAGACGGCCAGGCGCCAGCAGGACAGGACCAGCAGCCGGGTGATGGAGAACGCGAAGTCCCCGTTGGGCAGTTCGGCGAGCCGGACATTGCGGAAGTCCGCCGCGTCACGGAAGTAGGCGTACCGGTCCTCGCTCCGGCCCGTGCCGTCCACCTGCCCGGCGCGCGCGTACAGCATCCGCGCCTGGCCCAGCAGATCGAGGCCGATGTTGGCCAGGGCCACCTCCTCCTCCAGCTCGGGGGCGAGGGTGCACCACTGGGCCAGACGCTGGGCCTCGACCAGGGCGTCGTCACCGAGAGCGAGGCAGTGGGCCGCCAGCTCGGCGGGGTCGACCGTGTCCGGCACGGCGGTGTCGACACCGTGCAGCGGATCCTCGAAACCGGTTCCGAAGGCCCAGCGGGCGTCCGAGTCCCCGTGCTCCAGGGCCAGGGACAGGTTGAGGTGGTCGTCGGTGACGTCGCTCATGTCGTCCTGCTCCTAGATGTGGGGGACATCGTCGGGGATGTCGTAGAAGGTGGGGTGGCGGTAGACCTTGTCGGCGCTGGGCGCGAAGAAGGGGTCCTTCTCGTCACGTGTGGAGGCGGCTATGTGCTCCGAGCGCACCACCCAGATGCTCACGCCTTCGTTGCGCCGGGTGTACAGATCCCGGGCATGGCTCAGCGCCAGGGCGTCGTCGGGGGCGTGCAGCGAGCCGACATGGACGTGGTTCAGACCGCGCTTGCCGCGGATGAACACCTCGTACAGCGGCCAGCCGTTCTTCCTGCCCTCGGTGTTGCTCATGCCGCCGTTCCTTCCTGAAGCTTCTGGCTCACCCGGGTGTGCCCGGACCGGGCGGCCTGCTTGGCCGCGTGGGCTGTGGCCGCCTCGCGCACCCAGGCGCCGTCCTCATGGGCGGCCCGCCGCCGTGCGACGCGCTCCTCGTTGCAAGGGCCCTCGCCGCTGATCACGCGCTTGAGCTCGGACCAGTCGGGGGTGCCGAAGTCATGGCGGCCGCGCTCCTCGTTCCAGCGCAGCTCCGGGTCGGGCAGGGTCACCCCGAGCTTGGCGGCCTGCGGGACGGTCATGTCGACGAAGCGCTGGCGCAGCTCGTCGTTGCTGTGCCGCTTGATCTTCCAGGCCATCGAGGTCGCGGAGTTGGGGGAGTCCTTGTCGGGCGGGCCGAACATCATCAGGGACGGCCACCACCAGCGGTTCACCGCGTCCTGCACCATCTCCCGCTGGGCGTCGGTGCCGCGCATCATCGTCAGCAGCAGCTCATAGCCCTGCCGCTGGTGGAACGACTCCTCCTTGCAGATCCGCACCATCGAGCGGGCGTAGGGCCCGTACGAACTGCGGCACAACGGCACTTGGTTGCAGATGGCAGCGCCGTCGACGAACCAGCCGATCACCCCGACGTCGGCGAACGTCGGCGTCGGGTAATTGAAGATCGAGGAGTACTTCTGCCGGCCCTCGATGAGGCGCTCGGTGAGATCCGCGCGGTCGGCACCCAGGGTCTCGGCCGCCGAGTACAGATACAGGCCGTGTCCGGCCTCGTCCTGCACCTTGGCGAAGAGGATGGCCTTGCGGCGCAGCGACGGGGCCCTGGTGATCCATTCGCCCTCGGGCTGCATGCCGATGATCTCCGAGTGGGCGTGCTGCGCGATCTGCCGGATCAGCGTCCTGCGGTAGCCCTCGGGCATCCAGTCCCGGGGCTCGATCCGCTGGTCCCTCGCGATCGTCGCGTCGAACTGCTCCTGGAGCCGCGGCTCCGCGCTGTCGTCGTCCGACGCTGCGCCGTGTGACGTGGTCATCGATACCAGCTTCCCAACCGACCGTTCGTTCGGTACCTAGTCTCCCGGATTTTCCCGGCTCCGGCAACCCCCTGCCCCGGGGGCCGGTGAGCCGGCCGGCGGCCGCCGGTGCCGACGGCCGCCCCTGCGTTCAGTGACCCTCGAAGGAGGGCTTCTCCTTGGCGAGGAAGGAACGCACCGCGGCACGGTGATCCCGGCCGGCACCGAGACGTTCCTGCGCCGCCGCCTCCCGCTCCAGTACCGCGCTCAGCCCCGCCCCGGCGGCCGCGTCCCGCAGCAACGCCTTGACCTCGCCGTACGCGCTGGTGGGTCCGGTCGCCAGCCGACGGGCCAGCGCCAGCCCCTCGTCCTTCGCCTGCCCGTCCGGCACGACCCGGTGCACCAGCCCCCACCGCTCGGCGCTCCCGGCGTCGAAGCGGTCGCCGAGCAGCAGCAGGGCGGCGGCCCGGGACGGGCCGACCGCCTGCGACAGCGACAGACTGAGACCGCTGTCCGCGGCCAGCCCGATCCCGGTGAACGCGGTCGAGAAACGCGCACCGGCCGACGCGATCCGCAGGTCGGCGCAGAGCGCCAGCCCCAGCCCCGCCCCCACGCACGCGCCCTCGATCGCCACGACCACCGGAAGGCGCAGCGCGTGGAGCGCCTCGACCAGCGGGTTGTACTCGTCGCGCACCACTGCGAACGCCTGCTCAGGACCGAGCTCCAGGGCCTCGGCGTGTTCCTTGAGGTCCTGTCCGACACAGAAGTTCCGGCCCTGAGCGGTCAGCAGCACCGAGCGGACGGGATCCCCGTCGCCGGCCACCCGGCGCACGGCGGCCAGCAGCCCGGACCGCAGGGACGCGTCGAGCGCGTTGCCCGCGGCGGGCCTGCGCAGTTCGAGGACCGCCACACCGCTGTCGACGGTGTAGCCGACCGAGCGCCCCGCCTCGTCGGACGCGGCCGTTCCCGGCGGGATCACTGCCATGTATAGAACCCCTGCCCCGACTTGCGGCCCAGCTCGCCCCGGGCGACCTTGTCCCGCAGCAGCTGCGGCGGGGCGAAGCGCTCCCCGAGCGTCGCGTGCAGATACTCGGCGATGGCCAGCCGCACATCCAGCCCGACCAGGTCGGTGAGGCGCAACGGGCCCATCGGGTGCTTGTACCCGAGGCGCATCGCGTCGTCGATCGCCTCCGGCTCCGCGACCCCGTCCTCGACCATGCGGATCGCCTCCAGACCGAGCGCCAGCCCGAGCCGGCTGCTGGCGAACCCCGGGGAGTCCCTGACGACGACGTCCTTCTTGCCGAGCACCCGGGTCCAGGCCAGGGCGGACTCCACGGCCTGCGGCGAGGTGTCCGGCGCGACCACGATCTCGACCAGCTCCGAGGCGGGCACCGGGTTGAAGAAGTGCATGCCCAGGAAACGCGACGGCACCTTCAGCGCCGAGGCCAGTTCGGCGACCGAGAGCGAACTGGTGTTGGTGGCCAGCACGGTCGTCCCGTCCACCGCCTGCTCGGCCGCGGCGAGCACCCCGGCCTTGAGAGCCGCGTCCTCGGGAACCGCCTCGACGACCAGATCGGTGCCCGGCCGCAGACCGTCCACGGACTCCACGGTCGAGACCCGGGCCAGCACCCGCTCGGGGGGCTCGCCGAGCTTTCCGCGTTCGGCGGCCCGCTCCAGACCGGTGGCGATCCGGCCCAGCGCGGCGGCCGAGGCCTCCCGGCCGCTCTCCACGACGGTCACGGAGGAGCCGGCCGTCGCGAACGACTGCGCGATACCGGCCCCCATCCGGCCGCCGCCGATCACACCGACGAGCGCGGGCGCGGTCGGAGTACTCATATCCGGCTCCTCCCCTTCTCCTTCTTCTCCAGGAAGCGCGTCATACGGTCCTTCTTGTCCTGGCCCTCGAAGAGCACGGCCTGCGCCAGATCGTCGGCCAGGGGGTGCACACCCGGCGCGTCGACGACCAGCTTCGTCAGGCGCAGCGCCGGGGCCGAGGAACGCGCCATGCGGTCCAGCAGCGCATGCGCCTCCTCGAGCAGCTTCTCCGCGGGCACCACATCGATGACGAGCCCCGCGGCCAGGGCCGCCCGAGCGTCCAGATTCCGCCCGGCGAGCAGCACCTGCTTGGCGACCGACTCGCCCACCAGCTCCGGAAGCCGCCAGCAGGCGCCGGCCCCCGCCAGGATGCCCAGCCCCGGCTCCGGGTTGCCGAAGACCGCGTCGGGACCGGCGATACGGATGTCACAGGCGTAGGACAGCTCGGCACCGCCGCCCAGGGCCCAGCCGTCGACGGCGGCCACGGTCGGCAGGGGAAGTCTGCGCACCCGCTCGAACAGACGGCTGTTGATCCCCCGCAGCGCCTCGTCCCGGCCACGCCGCAGCAGCTCCCCGATGTCGGCACCGCCCGCGAAGACCGCGCCATGGCCGGTGAGCAGCAGCAGCTTCGGATCGCGCTCCAGCAGATCGCAGACCGCATGCAGCTCACGGATCATGAGCCCGCTGATCGCATTGCGTGCCTCGGGGCGGTGCAGGGTCACCACGACCCGGTCGTCCCGCTCCTCGACCAGCAGCGTCTCGTACGCAGGTCCGCTCATGCGCCTGCTCCCCGCCCGCCGGCGGGCTCCACCCGCTCCACCAGCATCGCCACGCCCTGGCCCACGCCCACACACAGCGTCGCCAGGCCCCGGCGGGCGTCCTCGCGCTCCAGACGGCCGAGCAGGGTGAGGAGGATGCGGGCACCGGAGCAGCCCAGCGGATGGCCGAGCGCGATGGCGCCACCGTCGGCGTTGACCTTGTCCTCGTCGAGCTTGAGCCGACGGATCACGGCCAGCGCCTGTGCGGCGAAGGCCTCGTTGAGCTCGACGGCGTCCAGATCGGCGACCTCCCAGCCGGCCCGGGCCAGCGCCTTCTCGGTGGCGGGAACCGGGCCGAGACCCATGAGATGGGGCTGCACCCCGGCCGAGGCGGAGGTCACGATGCGGGCCCGCGGTACGAGCCCGTACCGCTCCACGGCCGCCGCGCTCGCCACCACCAGGGCCGCGGCCCCGTCGGACAGCGGAGAGGAGGAGCCCGCGGTGACGATGCCGTCCTTGCGGAAGATGGTACGCAGGGAGCCCAGCTTCTCCGGCGTCGTGGACGGGCGCGGCCCCTCGTCGCGCTCCACCGCACCGTCCTTCACGGGGACCGGGACGATCTCACGGTCGAAGTGACCGGCCTCCTGGGCGGCGACGGCACGGCGGTGGCTGCGCAGTGCGAAGGCGTCGGAGTCGGCGCGGGTGATGCCGTCGAGGGCGGCGACCTCCTCGGCCGTCTCACCCATCGACAGGGTCGTCCGCACGGCCTCCGGGCCCGCCCCGGCGGGCACCGCGCGATCGGCGGCGGTGAAGCGGGGGTTGGTGAAGCGCCAGCCCAGCGAGGTGTCGTGCACCTCGCCCGGCTTGGACCAGGGGGTGCCCGGCTTCGCCATGACCCAGGGGGCGCGGGTCATCGACTCCACGCCGCCCGCGACGACCAGATCGGCCTCGCCGGACCGGATCGCCTGGGCCGCGGAGGCGACCGCGGTCAGGCCCGAGGCGCACAGCCGGTTGACCGTGTAACCGGGCACGGTGTGCGGAAGTCCGGCCAGGAGGACGGCCATACGCGCGACGTCGCGGTTGTCCTCGCCCGCCTGGTTGGCCGCGCCCAGGACGACCTCGTCCACGGCCTCGGCCGGGATCGCGGAGCGGCGGACGGCCTCGGCGACCACCAGTGCCGCCAGATCGTCGGGGCGTACGGACGCCAGGGCGCCGCCGTAGCGGCCCTGCGGGGTACGGGCCCCGTCGATCAGATAGACCTCGTCAGGCATGGGTGGCCTCCGGCATGACGACGGGGCGGCGCGACTGCAGCGTCGCGAAGCGGCCCGTGACGAACGCGGGATCGGACAGGGTGGCGCTGGCCGCGGGGTTGGCGGCGCTGCCGTGGAAGTCGCTGAAGGCGGCGGACTGGTTGACGAAGACCCCGCCCGTGAGGTTCTCCGACAGATGCACCCCCGCGTCCAGGGCCGCCGACTCGGCCGCCGCCAGCACGTCCTCGCTGGTGGAGTGCACGGCGGCGGTCAGTGCGCCGTGGGCGCGCACCGTCTCGCGGAAGATCCGCAGGCTGTGCTCGGTGGAGTCGGTGGCGATGACGAAGGAGACGGGTCCGAACCACTCGCGGGTGTACGTCTCTTCGTCCGTGCCCGCGTCCAGCCGCACGACCAGGGGGGTGCGGACGGTGGCCGCCGGGTGTTCGGGATGCTCGACCGGCTGCGAGGGACGGACCGTGTCGCCCAGTGCGGCCGCCTTCTCCAGGCGGTCGCGCACCCCGTCGTTGACGAGGGCGCCCAGCGTGCCGGCCGCCCGGGCCGGGTCACCGAGCAGCTTGTCCAGCGCGGCGCCCAGATCCGCGGCGAACTCCTCGGCGGTCCTGACCCCCTGGTCGGTGGCGATGCCCTCCCGGGGGATCAGCAGGTTCTGCGGGGTGGTGCACATCTGCCCGCTGTACAGGGACAGCGAGAACGCGAGGTTGCCCAGCAGCCCGCGGTAGTCGGCGGTGGAGTCCAGGACGACCGTGTTGAGGCCCGCCTTCTCGGTGTAGACGGCGGCCTGGCGGGCGTTGGTCTCCAGCCAGTCGCCGAACTCCGTGGAGCCGGTGAAGTCGATGATGCGGACCTCGGGGTGGAGCGCGAGGAGGCTCGCGGTCCGCTCGCCCGGTTCCTCCGCGGCGAGCAGGACGAGATCGGGGGCGAAGCCCGCTTCGGCGAGGACCTCTCGGGCGGTCCGCACGGTGAGCGCCAGCGGCAGCACGGCGCCCGGGTGCGGCTTGACCACCACGGGATTTCCGGTGACCAGGCTGGCGAACAGGCCCGGATAGCTGTTCCACGTCGGGAAGGTGTTGCAGGCGATCAGCAGCGAGACACCGCGTCCGACCGGGGTGAACTTCTTGTCCATCGCCAGTGCGTCGCCCTTGCGCTGCGGCTTGGTCCAGCGGGCCGACGCGGGGTGCCGCTTCTGTTCGGCCCAGGCGTACGCGACGGCTTCCAGACCGCGGTCCTGCGCATGCGGGCCGCCGGCCTGGAAGGCCATGACGAAGGCCTGGCCGGTGGTGTGCTGCACGGCGTGGGCGTTCTCGAAGCTGGCCGCGTTCAGCCGGGACAGGATCTCGACGGCGACTCCGGCGCGCACATCGGGGCCCGCCTCGCGCCAGGGACCCGTGGCCGCTCCGGCCGCCGCCACGGCGTGCTCGGGCGTCACCCGGGGGTAGCTGATCCCGAGCGGGAAGCCGTAGGGGGAGGTCTCGGTGGCCCGCACCGTCCCGTCGGAGGGGTGCCCGGGCAGGACGAACGGCTTTCCCAGCTGATCCCGGAAGGCGGCCTCGCCGAGCCCCGGGGCCTCCTCGCCGTACACCGACTTGCTGGGCGACTCGGGATACGGGGTCCAGTGGTCCCGGCTCACGGTGGCGGCGACCGCCTTGTCCAGCAGTGCACGGTGGCGAGCGAAGAAGTCGGGGGGCTCGGGAGTGGGGTGTGGCATGCGGTCCACCTCTTGACAGGCAGTGGTGATGCTTGATTTCTTAGCCACGCTAACCGAATGTTCGGTCGGTACACAAGGTGGTGGAAAACGTGACGCAGGCCACTGACGTGGATGCCGGTCCGGTCGAAACGATGTTCGCCGCGGACCGGGCTTCCCGGAGTCTCGGCATCGAACTGGTGCATCATGGTGAGGGGACCGCCGTGCTCCGGATGACCGTGACGCCGGACATGGTCAACGGGCATCGGATCGCCCACGGTGGCTTTCTCTTCCTGCTCGCCGACACCGCGTTCGCCTGCGCCTGCAACAGCCACGGTCCGGTGACCGTCGCGGCCGCCGCCGACATCGTCTTCGTCGCCCCGGCCCGCGAGGGCGACGTCCTGGTGGCGACGGCCTGCGAGCGCACCCGGTACGGCCGCAGCGGGATCTACGACGTCACCGTCCGGAGGATCACGGGCGATCCAGGTGAAGCGCGGGCCGTCGAGGGCGACGGTGGCGAGGGCGGGGGACAGGCGGGAGAGGTGATCGCGGAGTTCCGCGGACGCAGCCGCAGCATACGAAGCGAGAAGAACAAGGAGTCGCAATGAGCAGCGCACTGACGGTCCCCGCGGGCCGGGGACCCCGGCTGGGACAGCCGCTCCCGGACGAGCTGCTGGACGACGGCGAGCGCCTGACGCGCGAGCAGCTCCGGGAGCTGCAGCTCGGCCGCCTCCAGGCGACGCTGCGACACGCCTACGACAACGTCGAGCTGTACCGCAGGAAGTTCGACGAGGCCGGAGTGACGCCCGGCGACTGCCGCTCCCTCGAGGATCTGGCCCGGTTCCCCTTCACCACCAAGGCCGATCTGCGCGACACCTACCCCTTCGGCATGTTCGCCGTCCCGATGTCCGAGGTCCGGCGCATCCATGCCTCCAGCGGCACCACCGGCCGCCCCACCGTGGTCGGCTACACCGACAACGACCTGTCCATGTGGGCCGACGTCATAGCCCGCTCCATTCGCGCGGCGGGCGGCCGGCCGGGCCACAAGGTCCATATCTCCTACGGCTACGGCCTGTTCACCGGCGGCCTCGGCGCGCACTACGGCGCCGAACGGGCCGGATGCACGGTGATCCCCGCCTCGGGCGGCATGACGGCACGTCAGGTGCAGATCATCCAGGACTTCGAGCCCGAGATCATCATGGTCACGCCCTCCTACATGCTGACCCTGCTCGACGAGTTCGAGCGCCAGGGGGTGGACCCGCGGGCCGGCTCCCTGAAGGTGGGCATCTTCGGCGCCGAGCCCTGGACGGAGGCGATGCGCCGCGAGATCGAGGAGCGCATGGACATCCACGCCGTCGACATCTATGGCCTGTCCGAGGTCATGGGCCCCGGTGTGGCGCAGGAGTGCGTGGAGACCAAGGACGGGCTGCATGTCTGGGAGGACCACTTCTACCCCGAGGTCGTCGACCCGCTCACGGCCGAGCTTCTGCCCGAGGGCGACAGCGGAGAGCTGGTCTTCACCTCGCTGACCAAGGAAGCCCTCCCGATCATCCGTTACCGCACGCGGGACCTCACCCGCCTGCTGCCCGGCACCGCACGGCCCGCCTTCCGCCGTATAGAGAAGATCACCGGCCGCAGCGACGACATGATCATCCTGCGGGGTGTCAACATCTTCCCGAGCCAGATCGAGGAGATCGTGCTGCGGGTGCCGGAGGTCGCCCCGCACTTCCAGATCCAGCTGACGGTGCGCGGCCGTATGGATCACATGACGGTCCATGTCGAGGCCCGCCCCGGCACCGGTCAGCAGCAGCGGGAGGCGGCCGCCAGGACCATCGCCAAGGGCGTGAAGGACGGAGTGGGCGTCAGCGTCGAGGTGTGCGTGGTGGAGCCGGAGAGCCTGGAACGCTCGGTGGGCAAGATCCGCCGCATCAGGGATCTGCGCCGGGGATGACCCGAAGCCCTTGACGCAAGGGCATGTTGAGCAAGGCGCCGGTACGGCTTCCCCATGGTTGGGGCCGCCCCGGACACGACCGTGGCTCCCCGTCGGGGCCACGGTCGTCACCTGTGTGCCGTCGGGGCCGCGGTCTTTCATGACCACGGCCCCGACGGCACAGTCATGTCCCGGCGCGAAGCAGCGCCGGGCGGCCACCCGCCGGGGGTCTATTCCTCCTTTTGCCTCATTCGCCCGGGTGAAATAACTCACGCATGAGAAGTTCAAACTTAAACCAACTGCTGTGTAATGTCGGGCATGCCCGGTCAACCCGGGCACAACCCGGGACCCCTCATCCCAGCGGATCCCAGGAAGATCAAGGAGGAAACCATCATGAAGCGCATCCTCGGACGGCGGATCGCCATCGCGGTCGCCACCACGGCAGTCGCCGGCGGCGCGCTGCTGAGCGTGGCCGGAGCAGCCTCGGCGGCGCCGAACCCCGCAGCCGAGCGAGCGGTGAGCGTCTCCCACTCCAACGGTCACTCCAAGCCGGGCGACCACCGCGGCGGACGCGACGCACACCGGTGGGACAGCAACCACCGCTGGGACGGCCACCGCACGTGGTACCGCACCGGCATCATCTGGTCCAGCTATGACCACGGCCATCACTACCGCTACGACGGCCACCACTTCTACCGCCAGACCCATGGCGTCTGGATCAAGGTGATCGAAGGCCCGCGCGGCTTCGACTACGGCGTCTTCCGCTGATCCCAGGTGAGATGCGCCGCCGCACACCGCGGCGGCGCATCCGCCCGCTGCGGCCACGAACAGGGCCGGGGGCAACCGGTGACGACGAAAGTAACGCGTTGTCACCGCGGGCTCTTACGGGTACGTTCCCTTTGTCGACGGTGAGTTCCCGGGAGTCCGGGAATCCGGGAAGAGCGCGACGACGGCGAACGAGGAGAATTCCGGCGTGACCGAGAGTGTGGTCGAGAAAGTGGTGCGCCCCGAGCGCAGGCTGTCGGGAACATGGCTGGAGGTGATCGCCTCGAACCTCGACTATCACCGGGCCACCTTTCTATGGAAGTGCGAAGGCCTCTCGGAAGCGCAACTGAGGCAACGGCCCCTGGGCTCATCGGCGTTGACCCTGCTCGGCCTGATGCGTCACCTTCAGGTGGTCGAGCGTGCCTGGTTCCAGCGGACGCTGGCGGCCACGACCGCGAATTTCCACCCTTACCGGACCTATGTCACCGCCGACGACGAGGAATGGTTCGACGAGTCCGATCCCACACCGGCCAGTGAGGTCTACGACGACTATCTGAAGGCCTGTGAGGAATCTCGGCAGCTGTTCACGAAGGTCACGGAGGACCTCGCGCGCATCGTGCCGAACCGGGCGTTCGGCGACACCGATGTGCGGTTCGTCCTCGAGCACGTGATCGAGGAGTACGCCCGCCATGTGGGTCACGCGGACCTTCTCCGCGAAGCCGTCGACGGCACGACGGGCGAGTAGCGGGCCGTCGGGCCGAGGGATTCCATCGGCTGTTCCAGGGCGCGGCACACCCTCTTAAAAATGACGCCCCATCAGGACATGGGGTACTACGTTGGCTTTCGGAACCTCGCCATCGCATCGACCGAACTCGATGCCCGTCCTCCGCGAGTGCTGAAGAAAGGCCGGCTCCGTCATGCGCGCTCTGCGTTTTGACCATTTCGGCGACCCTCACGTTCTGTCACTCGCCGAACTCCCGGACCCCTCGGCCCGGGAGGGCGAGGCCGTCATCGCCGTCAAGGCCGCCTCCGTCAATCCCTCCGATCTGAAGAACGTGGCCGGGCAGATGGAGGGAACCGTGCTTCCGCGGGTCCCCGGCCGAGACTTCTCCGGTGTCGTGATCGACGGTCCCGGTGACTGGATCGGTGCCGAAGTGTGGGGAACCGGAGGCGACATCGGATTCACCCGCGACGGTTCCCATGCCGAACTGCTCTCGCTTCCCGTGGCCGCACTGGTGCGCAAGCCCGAACGGCTGAGCTTCGAGGAGGCCGCGGTCTCCGGGGTCAACTTCGTCACCGCATGGCTCGGCACGGTCGAAACGGCGCAGCTGGCCCCGGGGGAGACCCTGGCGGTGGTCGGTGTGTCCGGCGGTGTGGGCGGCGCGGTGGCTCAGACCGCCCATGGCCTGGGAGCCCGGGTGATCGGACTGGACCGGGCGCAGCCGGCCGACGGGACGCCCGCCGCATCGGTCATCGACGGCTTCGTCGAACTCGGCGGCGATCCTCGGGGCATCGGGGAGCAGGTCAGGGAACTGACCAGAGGCAAGGGCGCGGACGTGGTGTTCGACACGGTGGGCGGAGTGACCACCCCCACCGCCCTCGCCTCACTCGCGCACCGCGGACGCCTTGTGGTGATCAGCGCCGTGGGCACCCGCACCGTGGAGATCGACCTCCTCGACCTCTACCACAACGAGACCCGCATCCTGGGGTGCGACAGCCGCCGGCTGGACGTCGTCCAGAGCGACGCCCGCCTCGGCCGGTTGGCGCCGTACTTCGAGTCGGGTCAGTTCCGGCCCCCGGCCGTCGCCCAGCGCCATGGCCTGGACAGCGGTAAGGACGCCTATCTGGCGGTGGCGAACCGGGCACGGGGACGCGTGGTGATCGGCCCCTGACCTGCTGACGCGAGAGCGCCACGGTCCGGCGTACGGGATCGGGTACCACGGGACGCCGTTCGTCGGACGCCGCCGGATGGGCTATGCTCGATCTTGAGCGGGCCAGCCGAACTCCGGTTGCTCTGCCAGGCGTTGGTGGTCCAAGGAAAGACGTCCCGCTTCCTGCGGGGAGATGCAGGTGCAAGGCCTGCCCGGCGCTCCATGACGACCCCGCCCCCTGACACACCAGGGGGCGGGGTTTTTCACATCGGCGCATCGGACATCCGAGGGTGCGACCGCCGCTCGTCCGGCTGGTGCCATGACTCCCTCCCTCACCCCGCTTCGCCGCCGACCGGGATCGCTGCGTGTGGCCGGTCGGAGGTTCGTGGTCCCGTTCCGGTGGTGCGGGTGCGCCCGGCGAGCAGAGCGATCAGAAGACTGGGAACGAGCAGCAGTCCGAAGGCGGCACCGTAGCCGGCCGGCGCGGATGTCCCGGCCCCCAGGCAGGCGTTGAGCGCGGCGGAGGACAGCGCCATCACCATGATCTGACCGATGTTCTGATTGGTCTGCATCGCACTGCTCGCATAACCCTGCCGCCCGAGGGGACTGTGCGAGAGCGACAGCACGGTCAGGGACGGGTTCAACAGCCCCATCCCCACGGCCGCGACGAGCATGGCCGCCGCGGCGGTGAGCGCCGGCACACCGGGCAGGGTCCCGGCCACGGCGAGCGCGACGGCCGTCGTCATGATCAGCGATCCCACGGCGACCAACTGGTGCCGGGGCCGGTGTTCCAGGCGCCCCTGCACCCAGGAGGCGGCTGCCCACAGCACGGCGGCACCGGTGAACGCAAGGCCCGTCACCGTCGCCGCCACACCCCGTTCGGCGATCAGCATCAAGGGCACGAACGCCTCGATGGTGAAATAGACGCCGGAGGAGAGGCCGCGCAGCAGCACGGTGGCCGGCAGCCCGGGAAACGCCCTCCAGGTACCCGGCGGAAGAAGCCGTGGCGCACAGAGGACGAGAAGCAGCAGCCCTCCGGCCGCGAACAGCAGACGTCGGCCGTCCCAGCCCGACACACCGTACTGACCGAGCGATGCGCCCAGGCTCACCGCCGTGGCGAGCAGCAACGGCGGGCGAGACGGAGGGCCGTCCGGTACCTCGGGGACTCCCTTCCAGGACGGGCCGCGCAGTACCACCACCAGGGCCAGCGCAGGCAGCAGGGTCAGGGCGGCCAGACCGTAGAACACCACCCGCCACGACCACCACTCGGACACCAGCCCGGCCAACGGGGGGCCGGTCAGTGACGGAACGACCCAGCAGGCGCTCATCAGGGCCAGTGCACGGGGCCGCAGACGTTCGGGATACGCCTGACCGATGGCGGTGTTGACGGACACCGCGACCATGCCGGCGGCCAGCCCGTCCAGGAAGCGCCCGGCCGCCAACTGCCAGATGGAGGTGCTGGCGGCGGAGACGACCAGGGTGACCACGGTCAGCGTCATGCCCGCCGCCAGTGGCCTGCGTGCCCCGGAACGGTCCGCCCAGTGACCGCCCACGACCCCGCCCAGCAGGCTCGCCGCCACAAAACAGCCCGCGACCAACGGGAACAGGGACACCCCGTCCAGGTCCCGGGCCGCGGTCGGCAGGGTGGGCACCACGGCGAGCGCGGCGAACCCGGTGAGGAACATGACCGCGGAGAAACTGGCGGTGGCGGCCCGATGGGTCCGGGAGAACAACCGCTCCTCGGCCGCTCCGTAGGGTGCCTCGGACCGTGCCGGGGGGTGTTCAGCCATGGTGGCTCGCCCGCCGCGCGCCGGCACCCGCGGTGCCGGGGCTGTCGCGGAGGAGCCACTGGACGAGCGCCTGAAGAACGCCAATGATCATGGGCGCACAAGCTATCCGGCGCCGTGCGGACGGGCCAACGATTTTCCGGTGGTGCCCGGGTTCGGGGCCACCGCCCTCCCCGTCGGTGACGGGATGTCGCGTGCGGGCCGCCCGATGACACCTGGGACGGTGTGCGCCGTCCGCCCAGGCGTCAGCGTCCGCCGTCCAGGAATCGACCGAGGTCGGTGTCCAGGTCCAGCGCGTCGGACTCGCTGCCGGGAGGCACCAGCCGATAGGTGCGGCACAGCCAGCGCTCGACCGCGGGGAGCGGGGCGGTGAGATGGGCGGAGCCGTGCGGTGAGGACAGCAGCAGATGCAGCAGCGAGGTCGGCCTGGATCCGGTCGGCCAGATCCGTACATCGCCGCTCCCGCTGGGTGTTCGTGTTCCCTCGGTGAGCAGGTCTCGGGCGAAGATCCATGGGGTCAGACCGTGGACGCTGTTGTGGAAGAGGAGTTCCACGGCGAGCGGATCCTGTGTTCTGTAGAGCAGTTGGGTCGGTACCACGACCCTTACGCCGAGGGGGGACACGAGCTCCATGTCGAGCATGTGGTCCACGCAGCTTTTCATGGCCGGGTGTGCACGGGGTCGGCGACGCCCTCAGGCGACGCGACCCGCTGCGGGGGAACGGCGGCCGGAGCCGCGGTGAAGGTGCGATGGCCGAAGACGTGCTTCATGGTCTGTCTTTCTCCTTGATCTGCACGGGACTTGGCATCCGTGGCTGGGAGTGCCGGGGCCGGGGGAGCCCTGAGGAGTGAACGGTCCGCTGGGTTGCGCCGCCGTCGATGTGCGGGCCGGTACGGGGAGCCCGGGCGCGGAGCCCGGCTGTAGCGGTCCTCTGCGGCGGCCTTCCCTAACGGCCCTACGCCCACGCTCATCCGGGGGTGAACGCCAATCGCATTGCCCGGCGGGCGTGTTCATGGTCGAGGTCGGCCAGCAGCCGTTCCATGTCGGTCATGAGCGATCCATAGAGGTGCCATGCGCCCGGCTTGGTGAGGCTGCCCTCGCCGATCAGGCCGGTCATGGTCGTGTGCCAGGCCAGCGCCCGGTCGATCGCCTCACGCAGTTGCTCGGGCGTCGCGGTGCCGGAGGGACCCGGCCCGGTGGGCAGCACGGTGAACTCCCGGACCGCTTCCCCGGCCAGGTGCAGGGTTTCGGCGTAGCGGGCGAGGAATTCCTGCCCCAGACGGTGTCCGGCGTGCTGGTCGCGGGCGTTGTCGGCCAGGGTCCGGGCGATTCCGCGGACCTGGAGCGAGACTCCCCGCAAGGCGTTGAAAGTCTCACTGTGGGCCGTCTCCTTGCGCCGGCCGTGGATGAGGCACCGCGTGTTCCAGCGCAGGCTTTCGTCGGCGTTCCTCAGCTGTTCCTCGGCACGGGTCAGGCGCTGTTCCAGTCTGCGTGCCCGGTGCAGCCAGGCGTGCGCTCCGGAAGCGAGCCGGTGCCGGCCGAGGCCGGTGCCCATGTCGTCCAGCAGGTGCGCCATGGCGTGCGCGACCTCGTGCACCGCGGAATCCGATGCGTCGAGGTAGAGGGGCGGCAGGACGAGGGCGTTGACGAGGATGCCCACCACGGCGCCGACCAGCGTCTGCAGTACCGGGGACACCAGGCCGTTCATGGGGTCGGCCGCGGTGGCGGCCAGTGCGACGACCGCGGTGGACGCGATCTGGAGCCGGTCGTCGGTACCGCGGCGGGGGCCCGCCAGGACGGCCACGAGCGCGATGACGGCGACCGCGCCCGCCGTGGCGCCCAGCAGCCGGACGGTCAACAGGGCGAGGACAAGACCGGCCACCTTGGCGCTGACATTGCGTGCCGCTTGTGTGACGGAGCGGTAGACCGTGGAGGCGTTGACCATCAGGAAAGCGGTGGCGACCGCCAGATAGGGGTGGCCCGCGGGAGACCAGGGGGCCGCGACGCCCCAGGCCAGCAGGGCCGCGGCCACGGTCTTGGCGCCATGCGCCAGGTGTGCGGCCCACTCGGCGCGGAGCCGGGCCGTCGGCCGCCGGGCGGTTCTTCGGGTGACCGTCCGGAAGAGCCCCGACGGTGTAGTTGAAACTTGCACGAGTTGGATGATGGCACCTTTTGTCCGGCTTGGTCGAGTGAGGTCCGCCACGGTGCCGCGCCCCGCCTGCTCCTTTTGCTCGCGAGTCGCTGACGTGTTCATCTATTCCGATATGCCCGAGTGATGTGTTTCACGGTGGTAGTTTATTGTTCAACTAGGTCGGTGGTGCGTAGCTTGAACGGCGATGAAGACCAGTGGATTACATCGTTCACGGCCGAGACCGATGGACGGTGCAAGGAGGAAAGATCATGAAGAAGTTCATGCGTCACATGGCGGCCGCGGGCGTTTCCACCGCACTCGCCGGAAGTGTTTTCTTCGTGGCCGGCGGCACCGCGTCCGCGGCCACCGGGCAGGTGCATGAGCACGTTCCCTCCCGGACCGTCGTGGTCCAGGACGCGCAGGCCCCCACCGCCCATGACGAGTCCCTCGGCGGGAGCGGTGTCCGTTCCGCCCACCGTTCCGACAGCCGGGACCATGGCGGAGAGGGAATCGTCGTCCACGTCCGCCTCCACACCGGCGAGCACTCGGTCAGCGCCCGTATCGACCCTTGGATCGCCGACCAGTTGGTCCTGGCCGACCCCTGGATCAGGGACCAGCTGGTGCTGTTCGGGGCGGGCGCCGGGCTTGGTGTCTGATTCCTGCCAGCACGACGGGGGCGGGCCGACGACGCTGGGCCCATGACCGTATACACACCCCTGCCCATCCCTCCCGCAGCCCTCGAGGAACTACGCCGCGCCGATGACGCCGGCCGGCCTCTGCGGCCGTATGTCGCCTGCGAGGACGGCATCCCCCTCGACTGCGTGGGCAGTC